>NZ_NDHW01000042.1 GCF_002251945.1 Pseudanabaena sp. SR411
TGACTGTGTTCCACCCGTTATATTGTATTGGTTCCCTACTTGATTCACATTTGTATTCAATCCATCATTTGCTGGAGTGATACTCTGGGCATAAGCTCCATGGGCTGAGGYGAATATGCTAGCTAGGAAGATGTATCTTAAACACTGTTTTTTGTTGAGCATCACAAAACTTAGCAAATTATGTAGTCTATTTATAAATTAATACTATTTGCACATCTCAGTTATATATAAATCCATCTTTGTAACTTATCTATAACTTATTTATAACTTTTGAATGGAATCATCCCTATGATAATGCGATCACCTATGTTGCTATTTCTGAAGATGTGATTGAGCGATTATTTTTAGGTAATGCAATTACTTCTTCAGGCTTTAAGACGAGGCAGGTTTTGTTTTCTCACACCTCATTGATTATTTTAAATCTCAACCTCTGCTCCTAATCCTTTAATAACTTCGCTGTTTTAGGAGATTTGCGAACCTTGAGCAGAATACTCTTCTTATCTTTTTTAGTCTCAAAATTGACATCTACGAGATCGATGTATTCATTCCCAATGAATTTACCAATTGAGCGCTGGATGGCAAGTCTAATTACTTCCTGATTGTAGGATTCATCGATAATATTGATGTTGGTATCTTTCCAGAGGTCTTTAGCATCTATTTCCAAGTTACCTCCATCTCGATTCATAAACTCGACGACTGCGATGAGAAATGACTTAAGTCGTTGGAATTCGATATCATTTACTGATAAAAATGCTATAGGTGATGACGATAAGACTAAAACTTTCTTCTCATCATCTCGGCGATTTTCTTTGCTGGGATTGATATTAGGCTTTGGTGTGATAACAGGTGGTGTCTCAACAGGTGGTGTGACAACAGGTGGGATGATGATAGGTGGTGGAGCAACCTCAAAAGCACCTATGTCTCGAATTCCATTGATCGCGATACCTCTCTGATCAGATGTTGGCGCTCCTGTGTTATTACCTGCGTTAATAGCTGGGCTACCTATAAGTAAAGCTTGAGTTTGAGTAGCTCCCCCATTGTTAGCTAAAGGACCTAAAAGCGGATTTATTGGTGCAGCGATCGTGCCAACTAGAGTGCTGACTGTAAAACCCATACTGCCATTATTTTTACCAATCAAGTTATTACCTTGGTCGGTAAATCCGCCAGAAACATCTGGTCTATTAGGATTATTATTACCAGCAATAATGGTGTTCTTGACTCTAACTGCACCCAATAAATTGGAGATGCCGCCACCAGTAGTGCCAGTTCCAGATACCGTATTAGCACTAATAGTAGCGTTAAGCAGATTTATAGTGCCTGTATTGGAAATTCCTCCACCACTACTCAAGTTCCCAGTCACAGTATTTCCACTAATGGTGCTGTTAGTAATATTTATAGTGCCTGTATTGGAAATTCCTCCACCACTACTCAAATTCCCAGTCACAGTATTTCCACTAATGGTGCTGTTAGTAATATTTATAGTGCCTAATAAATTGGAAATTCCTCCACCACTACTCAAATTCCCAGTCACAGTATTTCCACTAATAGTGCTATTAGTAATATTCAAAGTGCCTAATAAATTGGAAATCCCACCACCGCTACTTGCAATTCCAGTTACAGTGTTTCCGCTAATCGTACTGTTAGTAAGATTCAGAACTGCGCCCACATTGATCAACACACCACCACCAGCATTACTTCTTCCATTAGTAATGGTCAACGCATTCATGTTGACAGTTCTACCTGCGCCAATAGTAAAAACCCTAACAGCATTGTTACCACTAATAGTAGTGTTATTTGCCCCTGCACCATTTACTGTTAGGTTTTTATTAATCGGAACCGTTGCGCCTAGTATATAAGTAGCTGCCGCTAGATTCACAGTTGCGCCAGCCGCCGCTACATCTACACCATTTTTCACCGTACCAGCAGCGCCAACATTAACCGTAGTTGCAGTACCAGATAAGGTACTTGCCCCTCTTAAGGTAATCGGTGCATTCAGATTGGCTGTCGGAGCAGTCAATCTCAAGTTCCCATTTGCACCATTTGCGCTGGAGTTAATCGCAGCATTAACAGTAATTGCATTAGTTGCCGTCAGGTTGACATTAGTACCATTCAGCGCCGATACAATTGTCGAGCTGTTGATCGTGCTAGCACCTGCATTGGCATTCGCCGCCGCAACAGTAGCATCAACCCCACCACTTGCCACGACAGTGATCGTAGTCGGATCAAGCAACCAAGTACCTATTTCCCCTTGAAATGCCGAAGTATTAACCTGAGCGTTATTGCCAACTGTGAGGATGTTTTTGCCAGAAGTCTCTACCAGTCCACCATTACCGCTCAGCGTCCCACCCTTCGTCGTAATCGTGCCATCGAAAGCCGTTGTCCCATCCGACCATAAAATTACCTTGCCCCCATGCCCATTCACCAACGCATCAGCATTAATCGTGCTACTTGTATCAACATTTGTTGATTGCGACTTCGGTGTTGTGCCAGTACCTTGCAAATCGCCACCAATCAACACCGTGCCACCACCATTGACACCTGATGCATTTATATTGGCGTTTACTAAACTGACGTTATCACCCAAAACTTGGACATTCCCACCATTGTTTCCCGATACATTTAAATTACCCGATGCGATCGCCGTTCCCGATATCTTACCAATAAGTAAGCTTGGTAAATCCACACCCCGCAGCACAGGAGCATTGCCAACTACTTGCTGATCAGCAATCGGTAGTTCGAGACTCATCAAACTGCCTTCATTGGTAATTTTGATGAATTTATTGTCAGGGGTGGCTGCGATCGTAATGTTCCCCTCAGGTGTGGTGATCGTGCCTGTATTTACTACCATGCCACCCACTAAAGTGACACTTTTTCCGATCTTAGTTTGAAGATTCCCTTCATTGGAAATTACCCCTGATGGAGAATTATCCAAACTCGGCAAAGTGTTAGTAAAACCATAGCCTGTTACATTACCCGTGAGGTTGCGAACCTCATCAACGCTGCTATTAATTCCAAACCATCCATTTCCTACTTGGATTCCTGTTGCGGTCGTAGCCGAGAAATTGGCTGGCACATTCAAACTCGCATTAGCTCCAAACACTATTCCCGCAGGGTTAAGAATGAACAGGTTAGAATTTCCGCCCGTCACCTGAATCAATCCATTAATCATCGAGGCTTCCCCTCCCGTTACACGTGTCAAGACATTCTGCACGCTGGGATTGCTCAAGAAATTAGCGACTTCGCTTGTGGATAAACCTAATTTTTGCAAACTGTAAAACAAGTTTGCTCCTGCCTGTGTTCCACCCGTTATATTGTATTGGTTCCCTACTTGATTCACATTTGTATTCAATCCATCATTTGCTGGAGTGATACTCTGGGCATAAGCTCCATGGGCTGAGGTGAATATGCTAGCTAGGAAGATGTATCTTAAACACTGTTTTTTGTTGAGCATCACAAACACCTAACAAATTATGTAATGGCTTCGCCGTAAAATAAAGAACCAAATCTTTGATAGTGTGGCTTTGCCACACTATCAAAGATTTGGTTCTTTATTAAATTGAAAAACTCTATTCCATTTATAAATTAATACTATTTGCACCTCTAAGCCATATATAAACCCATCTTTATAACCTATCTATAACTTATTTATAACTTTTGAATCTACCCATGTCTTACATAATGCGATCGCCCATGTTCCTACTTCTGAAAATAAGATAAGCTCGAGAAACTAAAATCGCCGAAAGCGAGTTTGCAAGTCTTCATTTCTGTGGGTTTGCTATAACCATAAAAGCAAGACTTTGCGCTATTTTTATAACTTGACAAAAGAAAATTTATTTTTTGCTTGCCAAGATTGCACACTGTGTTATCATTAGATTCGCGAGTTAAGGGCTTGTAGCTCAGTGGACTAGAGCACGTGGCTACGGACCACGGTGTCGGGGGTTCGAATCCCTCCTGGCCCGTCCTAAAACAACAAAAAAGCAGCGCCTAGCGCTGCTTTTTTTATTGAGGGTTTTGCTTAGTTGTAAATTTGTTAGCGATCGCCTGATCAACATCCTCAGGACTCACAATCCAATAACTAAAGCGAAATTCATTAGGCTCGCTGGGTCTACCTTTAAGACTCGTCGATTGGATTTGTTCAGGTTTTAAGGTCATGCTAAAGGTGGCGATCGCCATCATCTCGTCAAAACTGAGATTAGAGTCCACATGCTTTTGCATGACGTTAATCAAATCGGGAAGATGTAGTACAACCGCAGGATTAGCAATTTTTGCCTTCACTGCTTTCAAGACAATCTGTTGCCTCTGAATCCGTCCGATATCTCCATCTTCATCATGGCGAAAGCGAGAAAAGCCTTCAGCTTGTTCACCATTTAGAGTCTGCACACCCGCATAGAGATCAATATTTAGCTTTTGCGTATTGTCAACATACTTCATCCGCTTCGGCACATTTACCTCAATGCCGCCAAGGGCATCAACTAAAGCTGATAGTCCATGGGTATCAAGACGGACATAGCGATCGATTTCAACGCCGTTAAGCTTTTCTGAGACAACCTCTTGAGCGAGTTCTGCACCGCCGTAGACATTCGCTGCATTAATTTTGGTCACGCCATAGTCTGGGATTGGTACTTGGGTATCGCGAGGGATTGATAGCATATGCACGGAACGATCAATCGGATCGAGGCGAATCAGCAGCATACTATCGCTACGACCATTAAAGGACTCAGGAGAGCCGAGAGGAGCATCAAGTACCCGATCAACCCCCATCACTAGAATCTGATAAGGACGTTCTAACTTGCGACCTAAGCCCTCCATCAAAACTTCTTCAGGCTTACGTCCCGTTAATAAGCCCCCCCAATCCAAAGCATTAATTGGGATAATCCGCCCTAAAAAAGCACCAACGCCTACTGAGACTAGTAGAGATAAAGTAAAACCGATTTTCGCAAAGGGGATGCGTCTAACTTTAGTAATGGTAGTTTGAGGCAAATCGATTTGCGTTGTTTCTAGTGAATTCATAGGCAAATCAGCGCGATTGGTGGTATCGGCTGACCGAACTTTGGATGCAGTTATCGGTCTATTGCTCACACACCACTCCATAACTTCTATAATGCTCAACAAACAACATATACCGCAAGTCAACAACTCTATGCAAGCTGTAATTATTGCTGGTGGAAAAGGAACAAGGCTCAGACCCTTGACCTATGGCTGTCCTAAGCCAATGCTACCTCTGGTGGATCGTCCATTTTTAGAATGGATGATTAATCGTTGTCGTGAAGCTAGTGTGTGCGACATTTTGCTAAACGTGCAGTATCAAGCGCGACAAGTAATCGATTATTTTGGGGATGGCGATCGCTTTGGTGTAAAAATTCGGTATGTTGAAGAGTCCACACCACTTGATACCGCAGGCGCAATTAAGCTTGCAGAGCCATATTTCACAGGTGAGTCATTGATTGTATTCAATGCCGATATTCTTACCAATTTAGACTTGACATCGCTCATAAAGTTTCATAAATCAACAGAAGCTGATGCAACTTTGACTTTGACAAAAGTTCTTGATATTACGCCTTTTGGCTTAGTAGAAATTAACGAGCAAAGTCAAGTCCAAGCTTTTCGAGAGAAACCAAATGCAGAACAAGCGGTAGAATTTCTGGCTCAAGGTATTGATACGATTAATGCTGGAACCTATGTTTTAGAACCAAAGATTTTTGACATTTATCCAATGGGTGAACCTCTCAGCTTTGAACGGAAAGTTTTCCCCAATGTTTTAGAGCGTGGCTTGAAGATGATGGGGTTTGTATGGGATGGCTATTGGATGGATATGGGAACACCTGAGAAGTATTTTCAAGCCCAGACTGATGTGTTGGAAGAAAAAGTTCCGTTTGATTTCGGCGATCGCGCTGAGAAGCAAAGCAAGGGAGTTTGGATTGCGAAAACTGCTAAGGTTGCTGAGGGAGCAGTTTTGAATGCACCTTGTTATGTAGGAGAAGATGCTTCTATTGGAAAAGATGCTCACATTCCATCACAGACTTTAATTGGAGCAAATTCTCTTGTTAATAGGGCGATCGCTTCTGGTATGTATGCCGCAGGTTCAATGTTAGTTTAGACAAAGTTAGTTTAGACAAAAAAGCCTCGCTAGGCGAGGCTTTGAAATCAAATTTGTAAACCAGACCCAGTAAGGGTTTTAAAAACACAAAATGGCGTAGCCATTTTGTGTTTTGGTATTAGTCGTTCCGTTTGAATGAATCTAGCCATTCACGCAACTGTTGAGAAGCGATATCTTTGCCACCAAGTCCAAAGGCAACCGCGATCGCGACGGCAATTGCCCCAGTTAATAAGCCAAATGCTAGATCGACGATATTACTAGCGATACCCATCTGTTTGAGAGCCATCGCCGTAATTAGCGCAACAATGGAAATTCGGGCGGCATGACCGAGGATTCGCGCTTGGCGACCACCAGTGCTAGTAATCAAGTTAAAGGCAAGGTTCGCAAGGTACAAGCCGATCGCGAAAATCACTACACCGCTTAGAACTTGTCCAGACACTTTCAATACACCAAAAACAATGCTGGTCAGAGCATTAATCTGTAAAACGTCGGTAGCTGTAGCGATCGCCACTAGCATAATCGCCAGAAATACAATAATTCCAACGATTTGTGAGGGTGTTTGTGGTGGAAGCGTTGTTATAGAGGCATTTTCAGTATCTTCATTAAATGCATTGGTTTGAGGCGTTGCCGCGATCGCGGGAAATCCCAACCATTGCAAAATATTGTTAAAGCCTAAACCTGTAAGAATTCCAGAAATAATATCTCTCGCAAATTGACCAAAGAAATAGGCAACCGTAAGAATCGCACTAGCCACAAAAATCTGAGGTAGGAAGCGCAACACTTGATCCAGCATTGCTGTTGCTGGGCGAGAGATTGCACCAACTTCTAAGGCTTCTAAAGTGGATATAGCTGTGGGAATCAGAATCAATATATAAATGAAGTTCCCAACTACTTGAGATAGGGTATATTCACTTTGATTAGGAGTCCAACGCTGGAGAAAACGATCTGCTCCACTAGTAGCTAAGAGATTGGTCACGATCCGCTTCACTACTTGAGCAATCAACCAACCAATACCACCAATCATCACTGCTTTGAGGATTTTTGGTAGAGCGCTCAAAATCTGATTGACGAGATTTTGTAAAGGCTGAAGTGCTTGAACTAAGCCAAGGGTATCTAGAACTAAGGGCAGAAAGAGTAACAAGATAAACCAATACAAAGCTGAAGATAGAGTCTCGCTAAGAGGGATTACTTGTGTGGTTGCATCCCCAACACTCTCGT
Organism: Pseudanabaena sp. SR411; assembly: GCF_002251945.1. Taxonomy (GTDB): domain Bacteria; phylum Cyanobacteriota; class Cyanobacteriia; order Pseudanabaenales; family Pseudanabaenaceae; genus Pseudanabaena. Next base: position 7,316 of record NZ_NDHW01000042.1, read on the forward strand.
TCACTTTGCTGTCAATTTGAGCTGATCGCAAAAAGCGTCCCACAACAACTTTGCTAACAGTTGCTAAGACCCATGCAATCCCTGCCAGAATCGCCGCACCACCGAGCTTAGGTAAGAATGACGCAATCTGGGCAAGTAAACTATTTAACGGAGTAGCAACCGCATCTAATCTAAGAAATTGGAAGAATCCCACCAAGGTAAATAGGAGGATAATCCAAAAAACTGTAGTGCCTGCCCATTTCTCAATTGGCAAACTACTACTACGGGAACCTGTTAACCAATTCGCCAGCTTATTATCAATATCTGTACGTTTCAGTAAACCCTCGGTCATGGAGGAGAAAAATATGGCAATTACCCAGCCACCGACTAAAATGGCGATCGCAAAGACTAGCTGCAATACAATTCCATCAGGTCTAAGTAAATCTTCTATTGCAAAACTTCTGGTCGTCGAGGTTTGAGCCAAGATGAAAGACGTGAAATCACGCATACTGCACCTCAATGTAAAGAACTAAGGAAAATAACTCCTTACCGTATATTAAATGCAGTGATAGATGTGAAATAGCCAGTAATAGTTAAGATTCACCTTGTATTTGCTATAAAAAACTTTACTAAAACCCAAGTAAAAAAGATGGGGCGCAAAGCGCCCCATCTTTTTTACTTGGACAATGAATCTACTTGCTCTTCTTTTTGCCTTTACTTGCCGTCAATATCTCCGACTGAGCAATTTCAGCATCAAGAATGGTTTGCCCCGTCGCTGCAAGAAATACATCGTCAAGGCTAGGGCGAGACTGGGACAGACTGAATACTTCAATATCAACCGCCGCCAAGATGTTTTGAATTTCGCTAATGGCGTTAGCATCAGGGGTGACAAATAAGTTAACGGCATTACCTTGAGCCGAATTAATCGTAATGCTCTGCACAATTGGTAGCTGCTGCAAAATCTTTTGAGCATGTTCAGCTTCATGACGCTCGGCAAACTCCCGAATCCTCACCGTGATGCGATCGCCACCAACCTTAGTCTTTAAGTCATTGGTCGTGCCTTCAGCGATAATTTTGCCCTTATCAATAATTGCTACGCGATCGGCAAGTGCATCAATTTCTTCAAGGTAATGACTGCTAATCAATACGGTCACACCTGAAGCTCGGAGCTTGCGTAAAAACTCCCAAATTGCAATCCGACTCTGGATATCCAAGCCCACCGTTGGCTCATCAAGAATTAGTACCGATGGTTGATGCAGTAACCCCGCAGCCAAGTCTAAACGCTTTTTGAGACCACCCGAATATGTCCCTGAGAGCTTATCAGCGTAAGGCTCTAGTTGTAGTAAATCTAATACACTGTCAATGCGATCGCCGATTTGTTTTGGCGGAATGTGATACAAAGCTGCTTGAAAACGTAATAATTCGCGTCCCGTCAGGACTTTATCTAGAGCAACTTCTTGAGCAACGTAGCCTAGACGATTGCGGATAGCCCTTGCTTCAGTTGCCCCAGCTACTTCAATTAACCCTGAATCAGGCATAGTCAGCGTACAAAGACAACGCATGGTTGTAGTTTTGCCTGCCCCATTCGGACCTAACAGTCCATATATTTGACCCTGTGTAACATTTAGAGAAATTCCATCTACGGCAACAGTCTCGCCATAAGTTTTCCTGAGATTTTCAATTCTTACTGCCGATTGCATGGATGTATCTAAGTATTACGTTCTGTTAAACATTTATTTTAACCGTGTCGTTCTTAAAACTGCAATAAAATCTTCATCCCTCAGTAATCCTGAGACAGATAATACTCCTTCCATCACCCAAGAATTAATGATGCGGCGCTTTGCGCCGCATCATTAATTCTTGGTTAGTGTCATTATTTAGTCACTTGATTAGAGGAGAAAGAATAGCTGAAAGTAGGGGAAATGGAAATAAAGTGATCTAAGCAAGCACCCATGAACATATAGCAGTCCTATATCATTTGTGGATTTTTTTGGTTTGTGGAAGGACACCCCATCGGGGTGTCCTTCCACAAACCATTTAGGATTGCTATAGCAAAACGAGAACAACAAATTCTACGGGGTAAAGCTACAAGTTTTCAGCCAGAACTGGATGAAGCATTAGAACAAGCAATGAAGTCAGCCGTGCTCGAAGTAGCCAAAACAGTACTAGAATCGGCTCTAGAGGAAGAAGTGAAAGCAGAGCTAGCCAAATTGGCTTCAGACAGACCAAGGCGTTCAGGCTATTTTCAACGGGGACTCGATACACAGTATGGACATATGAGCAACTTACGAGTGCCGAAACTGCGACGGCACAACAGCGAGAGGGAGTAGCAAATACGGTAACGATACCAATTTTCCGTACTGCTGTGAATGAAGTTATACTTGCCGTCCAAAACCAACTAAATACCCGCCGCGACTTAGCTAAACACCTAAGATGATGCTCGTCGATGGAGTATGGGTGGATATTCAATACACACGAGATGAATTTAAGGAAGACCGTGCTGGACATCTGTGTCAGCGTCGAGAAGCAGAAGAACGTGTAGTTTTGGTAGCAATGGCTGTGTGGGAAGACGGCTCTTATGAAGTCCTGCACTATGAAATTGACACGGAGGAAGGGGAAACAGAGTGGAGTCAGTTTTTTGAGCGTCCTATCGAGCGCGGATTAGAACCAACCGAGGTGCAATTAGTGGCGAGTGACGGGACATTAGGATTGCCTAAAACCTTACAAAAAAACTTGCCTAACGCTCAACAGCAACTAGGCATGACCTCAAATCGGTGGCGAATAAATAATGACACTAACGGAAATTGAGAAAGCTGTATGTATTGAGCTTGGCTTCACTTCAATGACTTCTCATTTTAACAGCTAGACTGACAAGCGATCGCTTCCAGCACTTACTGTTCAAACGAACCACCAAAGATTTTTTAAAAGTTTTGCTTCGCAAAACTTTTAAAAAATCTTTGGGTTTAAGCGCAAAATGTTAATTTCACTCTTATTGGGGTTTACACTTACCAGCGCGAATTAAGCCAACTCGTTTGGCGATCGCTTCACCTTGAGAGGCAAATGCGCCCCATGTTTCCACAGAATTTAAAATTTCCTCTTGGTGATCGCTGTTGACAATTTCGCAAATACCAGTATCACGTTTACAAATAAACCACTGATTTGATGCAACGCGATCGTAGAGATTCTGTGAATTGTCAATTTGAGAAGACATAGGATTAGTTACAGGCTAGATTACATACAGCTACTACTGATCAACTGAACCCAAGGAAAACTTTTGCAAGTGTTGTGACGTAACACTTGCAAAAGTTCTCTTGGTTCGGGTTTGAGCGTAAAGCGCTGTAAATGTAGCAATTATAAATTATTTGTGGGAAGTGCAGCCTACGTTTGTCCATCTCACAAATTAGCATAAGGGTTCTGCAATTTAATAAGGAACCCGATTTTTGATGGCACAGCGAAGCCGTGCCATCAAAAATCGGGTTCCTTGTTTTACGGCGAAGTCATAATCTTCTAAATTGCTTGAAATTGCTATATTCAGAGCATAATGATGGTGAAATCTCATGATTTATGCAATTTAGCAGCTTGCATCATGTCCCTAAACGTAGTACAAGAAAGCATAGATTTGTTAAAGTTTTGTAAAATATTGCAAGCTACTTAAGAGATCCCCAATAAATACAAACATTACAAAATGGCGTTAACTATGGCGCAAGTCTTTGGAGAATTTACAGAAGATTTTTCGGAAAGAAGCGAATTTTTGGTTCTCGGATTTTCTCCATCCTCTCTACCAATTCAACTACGCTGGAAGACAAATGGGCTTTCCGCCGATTTCCTAGGGGACTATGTTAAAAACTTTTTCCCAGGCGATACTAGTGCTGCTTTAAATAAACAAACTGAAGTGCGTCATGCAGTTAGTTTTGTCGCTAATGAATTGCTAGAAAATGCAATGAAATATAGTGATAAAAGCGCAGGACAACCAATTAATCTAGAAGTACATTTGTTTAGCGATCGCCTAATATTTCTATCAAAAAATAGTGTTCATCAAGATGCGATCGCTAATTTTCAGTCCTACTTACAAGAAATTACTACTGGTGATATTGGTGAAATGTATATTAACCAAGTTGAAAAAAGTGTTGACATTGATGAATCTGAAAGTTCTGGACTTGGCTATTTGACCATGATTATGGACTATGATGCAGTCCTAGGGTGGAAGTTTGAACAGGTTTCTGGCAATAATCCTGCCACAATAGTAACAACAATGGTTCAGTTACCTCTCTAGCAACATATTTAATCAAAAATCATTAGAGTCTTTTCTAGTGAGTTTTACTAAAAATATTCATCAAGTTTATATTAGGAGAATTTAAAGAATGGAAGTTAAAGGGGATGATTATCGGGTCTGGTATGAACAATCAGATACAGTTATCTATTGTCAAGGATCTTTACGTCTAGCAGGGACAGAAGAATATGCCCCAATTGTCCAAATTTTAGAAAATGTAATTGAACAAAATCCTAAAAAGATCACCTTAAATCTCTGTCAATTAGAATTCTTAAATAGTTCAGGTATTAATGTTCTATCTAAATTTGTGATCAAAGTTCGCCAAAAAGAGACTATTAAGATTGTTGTCCAAGGCTCTGAAAATATACCTTGGCAAGGAAAATCCTTAAAAAATCTGCAAAGATTAATGCCCGCTCTAAAGTTGGATTGGGTTTAGCTAATTGACTTACTTCGAAATATCTTTGCTGATTTTGTAGATAATTTCGTTACGAATAATTCCCAAAAGACTATTAATCACGGCTGGTGAAATATGACCAGTATCCACCTCACGACCTGAAACTTGCGATAAAAATGTCAAAATCTGTTTTGGCAAAATTAACGTCATCCCATTTTTAAGATGTAGTTCTAATTTGCCAACTCCTGTAACTACAGGATAAATGCTGTATTGACTTAATCCATTGATCAACTGTCCGCCAGCATCAAAATAACTCAATTGTACATATCGATAGTTAGGGGGGTGGCTACTATAGCCATCAAGCTCTTGCTTAATTAATTCAGAAAGGTCAATACAATTATTAGCTTGTGCAAATGACAAACATTGCTCTAATGCTCTAGTTAATGGCAACTTATTAATTGCTTCTTCGGGTTCCAGTCGCAATTCTAGGGCAGCGAGGATATCAGTTACACTGAAGGCAATGCGAGTTTTGGGAGCTGACATGGTATTCGCACAAAAAATCTATTGCTAAGTAGCTGGGTGCAATTGAATATAAACCCCAAAAACTGTGGTGCAGACTGCGCTACAGTTTTTGACCTTGTTTTTTTATTAAGCCCAACTACTTAGTAAACTTAAGACATAAAACTCATAAAGTAAAGATGATGCTCTGCCCTGCCTTTACCTTATGCAGGTTTCACATTGGTCGAGACCTATGATAATCGGCTAAAATGGAAATCTAAAGTTATTCTTGCCTAAAGTCCATGCTCACTTCTGATCGCACTGTTAAACAAGAAAGTAAACAAGAAACTACACCAGACGTTATTGATGTAGATGTCCCCAAACGTGGGATGCCCGTTACGATCATTACAGGTTTTTTAGGCAGTGGCAAAACCACTTTACTCAACCACATTTTGCAAAATCAACAGGATTTGAAGGTTGCAGTTTTAGTAAATGAGTTTGGGGATATCAACATTGATAGTCAGTTGCTAGTATCCATCGATGAAAACATGATGGAATTGAGCAATGGCTGTATTTGCTGCACCATCAATGATGGGCTAGTGGATGCTGTTTACAATGTCCTTGAAAAGGGCGATCGCATTGATTACATGATTGTTGAGACTACAGGCGTTGCTGATCCTTTACCGATCGCGCTCACTTTTTTAGGTACTGAGTTGCAGCATTTGACGCGCCTTGATTCGATTTTGACGGTAGTTGACTCGGAAGCTTTTACCTCTGAGCATTTCAACAGTGAGGTAGCCTACTCACAAATTATGTATGGCGACATTATCATTCTTAATAAAACCGATCTAGTTAGCGAAGAAAAGCTGCAAGAACTAGAGGCTTACATTAATAAGACCAAGACTAAAGCTCGGATCTTGCGATCGCAGTTAGGAGTTGTGCCACTGCCACTAATTTTGGATATCCAGATCGACCAATCAGCGATCGCCGCCACCCAAGAGTCCAGTCAAGAGGCTGATCATCACAAGCATGACGATCACACCCACCACGACCATGACCACGCTCATACCCATAAACACAGCCATGATTCCGACTGCCAACAGGATCATCACGATCATGAGCATCATCACCATTCCAATCACCTAGACAACGACGGATTTATATCAATTTCATTCCAAAGCGATCGCGCTTTTAATCTTGATAAATTTCAAAATTTTCTTGACAAGCAATTACCAACCGATGTTTTTCGTGCCAAGGGTATTCTGTGGTTCGCAAATATCGACAATCGCTATGTTTTTCAACTGAGTGGCAAGCGTTACGAACTCAAAACCGATGATCGTGGCAAATCTTTAAAAAATCAATTAGTAATTATCGGTCGTGATTTACACCGTGAAGAACTATTAGCACAGCTTACAGACTGTCTCGTTTAACAAAGAACCAAATTTTTAGTGCCTCGGCTTTGCCGAGGCACTAAAAATTTGGTTCTTTATTTTACTGTGCTTCCCTTAGAGATGTTTTTTGATTACGCATGTACCGCTAAGCGATCGCATAGTTGATCGGCTTGAATTACCCCCTCAACTCGATCAACAGGCGCTCCATCTTTAAATAGAACCAATGTTGGCAAAGCATAAACTTTGTACTGTGAGGCGAGATCGGGGTAATTATCAGTATTGATCTTGACAATTTGAACTTTGTCTTTCATCTTTTCACTCACCTTGTCCAAAATCCCTGTCATCAATTGGCAAGGACCACACCAAGGCGCATAAAAATCTACCAGAACAGGCAATTCTGAACTTTCCAACAATTCATCAAAACTACCAAACTGCTTTTTTACTGACATGTAGCGATCGCTCCTCTAAAAACTCAATTCTATAACAATTGCTATAAAAGTAGGAGATGCTAATTTGGGGCTTTAAAACATCGGTAGAATTTCTCCAAAAAACGATTTATACCTATCGCCATTTTAGTTAAAAACCAAAACCCAAAAGAGAGTTCGCTGCAACTCTCTTTTGGGTTTTGAATTTTTTTGTCGCAAAGGTTACATCGCTAGGATAAAATTGTCACTGGCTATTACTCAATCTGCAATGATCTCTAGTAACGATTTTCGACCCGGCGTAACAATTGAACTTGATGGCGAAGTCTGGCGTGTAGTTGAATTTTTACACGTAAAGCCAGGCAAAGGTTCGGCTTTTGTCCGCACCACTCTCAAAAGCGCCATGACAGGTAAAAACCTAGAAAGAACTTTCAGAGCTGGGGAAATGGTTCCTCAAGCTGTTCTGGAAAAAAGCTCCATGCAGCACACCTATAAAGACGGAGATGATTATGTCTTTATGGATATGCAAAGCTATGAAGAAGCTAATTTGACCTCAGCCCAAATTGGCAGTCGTGTCAAATATATTAAAGAAGGCATGGAAGTTAATGTCGTGCGTTGGGGCGATCGGGTAATTGATGTGGAGTTACCCAATACTGTTGTACTAGAAGTAATCGAAACTGATCCCGGACTAAAGGGTGATACAGCAACGGGTGGTAGCAAAGCTGCTAAGGTGGAAACTGGCGCATCAATCAATGTTCCCCTATTTGTGAATATTGGCGATCGCATCAAAATTGATACTCGTGAAGACACGTATTTGGGGCGTGAAAATTAGGTGGAATTTAGCTTAGATCAAGTACGTGAATTAGTCACGATTCTAAATAAGACGGATATTACCGAACTGACGCTAGAATCAGGCGATGTCCGTCTGAGTATCCGTAAAAGCGAAACTAGAGTTTCGACAATGCCTGTGGTTATGCCAACATCTGCTGTTGGCTCCGCTGTAAACTCAGCAGCGATCGAGCATACCTCTATAAGCCCTGTCGTGCATACCACCACAGTTGCTGACTCTCTTCCCTCCAAAAAACTCATCGAGATCACATCGCCGATGGTTGGTACTTTCTATCGTTCTCCAGCCCCTGACGAGGCTCCGTTTGTGGAGATTGGAGATACTGTCAAAAAAGGGCACACAGTTTGCATCATCGAAGCTATGAAGTTAATGAATGAGATCGAATCAGAATCGTCTGGCAAAATCGTGGAAATTCTGGTGGACAATACTCAACCAGTTGAGTATGGTCAAGTTTTAATGCGAATCGAAGCAAATTAAACAAAAAAAGAGTCGCAACGCGACTCTTTTTTTATCTCAAAAGGCGGCTCTATGTGCCGTCTTTTCTATGTCTTGCGATATTTTTAGACCACACTTAAGAGATATTGTGTTTAATTGTAAACAATTGTTAAGATAACAACATCGAAAACAAATAATTTATCAAGGAAATTCCAATCTTAAGGAGAAAACTATGGAAACCAAATTTGACTTTAGTGGCGAAAAACTTTTCACACCGATCGCTTTTCGTGAAGACTTTAATCAATTTGCGCGTCTAAGCGAAACTCAAGCTTGGTCAATGTTTTTTACAGCCAGTCGTGAAGATAATGCCCTCGGTTTCAGTAGAACCGTAGGAAGATTTTGGACAGGATTAGTGATTGCGGCAGTTGTTGAATCAATTCTCGGCGTTACGGTTTTTCATGTGTTTTAAATTTTATCTATTTCTCTCAAATCTCGATAGACGCGCTACTAAGTACTTGGACAAAATAAATTACCGAAACCCGTAAAGTTACAACTTTACGGGTTTCGGTTTTTAATTACAGCAATTACCAATCAAACGAACCACAAGAAAAAATTTGAAAGCGTTGCTTCGCAACGCTTTCAAATTTTTTCTTGGTTTGGGTTTGAGCGCAAAGTGCTGTAATTACGTTCATCTACTTATGAGGCTTCGAGAAATATAGGAAAGTCTAAGAACCACGTACATTTTTGATCAACCAGTTAAACTTAGCTTCGGCTAACTCTAAGTTGCCGATCATAGACTGACCAAACCCACCAAGATGAGATTCTAAATCATCTAGATCATAGCCATATCCAAGGCGGCTCACAGTACCACGTAGGCGATCAGAAAGACAAAGACAGATAGCGCGATAAAATCGTGACGAAAAATTTATATCTTGTTGGAGTTTCGATAAGAGTTGCACTCTGGGTATTGATAGTACGACGCTTTCTTCTAGCGATCGCACACTCGCAAGGGGAGGTCGAGTGTCAATAAAAGATACTTCGCCAACTATTTCTCCTTCAGAAATTCTCGCAAGTTCTTTCTGATCTTGCGATTCAATGGCAACACTAAACGAACCACTCACGACAATGTACAGAGCTTCGCTGATCTGACCTTCGCGGATTAATAAGCGATCGGGGGTAATTGTCTCCCTTTTGCCTTTCTGGACAAACCAGTCAAGGTCACTATTATTGAGTTCGCTAAAGAAAAGTAAAATTTTCTTCACATTTAACCTCTGTAACTGGATAAAACGTAAGAAGTCATATTCTTGCAGATTCTTTTGTACAAATAGTAATGCTAATCAAAAAATTTAAGAAATAGTAATTTTACAGGGCTTTGTGTTTAAACCCAAACCAAGAGATTTTTTTAAAGTGTTGCTTAGCAACACTTTAAAAAAATCTCTTGTAGTTTGTTTGATCAGTAATTGCTGTAAGGTTTCTACTATAACGATAAAGGCGACATAAAGTGCCACCTTTGTTTAGGGTTAATTTACAAAATCAACATCATTTTTAAAGTTGTTGGTTTCGATAGGTCTCCTTCAAATAGGATTTTGCAATTGGCATGAAGATGACGCGCAATGTGATACAAAGACTCAATTTCATCTAAAGCATTTATTCTGATCGCAATTTCCTCTAGGGAGAGAGATACATCTGATGCTTTCAAAGCATCAACAAGTTTCTTTTGTAAAGCAAGTACTTTTGCACCAGCTTTTTTACCAGCCTCAACACCTGGTTGATGATAAGCATTGATGTTCACCAACGAAGCATAAAAACTCACAGCACGCTCATACAGAGCAATTAATGCGCCAACAGTAAGTTCAGAAACACATGGGATCGTAACAGTAATTGAGTCTCTACCATTTTCATACAGAGCGCTGCGAGTACCTTGCAGAAACCCTAACAAATAATCGCCAGTGACGACACCTTCTTCTACTTCGGGATGAGGTCGCTCAGAGTCCTGTAAAACTTCGATGAATGTTGCAAAAAAGTTGGGAACGCCTTCGCGCAGTTGCTGTACATAGGCATGTTGATCGGTAGACCCTTTATTCCCGTAAACAGCGATCCCCTGATATACAGTATTGCCTTCAAGATCTTTCTCTTTGCCGAGAGATTCCATTACCAGTTGTTGCAGATAGCGACTGAATAACAGCAGCCGATCTTTATATGGCAAGACCACCATATCTTTTTCGCCCTTACCGTTGCCCGTGAAGTACCATGACATCGCAAGAAGAGCAGCAGGATTTTGGCGAATATCTTCAATGCGAGTAGCCGCATCCATTAAATTTGCACCGCGCAACATTTCACGAATATTAATGCCTTGCAGAGCCGCAGGTAATAATCCAACTGCCGATAGTTCTGAAGTTCGACCGCCAATCCAGTCATACATGGGGAACTGATCTAGCCAACCATTGGCGATCGCGTATTTCTCCAACGCACTGCCAACGCCTGTAATCGCGATCGCCTGTTTCGCAAAGTCTAAACCTGCTTTTTTAAAAGCAAACTCGGCTTCTTTCATGCCATTGGCTGCTTCAGGAGTGCCGCCAGATTTAGAAATTACCAATACTAATGTGGTGCTGAGGCGATCGCCTAGTAGATCCAGCACCAAGTCGATCCCATCGGGATCAGAGTTATCGATGAAACTAATTTTAAGGGGTACATCCGCCTTAGAAAAACATTGGGCGACAAATTGGGGACCTAAAGCCGAGCCACCGATACCAATTGAAAGAATATCCGTAAACTTTGCAGCCTTTGGTGGATGGATAATCCCTTCATGAATCTTCTTGGTAAAGTCTTCGATGCGATCAAGAGTCTCAGTAATATCTTTACTCAATGCTTCCGTGGGGGCAATCTCAGGCGATCGCAGCCAGTAATGCCCGACCATACGTTGCTCATCAGGATTGGCGATCGCGCCTGACTCTAACGCTTTCATATCTGCGAAAGCTTTGACAAACTTAGGTTGTATCTCTGTCACAAAGTCTGGCGTAAACCTGATCCGACTGATATCCACGTAAAGACCTAGCTCTGAATGGTAGTACAGCCAGTCTTGATAACGTTGCCACAGTTCCACAGCCGAACTCATACGAACCTCACTTTGCTCTTTGTGAATAGCTTAAATGTGAATAGCTTAAATGTGCATACCTTAAGGTTTGTGCGACTTAATGAAAAACGATTTTTTGTGGTGCGACTTTACCGCGCCATCAAAAATTTGTTCTTCATTTTACTGCGCGTCCTTAAGGAGATGCACAGTCCCAATCGTAAGTGATAAATAGCAACCTTGTTTGATGTTATTTCTACAGATTGCGATCGCTCCTGATTTTCAGATTTATTATTTTGAGCGCTATGGGCGATAAAAACGCCAAAATCGGTTATTAAGTCTACGTTAAGAAGTGCATCAAAGTTGGTTTGCTAGCACCAGCAAAGTGTTATGGTGATCTCATAGCCAAATCAGCTATTCGGCGCAGTGGGGTAATTAAAAACAAGATTGCGCGTGTCAACTTTAATTAACTGATTTGGAACTCAGAAGCGAGGTCATAGAGATGAAACTTGTAATTCAAGGCAAGAATATTGAAGTCACGGAAGCCATCCGCGAGTATGTTGAGCAAAAGATCGACAAAGCGGTGAGCCATTTCCAATCGTTGACCACAGAGGTAGATGTGCATCTATCTGTGGCACGTAACCCTCGCATTGCTTCTAGCCAATCGGCAGAGGTAACAGTCTATGCGAACGGATCTGTGATCCGTGCCGAGGAAAAGAGCGAGAATTTGTATGCAAGTATTGACTTAGTTGCTGACAAGATTGCTCGTAAGTTGCGGAAGTTTAAAGAGCGCAAGAGCGATCGAGCTGCTGCGAAAACCAGTGTTGCTGTTGTTGAGCAACCTCCAGTACCAGTGCCAAATGGCAATCGTGTGGTCGAGTTACCCACTCAGGTTGTGCGAAACAAATACTTCGCCATGCCTGCGCTATCGGTGGATGAGGCTCTGGAACGGTTGGAGCTAATCGATCACGATTTCTATGTTTTTCGCAATGCTGATACAGGGGAAATCAATGTTGTGTATGAACGTAATCATGGCGGTTATGGTGTGATCCAGCCCCATGATGTCAAAAAACATTAACCACAGCTTGTAGGAGAGAGCGCAAAGCGCTCTTCTCAAAAAAGGAAGGGTGCTTTGCGCCCTTCCTTTTTTTATTCGTCACACTTTTGTGAATTAAACACCAAACCCAGTAAGGGTTTTCAAAACACAAAACGGTATAGCCGTTTTTGTTTTGGTTTAAATTTGCTACGCTAGAAGACTAGAGCAAATCTTGCCCAATTTCATTTTTTATTTTTTATCTCAGAGCAGACATGACTGTTAAGTACGGCGAACAAGCGATCGCAGAAGCCAATCTCACCACTTTTCCGAACCCACGCATCGGCAGAGACTACACCATTCAAATCACTCTTCCTGAATTTACGAGCAAATGTCCATTTTCAGGCTATCCCGACTTTGCCACAATTTACATTACCTATACCCCTAACCTTGTTTTAGTAGAACTCAAGGCTATTAAACTGTATATCAATAGCTATCGCGATCGCTTTATTTCCCATGAAGAAGCGGTTAATCAGATTCTTGATGATTTTGTAAAGGCGGGAGATCCCCTCAGAATTAATGTCAAAGGTGATTTTACGCCTCGCGGTAATGTGCATACAGTTGTGGAAGTAAATTACTCCAAGCCCCAAGAAACAATCTAGCCCTAAGAAACAATCTAGCTTTAGGATGCGTCACATTGACATGAAGGCAGGTGATTTATGAAAATCCACAAAAAATACCAATCATCGGCTAATGCTGAAATCAATCTAACCGCTTTGTTAGATGTGGTGTTTTCGATTCTGGCCTTTTTTATCTTGTTATCAGCCGCTTTGACTGTGCCAAGTCGGATTGGAGTTGATTTACCAATTAGCGATCGCAGTAGTCAGGGTGACTCAAACTCAGGAGAGCTTCAACCAGAAGATGTTTTTGTAATCACCCTTGATCCTGCGGGACAAATGTTAAAGGACGGGAAATTGATTCCACCGCAACAGTTGGCTCAGGAGATCACAAGATTCTTAGCAGCTTCTGCCCGAGGTGTGGTTGTACTCAGTGCTGATGATTCCACCGTCTCTTATCAAATCGTGATTAATCGTCTGTCAGAGTTAAGGGCTATTGCAGGTAATCGAGTGGCGATCGCCACGTCCCGATCTTGATTCAAGTGCTTTGCTTAGTAAATTTATACTTACAAAATACTTAAAAAACCATGTTGCCGACTGAACCGAAGAGCGACCTTACTGTAAGTCAAACGGAGCAACCCATGTTGAACTCTAAAAATGCAGTGGCAAATAATCCGATGCGTCAATTTGCTAACAAAGCAGGTAGTCTGATCATGAAGTACCCGTTTTGGGTGCTTGTGGTGAGTTCTCTCGGCATCCATACTGCTTTTGCTTTGGTCACGCCAAATCCACTCAAAAAACCAGAACCTCGTGAAGTTGTCGTCTCAACGCTTCCAGTTGTCAAGTTGCCTCCCAAGACATTAACAACTAACTCAAAGACAAATAAATCACTCATTGATAATTTATTTGTCAAATCTGCGCCCAAAACTAACTCACCCCTGAATTCATTTCCCGATATATCTAGCAGTAGCCCATTAACTACCTTAGACTTAGACAGTTTCAGTAATTTTGATGATTTACCACCCATTGCCGATCCGTTTTCGGTTCCTCCATTACCCGATGACATTGATAAACCACAGTTTGTAAAACCGAAAAGTCCTGTACCGACACCACCCAAAACTCCCCCTACTCAGCCGCGCTTTACCCAATCTGGGCAGATTGATAACACTAGTCCTCCTGTCAAGCAAACAGATAATATCAAGCCTGAGTTTCAAAATGGTGGTCTCAAGAAGGATATAACTTCACCCCCTGCAACAACCAAAGACACTGGTAATAGTAAAGTTACGGATACTGATAGCACAAAAAAGTTACAAGGAGCCGTAGCCGCTAACTCTTCTAATAGCGATCGCCAAGAAAAAGAGATTGGTAATATTTCGGCACTTTATACTACCGACAAGCAAATCATTGATTTATTGTCTAAAAATTTAATCAGAAATACCCAAATTGCCCCTGCGGATGCCTTGATATCTAATCCTGATCTCAATAGGGAAAAAGGGGTGACATGGATTCCTCCAAAAGTTGCCAATACTTCTGGGAAAAGTGGCTCCGTCACATTTATGTGGCTTGTTGATCCTAGTGGTGAAGTCCAAACTAGATTTTTAAAGTCCAGTGGGATTAAAGAGTTAGATGATATTGCGAGGGAAACGGTTAAGGATTACAAATTTAAACCAATTGAAGATCCTCAAAGTGGTAAATATCGTCTTGTGACGGCTAAATATGATTTTCCCTAAAAGGCGGCGCGTTGCGCTGTCCTAAAAAAAATAAAAGGTGACGCAAAGCGTCACCTTTTATTTTTAGGGATAGATAATGGGAAAATCTTGGACATAATTGCCATCACAGGCATATTTAGCACGATATTCTTGTAAAACCATGCGATCACCTTCTAATTTATAAAGAGCCGATGAGCCGCAATCACCAACTCCTCGAAACTTGGTGAAATTGGTTAAGGTCTGCGATCGCACATTAACTCTAGGTAAACCTGCGATCGAGCGTTCAGTGATCCGTTTAGGCTTTTCACCTTCTTTTGGCTCTTGGAAACTATCAAATTCGAGAGGAATAGCAAGAGGTTTAGGAGACTCATCGATCCACAGGACATATTCAAAGTTGCCTTGATAAGCAGCTAGAAAGCACTGAATTTGGACTAAATACTTTTTATCAGTAATTTGGAATGCTTTTGAACCCATGCCATTTTTTCCATCTTCGGCACGGAAGTTGTCCTTACAAACTCCCAAACTTTCACGATTTTGGAGTACATATTGCAATGGATCAGAAGTGGAATTTGTTGCCGAAGAATTGGATTTATTGGAACGTGTGAGATAGCGGAGTAACTGTTCCTCTGTTAATTTTTGATTGGGGAAAGTTACCCGTAATACAGGTTCAGGATTTTGAGTGGTAGGGGATTCGAGGGTATATATATATCCTTCATTGTTAAACTCAATCGCCCCATCTTTTTGAGGATTATAATTCGTTGCTTCTAAGTCCAAGCCACCGCTACCATCTTTATTGCGGCTGATGTAATAGCGTGGGCGATTAGGTTCCTTTGTATCGGCACAAATATAAACGCGATAATTGGAAGTCTCTCCGTAGGCATAAATCACTCTTGTTTTGCCACAGATGATATCACCTTCAAGTTCTTTGATATCGCCAATGGCGATCGCTTTTGTTGAGGCTTTTGAGGACGCAGCAACAGGCTTTTGGGGATTCGTATCAGGAGATGGAGACACTGTTTTAGAAGTGTTTGTCGTGGTGATTGTGGTTGTGGACTGCGAACTATTCGGGGATGATAATAATGAGTTTGGGGTTTCCTGATTGGTACATCCCAGAAATATTAGACTAACCATTGCTGCTGTTAAGCCAAGTCGATTTTGCAACATGAATCCTTCTCCTGATAATTGCTCTCTAGTATAGCGATCGCTACTTTACAGCGCTTTGCACTGACTCAAAACCCAGAGATATTTTTGAAAGCGCCTCTTTCAAAAATATCTCTGTACTACTTAAAGCCTCAATAAACTGTATCGCGATTTTGAGGTAGGCAAGATAAAAACTGCAAACCCTGACTGTGATTGGCTTCTCATTTTGCAAATTATAGTTGTAGTCACTTGCATTCGTACAAATCAAAACCCAGAAGACGAGTGGTGGCGCGAAGCGCCGCCACTCGTCTTCTGGGTTTATGTCCTAACAAGACTGGCGACAGCTATATTTGCAGACTAATTTGCAAAGCCCTACAGTCTAAGACATAAAACCTTATAGAGAGTTCCGATCAATGATTTTCTGGTAATGAATTGCCGCACGGAGTGCGGCAATTCATTACTTTTTTTCTAGCGTGTTGTAATTCTAACTGCACCACGTAATTGATTGGCATACCATTGAGAAACTGGATCTAATCCTGCTAGTTGACTAATCTTAATTCCATTATGTCCATGCTCTTTTCCTGAGCTATGGATATATTCCCCATTACCGATGTAGATGCCAACATGAGTTGCCTTTGTCGCATTTCCGAAAAAAATTAAATCACCAATCTGAATGTCTTCCAAAGCTACAGAATCCCCAAAGGCTTCTTGCTGATAGGCATCGCGCGGAATCTGAATACCAACCGATGCAAAAGCCGCTTGCATTAATCCTGAACAATCATAATTGGGTGCAACAGTCCCACCCCACAAATATTCATTTGGTGTTGCCATTGCTTGTCGAATAAAAGTGACGACATAGGGCAGGCGATCGCATATTTCGCTAGCACTTAAATCTGGCGGTAAACTATCGATAAAGCTTTGGCGATCGCTTGGTTCTAATTTCTCAAGATCTTGGCGATCCAGTAAGCCCGTATAGTTATCTTCTAATAATTGGATTTTTAGGAAACTTGGCTCGGATTCTAGCACTTCTAAATATCGACCCTTTGCCATCTGCGTCGCTAAGCGATCGAGTTGGGGTGAATCATAAATATTAATATCAGCTAAACTGCGATAAATCATATTAGATTCCCAGAGTATTTCTCAAAGCTTTATCAATTTCAGTCGTTGGCAATGAGCCGATCACATTGTAAATTGCGGAAGTCGTGATCGTTGTCAGGTTGTCGGTCATTACCACTGAGTCAGTCAGCAAACCCGATTGTTTTCCTGCGATCGTGTTCAACATTACCAAGACACGGCTAGGATGAATACTCCTGATCATCCGACTAGTAACCATCGCCACCACTACTTGTGGCAGTCCTGTTTGCAAGTTATCAGCTTGGACAATTATTGCTGGTCTTGTCTTGGCTGTAGCCAGATCTGAGTTGGGGAAAACTACAAGAACAACATCTCCACGTTTAATGTTTTTTGGCGACATCGTAGTTATCGTAGATACTCATTTCGGGACTATCCCACTCTTCTGCAAATGTAAATAAACTAGCTCGTAATATCTGTGCGTCGGCTCTATTAATACCAAGGGATTCTAAATTAATCTCATCTGACTTTAGAAATGTAACGATAACTTTTGTGCCATCGGGTATGCCTGTGGGCAGATCGGTAATCTTGATCTGTCCATTACGGTAGAGACCTTCAAAACTGGTGAGCATAGCGAGCTATTCCATAATTTTGGAGCGAAGTTATCTCTTAAGATACCAAAACCTAACCCCAAAAAGATAGGCGGCGCTTTGCGCCACATCTCTTTTTGGACTTACACCCAGTAAAGAAATGTACGCCATTTCTTTACTGGGTGTGTCACAGAAGTGTTGTCACACTTTCGTGAATTAAAAACCAAATCCTGTAAGGGTTTTAGTATTACACCTACGGTGCTAAAAACAATTAGTACGAACTACGGGTTGCATTATCATACTTTGCTGCTAGTATGTGTGCATCAAAATTGAAAACTTATAAAGTGAGCTAGCAATAGCCGTGACCGTGCAGCTTCCCCCCCTTCCCGAAATTCATCACCCTAAGATTCAGGCGCTTTTTCAGAAGAGCGATCGCGAACTCGTGACGCTATTTCAAAGACATCCTGAAGAGGGTCAATATTTTGCAGCGATTTTTTGTCGCTATGGACAGGTGCTATATACCTTAATTGGTACAGCAACGCGATCGCCTGTGCAATCAGACTACTTATTTGTAAAGACTTGGGAATATATCTACCACGAGATGCGAGTGCTAGACTTGCGGGCTAACAAACCACATCTTTCTCTGCAAAGTTGGCTGATTAATATTGCCGCGATGATGATCAATCGTGCCGAAGTCCCGCCCGTTGAAGACATTCAATATTCGCTCAAAGATACACCACCCGTATTTTGGTGCTACCTTAATCAAGCGCTAAATCAAATGGCAGGTAACCTACGTCTGATACTATTGTTGTCTCAAACTTTCCAATGGAGCCATACGCGCATCGCGGCTTATTTACATGCTGAAGGTGAGAACATCTCTGCTAGTGATGTTAAACAACTTCTAGTCAAGGCTTATCACGCCCTAGAAGATGCCCTTCCCGAAGATATCCGAGACATTTACCTAGCTCAAACCGCCGTTACTGCCTGAGGTAAAGATTATTATGCAAACATTGAGTCCCACCATCTCTCCAACGATCTCGAAAACAAGCAACCAAAGAGTCACTAATTCAGAGACTGATCTTTTGCCTGCGATCGCTCAGTCTTCAGTCTTGCAAACAGCGTTGGCTGGTTTGGATGCGAGCCTCAATGACGAGCTAGATCGTTATCGCCATTGGCAAGCCAATGGTCAAACCATTTCTTATCTCAATCCCTTTAGACCCCGTGCTGTCTCGACCCAATCGATTTGGACATCACCAAGTTTATCCGATGCGCTCTCACCGATCGCTCCAATCGCTGATCCAACTAGCGATCGACGGACGCTCCAAATGCCTGTAATGCCGACCATAGGAACGGTATCATCAGTAAATCCATCGAT
Organism: Pseudanabaena sp. SR411; assembly: GCF_002251945.1. Taxonomy (GTDB): domain Bacteria; phylum Cyanobacteriota; class Cyanobacteriia; order Pseudanabaenales; family Pseudanabaenaceae; genus Pseudanabaena. Next base: position 26,157 of record NZ_NDHW01000042.1, read on the forward strand.
CAATATATCTACTGCGGAATTACACAACTTTCGAGGGCTAGAAGCTCTCCAGAGTCTTGAGAATTTGCATGATGCTGGTGTAGAGACAGATCTACCCTATGCCCAAGACATGAATGGCTATGGTGAGGCTACAAGCGGTAGTATGACTTCGCCAACAATGGCGAAAATACCTGAACCTGATGACGATGATATTCTGCAAAGCTTTGCCAATGATTATGCAGAGCATTATCAGGAATCCGTTGAGCAAGAATCTGCTTATGCGATTCCTAACACAACAACTGAAAAGAGTGCCTTACGCAGTTTGATGAATCCCGTGGGGATTATTTCACTATTGTTGTTGCTCTGCTCTAGTGCCGCGATCGGCTATCTGATGGTTGATCCATCGGGTGTAATGAAGATTTTTAAACCTGAAACAAAACCAAAGGCAGCTCAAACCGATGGCAAAAATGCAGATTTAGGCAGCGATATTAATTTGCAAAATCAGCAAAAAGCGAATGATTCAGGCTTGTCTTTTGTGCCTTTTGCTGGTGATAAAACTGAACTAGCAAATAGTAGTAACAATAGTAAAACCCTCGCTAATCCTGCGATCGCCCCCAAAAATCCCTTAACCAACCCATCAACGAAGTCGTCGAGTTTATTCGCCCCAAATAGTGCTTTTGTACCGAGTACACCCTTGCGAACTGTGCCATCAACTTCATTACCGCCCATTTCAGTTGCGCCACTACCACCCGCATTAGCACCAGCACCCGTGGAGCGTAGCTATAGTCCGCCTGTGAGTAACAGGAATTACGAATCGGCTCCTGCAAGCTCCTATAAAGCACCTGCTCCACGTCCTGCAAGCAAAGCTGCTCCTGCTCCAACAAGTGCTAAAGCAACTTCCACAGCACCAGTAAGTCGTGCTAACACAAATTCTGCTGCGCCCACGACTGTATATGTGACCCCACGTCCTAATACTGCGGTGAAATATGCTGCACCTTTATCATCTGCTCCTGCTCCCGCAGCTCCCGCACCAAGTAGTAGCAGCTATCGTGTAGTTGTGGAAAATAGCTATGCAGCTAGCGCTCAGCAAATTGAACGAGATGCTTATGTGCGCCCTAGTGACGGACGAGTGCAGGTTGGATCTTACCGAGATCCTAATGCGGCTCAACAACAGATTGAGCAATTGCGTCGTCAAGGTATTCCTGCCAGAATTGAATAAAAATTGGTGGAATGTGCAGCGCAAAGCTCTACACATTCCATCAATGAGAAGTTACTAGCGAAACGCAAAAATATATGCACTTTTTTTTCGATGCGATCGCCTGTGGTTTGTTGGCAGCCCTAACATGGATGGGGCTAGTCTGGATGTCACCGAATCACCCAATTGAGTCTGGGAAAGCTTGGTTGCAGGGGGTGGGACTGGTGGCGATCGCCAATATTTTTGTGTGGATTGCATTAGTAGGCTTAAATCTGCGATGGGTTCCCCTATGGGTCATTTGCTTTTTGATGATTAACGTGGCGATCGCCAGTTTAGTATTTCCGCTTTGTGAAGGAATCAGAATTCCGCGTATCTGGGCTTTGGTAATTCATCCTTTGGCGATCGCGGGGATGGGAGTTTTGCTAGGTGGAGCAGTAGGTTTTTTATAGTTGTTGTGTCCCGCTTGTTTTACCAAGAAGAGAAGTGCGGCGCTTCTCTTCTTAGTAAAACAGCTAAATAAAGAAGGGAGTGCTATACACTCCCTTCTTTATTTGATGGAAAAGTTAAGAAATATCAACATAATGCCAAACGCTAGCATTCCCACCGCAAAAACTGACAATGCGTTGGTAAATTGTTCGGAAAACTGCATTACTTCTGCGGCTATAACTTCTGGAGTTTTGTAGCGATCGGCCCACCAGAAATAACTTAGGGTAAATGCGGCTCCTAAAAATAGGATGACAAATAAAGTAAAACCGATCAAAGGGGTATACACCATATATTTTCCAACTCCTCTTTGTGATTTAAAGTTTAGAAATAGGCTAGCTATTTAAACTGGTATTTAGTCTAGTCAAGGTTTAGGTTGAGTTAGTAGCGATCGCTACTAGCCTAGATGATTTCTATTATGAGACTTTAATCAATCTTTTGTGTTTAGCTATGTCTGAGCAATTGTTAAGTTCAATTACAAACTCCAGCGATAAGTAGCGACGCTTCTCGTCGCTACTTATCTGTCTAAAGTAAACTTACATTCCTATAAAAATAATCTCAGAAGTAACCGCTTTAAAAAGCCCTTTGCACCCTTTTCACGAGATTACTTGATGTCTGGTTATCAGGTCCTGCTACAGCAAAGAAAACAACTCCGCGTTTCGCTTCGCAACGTATTGATACACTGTAATTGCCATTGACTCCGAAAGCTCCATTAGCAAGTGGTTCAAAGTTACTATCAAAGCCAGAATCTTTAGCTGCTATTTCAGCCCTTCTGATGCAAGCATCTTGGCTAATAGAAATATATTTGACGTGATTAAAAATAATTGGATATTGTGCGATAGCCATGGCGGGAAAGGCGAATACACTCAAGATTGGGAATAGTTTTAGATAGTTCATGGGGATTTTTAATATTGATGTTTACTTTGTCTCTTAATTAAAAAGCATATTTCTAAATTTGGCTTTATACTCAAATTTTATTCGGGACAAGCGGGGAAATACAAAAAGCTCCCAGAAACTGATGCAATTTTTGAGTATGCGCGGCAAGTTTAGATTCAGTTATTCATAAAAGTCATCAAATACTAATAAGCAACCTAAATCGCTTATCTATTGGTGTATTTGAGGTTGTAAGGTTAATCAAAGTATTTTTCAGAGTAGTCGAGGCGTTACATGATAACAGACAGCGATCGCGTTCAGATTTTAAGTGAAGCCCTGCCCTACATGCAGCAATTTGCAGGGCGTACCATTGTCGTCAAATATGGTGGCGCGGCCATGAAAGAAGAAAACCTGCGACAGGACGTGATCCGTGATGTAGTTACCATGTCATTTATGGGACTGCGCCCCGTGCTAGTGCATGGCGGTGGACCTGAAATCAATACATGGCTGACTAAGCTCAATATCGAGCCACAGTTTATTAATGGATTACGTGTTACCGATGCTGCCACAATGGAAGTTGTGGAAATGGTGCTAGTTGGGCGCGTCAACAAGCAAATCGTAGAGATGATTAACCTTGCTGGTGGCTCAGGTGTGGGTTTATGTGGCAAAGATGGCAACTTGATTCGTGCGCGTCCTCAAGGCAATGATGCGATCGGCTTTGTGGGCGAAGTCAGTGGCATTAATATTGGTCTGCTCTCGACATTGCTGGAGGCAGGGCATATCCCCGTTGTTTCCAGTGTGGCAACCGATGAAACAGGACAATCCTACAACATCAACGCTGATACCGTAGCCGGTGAACTCGCCGCCGCCTTGGGAGCCGAAAAATTGATCTTGCTTACTGACATCGCAGGGATTCTGCATAATTACAAAGATCCCAGCACTCTCTATCGCAGTTTGACGATCAGCAAAGCTAGAGAACTGATGAATCAAAATGTCGTCAGTGGTGGCATGATTCCCAAAGTTCAGTGCTGTGTGCGATCGCTAGCTCAAGGGGTAAAAGCAGCCCACATTGTCGATGGACGAGTACCCCATTCACTCTTGCTCGAAATTTTTACAAATAGTGGCGTAGGCTCAATGATTGTTGCTTCAGAAACATCTTTCTAGAATATCAGGCGTGCTTTGCACGCCTGATCCTTTGTATGAAATTATGGCGGATATTGATGATTCAGACAATCAAAAAGCTGCGACGGATCAATCAAAAAACACTTCTGATCCGTCAAAATTTGATGCGAAAAAACCTAATACATTAAGGAGTCTAAGTTTACCTAGATTCGGGAAATCTAAATTTAGTTTGCCTAAAGTTGGCTTTCCCAAATTTAGGTTACCCAAGCCACAAGTATCTTTCAAAAAAATCAACTTTCTCTGGATGTGGTTAATCATCATTTTGATTAGCTACATCTGCATGAGCTATTTCCTATCCATACTGCTGACTATCCCAGCCCGTCGAGATTTAGCGATCGCAGGTTTTGTGATTATCGCATTACTGCCGATTCTTACAGCCTTTGCGGATTATGCTCTGATGAAATGGAGCTATTTGATCAGTGGTTTTTTGATTATTGGTGGTTTAGTTTTTCTCGTAAGGTTAAAATTTTATCTCTTGGTTGTGGCGATCATTACATGGGTGGGATTAACGGCGATCGCTTTTGTTGGTGACATTTTAATTAAAAAGCGCAAACTATGGATAGCAATCACCATATTGACAGCACCTTGTTTAATCGGACTAGGGATTGGGCATCAAATATGGCGGCTAGCCGCCTCATGGAGTTAAATTTGTATTACTTTTTCAGGATTTTCCACTTATTTACAAGAGAATTAAAGATGATGCGCTAATGCAATGAGAGAAACTGTATGCAAAGATTTGAATGGTCTGATTCCTTGAGTACTGGTGTGCCAATGATCGACAGCCAGCATCGTGAACTAATTGCGGCGACTAACGAAATTGGGGAAGCACTCGAAAAAGGCAATGGTACAAATGCTATTAAGAAATTGCTAGTATTTCTCAAGTTTTACGCGGAATGGCACTTTGGTAACGAAGAAACCTGTGCAGCAAAACATAATTGCCCAATGGCTGGAGTCAATCAAGAAGCCCACAAGAAATTTATTGAGACCTTTGGCAAGCTCCATGATCAATATCGTCAGAGCGATGCAAGTGAAGAGATTGCGCTCAAAATTTATAGTGAACTATGCGAATGGTTAGTCAGCCATATTTTAAAGATTGATACTCAGATTGGTGCTTGTATCAAAGAAAGCCTAGCTCAATCAGCTTAAACAAACCATCAAAAAAGGCGAGCTTAGCTCGCCTTTTTTATTAAGATTACTCTTCGGTCTCAGCCTCTTCAGCCATTGGATAGACAAAACCATCATTTTTGCCTGAGAGGATGGACTTACCTAAGGAAATCGCTCTTTGAGCATGAACTGCGGCTTTCCGCTTCCATACCGCTTTACGGCTGTCTCTCTTAGATTTAGAAGTTTTCTTCTTGGGTACTGCCATGACGTGATCCCTATATTAAATACGATAATTTTCTAATTAGAAAAATTTTGACAACCTTCCTATCATATGCGAAATCACGGATATTGCGATCGCAATTTTGATAATCTTGCACTGTCGTTGACACGAAGTGCCGATGACAGTGCGAATTGAGATAACATTTTAGTCTAGCCGCCTATTTACGTCACGTCGCAAAACCATGCCCGAAGCCAGACTTTCCTTCGCTGAACATTATCACGAACGTACTAAGTATGCGCCTGCAACCCTTGCTAGCAAAAGTCAAGGATTAGACTGGAGTACCCAGCCATCACCTTATAAGGATTATAAGATTGGCACGGTTTACGATCTCAAACCTTATCTCACTGAAGAAATTCAGTCCGATCGCGATGGATTATTGGCAAGTCGTTGGCGGCGGTTGTCACGATTGCTATTTTGCAGCTATGGCTTGACCGCAAGAGTCCCGACCGTAACGGGTGAAGCTTTTTATCTAAGGGCTGCTCCCTCGGCAGGTGGGTTATATCCTGCGGAGTTGTATCTGATCTCAGCAGGGACACCACTTTTATCCGCAGGAATTTATAACTATCAAGTTCGTACCCATAGCTTGATTCATTTTTGGCAAGACAATCATGTTTGGGCTGGTTTGCAACAGGCTTGTTTTAGTCATCCCGCTTTGCAAAATACCCGTATGGCGATCGCGATCACGGCGGTATTTCATCGATCAGCTTGGCGCTATCAAGATCGCGCTTATCGCCGAATTTTTCTAGATACGGGGCATTTGTTAGGAAATATTGAGCTAGCAAGTTCGATTGAGGATTATCAAGCATCACTAATTGGTGGCTTTGCCGATGACTCTATCAATGAACTGCTGTTTTTGGATAAAGAGGTCGAAGGTACAATCGCGATCGTGCCAATTCTTGATTTGCAAGACGAGGAGCGCATTGGTAGAGGTCAGGAATCAAGAGAACCAATGCAGCGATCGCTAAATATTTCCAGAGGAGTAATGACAGCACTACCTTCAGGAACTGTGCATAGTTACCCCAAACTACCCGATGGTCAGCTTTTGGAATATCTACACCAATCCACCAAAATTACTGAAAAGCCAAATATGCAAAAACTTTGGGAACAGGTGGATGTCAAAAAATCAGATCAAACCGAAAACAATTCTGAACCAGATCTTGATAAGTACAACTTCCCTTTTTGTACAAAAGTTAATACCACCACCGAAAGCATTCATTGGGGTGATGATTTGGAAATGCTGGAAAATACCATCTTGCAACGGCGATCGACCCGTGAATATAGTGGAGCGAAGCTAGAACTAGCAGAACTCAAAGCAATTCTTGATTTTACTTATCAGCCCCAACACTATACCGATCAAGGTATTGATGGTAATCCCGATTATTTCGATCTCAGTCTCATTGAAACCTTTGTAGCAGTAACAGGGGTAGTGGGATTGGAAGAAGGATGTTATTACTACGCACCCAAATCACAAGAGTTACGTCAAATCCGCTTTAAAAACTTCCGTGATGAACTACATTATCTCTGCCTCGGTCAAGAACTTGGTCGCGATGCAGGAGCCGTAATTTTCCATACTGCCGATCTCCAAAAAGCTGTTGAGAAATATGGTGATCGCGTTTATCGCTATTTACATATGGATGCAGGACATCTAGGACAAAGGCTAAATCTGGCTGCGATCGGTTTAGGTGTTGGCGTAAGTGGCATTGCAGGATTCTTTGATGATCTCGTCAATGAAGTACTCGGTATTCCCAGTGATGAAGCAGTTCTATACATTACGACTTTAGGTAGATCTCGTTAACTCAGCGATGAACAAATTTATGAACCAACACGATTCCACAATAGCTAATCCCTCACTAAAAATACCCGACAAACTATTTCAGCCCGCAGGAGCATGGATAGCTATCTTAAGTTTTTCTATTGTCTCTCTGATATTAATTGGACTTGGAGGCTTTGGCGCAAGGATTCTCAATGTTTTGTTTCCAGTCGCTTCACTTGCGCTCGGCTGGCTACTATACTTTCGCTATCCAATTCTATACAATGGATTTGTGTGGTGGCTATTTTTCCTCACCCCGTTTCTGCGAAGGATTTGTGATTGGCGAATAGGTGCTTTTACAGAGTCAAGTAGTAGCTATATTCTTTTAGCTCCCTTTTTAGCAGTTTTAGTATGCGCTCATTCATTACACTTTAATCTCTCAAAGACTCGTGAACAAGGCACTATGCCTTTTGTATTAGCGATCACTGCTGTTATTTATGGCTATGTGATTGCCATGATTCATAGTCAGATTCCTATAGTTTCTGTAGGAAGTATAGAAGCTATAGTTCCACTAAGCCCTATAAAAGCTACGGTTGCCCTACTTGAGTGGATAACTCCCTTACTATTTGGTTATCATTTATTAGTTAATTGGGAACGATATCCAGCCTATAGTCAAAACGTGAAGCGTGTCTTCTTATGGGGAGTTTTAATTATGGGAATATATGGAATTTATCAATTCCTAGTTGCTCCTGAATGGGATCGGCTTTGGATGATTGGTTCTGGTATGGATAGTAGTGCTGGAAGCCCAGTACCATTCGGAATGAGGGTATGGAGTACCATGAATTCGCAGGGACCTTTTGGGGATTATATGGTTACAGGACTGTTGTTGCTACTGGGTTGTCAAGGAGGAATAGTGGCTCCAGCAGCAGGTGTAGGTGCTTTGTCATTACTGCTTAGTCTAGTAAGAGCGGCTTGGATAGGATGGTTTTTGGGAATGATTTCATTAGTATTATCTTTAACACCTAAGCAGAAGTTCCGAATAGCTTTAACCTTAATAATTTTAACTGCAATAATAATCCCCTTAACTACTATAGAACCATTTTCCAAGGCTATTGGTCCTCGTCTAGCTACTCTATCTAACTTACAAGACGATGGAAGTTCTCAAGTTCGTCAAGCTACTTACGCGATTTTAATTAATGATGCTCTTGGTAAAGTGACTGGAGAGGGCATTGGAAGTTTTGATACAGATAGTGCCATACTCGTACTATTTTTCAATTTAGGATGGATTGGGGTAATTCCTTATATGGGTGGTCTTATATTTGCAAGTCTTCTTGTTTTTACCAGCAAAACTAAGAACAACAACGATATTTTTATTCCCATAACTCGCGGAATATTAATAAAGTCACTTATGTTTCTTCTAGCTAGTCCTACCATGCGAGGAGCACATGGAGTAGTATTGTGGGGTTTTCTGGGTTTAGGATTGGCAGGCCGGAAGTATTATCAAAATTATTATCAGCAGCAAATATTGTCTTTAGTCTCTAATAAGTCTACTTCTAAGTAATATAAGAGTTAAGTAGATGGACATAAAACCTGAAGCGAGTGGCGGCGCTTCGCGCCGCTACTCGCTTCTTGGGTTTTGATTTGTCCTAATGCAAGTGACTACAGCTATATATCAAGAAGTAATTAAAGACTTTCTAAACAAGACTTTTAGAAAAAATCTCAAGTGAAGTAAAAAAAATATGAAAATATGTATTATCACATCTAATGTTAGGCTAGGAGATGGGCAAGCAAGGGTAAACTACGAAATTGTTAAAGCTGCTATCCAGAGAAAATATAACGTTACATTAGTTGTTAGGCAAGCTGCACCTGAACTAAAAGATAATGAACTAATTAAATGTATTTACTTCCCTTTAAAGAATATCCCAACTGAATTATTGCGGGGAATCTTATTTACTCGTTTAAGTGACAATTGGTTGATGAAACATGCTCATGAATTCGATATTGTCATGTCTTGTGGAGCCGTAACTTCTAGGGAAACTGATACAAATGTTGTCCATTTTGTCCATAGTGCATGGTTGAATTCTCCATTTCATACAGCACGAATGAGTAAAAACTTGTATGGAGTTTATCAGTGGCTTTATACATCAATTAATGTCTTCTTGGAGAAACAAGCTTTTCAAAAATCAAAAATCTTGGTAGCAGTATCAGAAACTATAAAACAGGAATTGATTAACATTGGGATCAATGAAAATAAGATTAAAGTTGTTCTGAATGGGGTTGATATAGATGAATTTAAACCTATCTTTCAAGAACGTAATCAATTTGGGCTGCCAGAAAATGTCGATCTGGCTCTATTCGTTGGCGAGTTTAAGACAAATCGTAAAAACTTAGATACTGTTTTGAAGGCTTTAGTGAATGTTCCGAGCTTGCATCTAGCCGTGGTGGGAAGTATCGAAGATAGTCCCTATCCACAATTAGCTAAACAGTTGGAGTTGGAGGAGAGGGTTCACTTTTTGGGATATCGATCTGATATTGCCAAAATTATGCAAGCTGTTGATTTTTTTGTGTTTCCATCACGCTATGAGCCATTTGGGATGGTAGTTAGTGAAGCTATGGCATCTGGGTTGCCTGTAATTACTACGGCAGTTTCGGGAGTTGCCGCAATCATCACACCTGAATGTGGGATCGTTTTGCCTGATTCAGAAGATATTTTGGCTTTGACTAATGCGATGCTCCGTCTAACCAATAATTTTGAGCTGAGAAAGCAAATGGGTCAGGTAGCAAGAGCGATCGCCGAACAACATAGTTGGACAAGTAAAGCTACAACTTATCTCGATCTATTTGAAAGCTTTGCCAATACCAAGGTTTAAGATAGACATGACTTGATATCATCCCTCAAAGTTTTACCAACATCTTGTAAGAGAAAATTGTAAGAGCAAAGCACATGTCAAAAGTTCCCAAAGTTTTATGCCTGAATACTGGCGGAGAGGGGAGTCTTGATTCTAGACGATCAAGAAGCCTTGGCTCGAAATTGCAAGCTGATGTTACTTATCATGATCTGAACCTTAAGATAGGAAAGATCGCAGCTAGTCAGGAAGTTTGGCAGATCGTTTCTGGATCTAAATGGGATTTGATCTATCAAGAAGGTTCGGGGCTTGCGGGTGGTATCAATCTGATCAGGGCAGCAAAATCTTGGCAACAGCCCTATGTGATCTCTACTGGAGATCCGATTGGTGGTTTTTTTCGGGTGACTAAGGGATTGTTGATCGGTAATATGATGGAGATCTATGAGCGATCGCTTTACAAAAATTGCACTGCTTTTCTGGGGTGGACTCCTTATCTAACTGGGGCGGCGATTAAACTTGGGGCAAAGCGAGCGATTACCATTGAAGGAGGAGCAGACTTTGATCTATTTCAACCCAAATCTGCTGCTGAGCGCCTTAGTTTCCGCCAAAAGTTTGGTGTTCCTGAACATCATTTAGTCTGTGGCGTGGTGGGTAGTTTGTTATGGAATAATCGTCAATCCTACAGCTATGGCTATGAATTAATTGAAGCTTTGAAATTGGTCAAACGTGATGATATTACAGTTTTAATCGTAGGAGATGGAAGTGCAAAAGAGCGTCTTCAGTCTTTAGTTCCAGAAGCTTTGCGATCGCGGGTTATCTTTACAGGAAGATTGCCTCAAATGGAAGTTGTGGAGGCGATGAATGTGATGAACATTGGGTTTGTGACCCAAACCCTTGATGAGTTAGGAAGTTTTCGATTGACCACGAAACTACCTGAATATCTAGCCTGTGGTGTACCTGTTGCCATGAGTCCTATTCCCGGATTTTATGATTATGCCGCTTCCGCAGGTTGGGCTTTGCCCGCATATCATCCCGCGAGTAAAGATTTTCATATGCGTTGTGCACGATGGTTAGACAATTTACAATGGCAAGAAGTTGAGGCAAAGGCAAAAATTGCTCCAGAGGTTGCAAAAAAACATTTTGACTATGATGTCATCAGCGATCGCTTTGCTGATTTTATGCATGAGCTACTGGAGATAGAAGGACATAAAAAACACGCTCATCTGGGGAAGTAGGTGAAATGGCAAAATAGGAGGAAGTCATTTTCATGAATCGACAGAGAAGCGATGATCAAATTTCCGCTGACCGAATTGTTAGATGACCAAGCGTGCTATGAATGGTTATTAAAGATCCTGCATCCGCAGGGTTTGCATTGTCCAAGTGGACACGCAATACCAGCAGGACAAGCGCCGCACGATCGCCAACGTRCACCAATCGTCAAATACAAGTGTCGGGAATGTGGGAAAGTGTTCCATATTTTTACAGGGACAGACTTATCAGGAAGCCATTACACCTGTGGTCAGATCGTGCTGATATTGCGTGGATTCTTACAAGG
>NZ_NDHW01000043.1 GCF_002251945.1 Pseudanabaena sp. SR411
GCGGCGATGAAGGCGATGATGAAGCAAATGGTCGCTGCGAGTAAGCAAGGGATCATGATTACGCCGAACCAACCTACATAGAGGCGGTTTTCGGTGCTGGTGATCCAATTGCAAAACTGATCCCAGATGGAAGCGCTTTCGCGTCTTTGTACTGCTGTGGTCATTAGTTTATGATTGCGTTTGAAATTATGAATTATGTATTTGGCTTTCGCCAATGAATAAACATTATCTTCTTTATTGAGTTTTGTAAAGTGTTTAGAACCCGAATCAGTCTGTAGAGATATCCAATAGGTTTCAACTACTCTCTAAGAGTGAGATTGACTAACTTACTGATGTTACGTGGATAGAATTCCTACGATCATCTAAGGCTAGGGCTGGCACGGGGGCACAGCCCCTACAAAAATCTAAATTATTGGAGTAGGGGCAATCCCCCCGTGGTTGCCCTGTCGTGCTAGCAACAAGAGATTCATCATCTGAGTTCCACGTAACATCAGTAACTTAAAAGACTAGAAGAGCTTCACACTCTCATCTTTACAGCGCTTTGCGCTCAAACCCAAACCAAGAAACAACCTAAAAGCATTGCAAAGCAATGCTTTTAGGTTGTTTCTTGTAGTTCTTTTGCTCTGTAATTGTTGTATAGCTGTCGCCAAGTGTATAAAGACATAAAACCCAAGGAGAGAATGGCGGCGCGAAGCGCCGTCATTCTCTCCTTGGGTTTTGCTTTTGTCCTAACACAATCGACGGAAGCTATAAATTCAAATCCATCCATTAACCATTGCTAGATGTAACGCCTGAAAACGAGTTCGTGCCTTCAGTTTAGACAAAATATTATTGATGTGAAACTTGACTGTACTTTCGCTGATGATTAATTGCTGAGCAATGTCTCGATCGCGTAAACCTTGCGTTAATAACTGCATCATCTCCAATTCGCGCTCAGAAAGGGGATTTGATTCTTTAGCAAATGGGATCGCGATTGCAATTTGTAACTCAGTTGGATGGATATTGATCACACCACCCAAGCTAGAAACAATCAAAAACAATTCCCCAAACAGCGATCGCAGCCAAGTGTGAGGATCAGCAATTTTAGTTTTAGTCTTTGCCACGATCGCCTCTAGCGATATCGATATATCAGAGTAAATTAAGCGACAATAAGCACCTCCGATTTGATTAAGAATTTCGGCAGCTCGCAAAAATACATAATCAGTAGTTAAACTCAGCACTCGTTCTGTCCCCACTAAGGTTAAACGATTGGAGTTCAAAATATGGGCTAGGCGATCAGATAATGAACCTTGGGCGGTGTCTTGATGTTGGCTCATACTTTGCCAAGATTGCTTTTCCTGTTGATGCTTGAACGCACTATCAATAGCGATCGCGGCGATCGTGCAGAGCATCCGTAAAAATTCTAGAAATTCAGGTGGCATCGCCTGATGACTAAAAGCCGCTAAAACCCCCACAACCCTGCCTTTGATTTCCAATGGATAGCCAGCAAAACCGCGAATATTATTAGTAATTGCCCAGTCGCGATCGCCAACCCAAGGTTCATCCGCCAAATGATTACTTAAAAATGAAACGCGATTTTGGGCAATCTTGCCCACTTTATAAGCCCCCATTGGCACTTTTGCAAACCTACCATCAATGCGCGTATACATTCCCGAAGAGGCAACTAGTTTCAAATAATTTCGATCTGGTTCTAGCAACCATACCCGCGCAAAAGCACAATCAAACTGCTCCACGATGCCATCAGTTACTCGATGCGCGATCGCCTCTGGCTCTAGACATCCAGAAAAAGTTTCTGCAATTTCTGTTCCTCGATGCAAATCAAATAAAAGCTTGGTCGGATCGAGTACCTCAGTCATCAAACCTAACCCACAAAGATCACAAAAAGCTTTAGCCCGACAAGCTAGAACTTCCTATATCAATTGAGCCGCAGATCTATGTTTAGCTATGTATATGACGCTACGAAAACCATATAAAAAAAGAGATGTGCTTTGCACATCTCTTTTTTTAATTCGGGCTAGCACTAGGAGTAGGGCTTGGTGAGCTCTCAGGACTTGATGTAGTCTCAGGACTTGGCGAAGAACTTTCAGGACTCGGCGAACTAGTGGGACTAACTGTTGGCGGAGTTGCCTCCTTGGGCAATGGTTTAGTTTGCACTGGAACAGTTTGAGCTGGCTTTGGTTGAGGTTTGGGAATGGGGATAAAATACAAAACCGTTGCCGCGATCGCTAAACTGACCACACCAGCGATCGCTGAGACTGCTTGACTATTTAACTGAGCCTGCGATCGGTAGTCAGAAATTTGCGTCACAAGCTTTAAATCTGGCAAAGTTGTCGGATCGCAACATAGACGATCTAGACTCTCCATCAGGTCAAAAAGCTGGATTGTGTTTAGTTTGATTTGTAACTGCTTGGGACTATGAGCATCAGCTTCATTGAGCAATACCGAAAGTAAATGCAGATGCTTTCCTTCTGGTTCGAGACGTACCTGCTTTTCGGGAATTGCCACCAAAGTATTGCTTTTTAGAGCCTGAGCATAGGCTCCTACTACTTTCACTAAAGCATTGAGCAGTTCCAAACCACCCACAATTGGCTCAGTGTGATGGCTAAAGCGGCAACTAAAACTGGTCAAAATTGACATCACATCACTACCTGTGATGATCCCATCAACCAGCAAAGTACAACTTGGCAAACTATAGCTGCGTTGAATCATTAGGCGATCGCTCCATCAAACAGACTGTTCCACAGGCGAAACTCGCCAGCAACACCACTACACAACAATAACCGAGTCAGCAATTGCAACGCCAACTCACGAATTTCTTCTTTATTCAGTGGTGAAGGCGATCGCATCCGACCGATATATAAAGATGTGAAGCGATCAATATAATTTTCTAAAAAACCTTGGTTTTGTTGCAAACCTAATGCTTCGATCTTGCCCTCAATCATCTGTTGATGGGTACTTAGCAGTAAGCGCAAACCAGTATCTAACTGCTTAGCGATCGTACAGACTATTTTTACCAAAGCCTTTAACTCATCCCAACTTAAACTAGCCCGCTGATAGTTGCGGCGAAGCGGATTAGTATTACGCAGTCGCCAAAAAGCGACACGACTAGGAATCGTCTTTTGTAAGCCTAACTGCTCAATTAAGACCAGCATTACCTCAACTGCTTCTAAATCCAGCGCCTCGATCGCTAGAAGCAGATGATCAATATCCATACGGACGCTACGGGGACAACCCCGAACAAAGTCCTTAGGAACGTGTAAATCGAGGTTTACAGGAGCAGAAATATTTAACTGCATAATTCGCAGTGAAGTTGAACCTAATAGAGTTTACCCAATTGGCAGTTTACCCAGTTGAAAGGCGTTCAGCTACAAGCAATTTATCTAAGATCAACAAAGCCCGTAGCTGAGTGCTTCAACCTTAAGCTTGGCGTGAGTAGTACTCAATAACCAGCAGTTCGTTCACTTGCAATGCTACCCATTCGCGTTCGACAACGCCATTGACCTTACCAGTCATCTTCGCCTTATCAAATTCTAAATGGCTAGGAATGTTGGAAAGCCCTGGGAATTCGAGGTTACGCTCGACGATCTTTTTCGATTTTTCGTTATCTTTAACGCTAATAACTTCGCCTGGGCGCACACCATAACTAGGAATAGTTACGCTCTTACCGTTGATGGTGATATGTCCATGATTTACCAGTTGACGCGCAGCAGGAATCGTCGGGGCAAATCCCATACGGAAAACGGTATTGTCTAGACGCATTTCTAGCAATTGTAGTAATACTAAGCCTGTAGAACCCTTAACTCGTCTGGCTCGACGCACATAGCGCAGCATTTGAGTCTCGGTTAGACCGTAGTTAAAGCGTAGTTTTTGCTTTTCTTCGAGACGCACGGCATATTCAGAGCGCTTTTTGCGGTCTTGACCATGCATTCCAGGTGGATAAGCGTGCTTAGGTTGTTTGCGACTTAGACCGGGAAGCTCTCCGAGTCTTCTGACGATTCTGAGGCGCGGACCTCTATAACGGGACATAGCTCCTTCCTTATTACTGTTGAAAACTTGACAGCCTATCTAGTATATGGCAATTTTGCCAAAAAAACTGACAAAGTTATAAGGTGTTAAATTAAAATTTTTCCCATTTTGTGGCTAATGTAGCAATCCTAGAGAGTGCGACCCGCAGGGTCGCACTCTCTAGGATTGCAAATAAAATAGGATTGCTACACTCAGGGCTGCTAGTTTGACTATTATTTACCCTAACTATTAATTACCCTGAGTATTAAATTTCATAAATTTAAAATAATCGCTCTTAAATCTCATCAAATAGCGATCGCTTCAACTAAATTCCAACGGCAATCGTATCCATACCCAAACAAGAGACGATTGCAAACAATAAACTTTTGTGAGCCTCAATATTTATCCTTCTCTTAACCAAAATTGTATGATTCTCTTAACCCAAGCTTATAGATCTTTCCTGTAGGCTAATTAAGGAAAAGATTAGAGTTCAAGAAAATACATATGTTTTAAGTGTCAGTAAATAGTTAGGTTCTAGGTGCTTACAAAATCTTAATTTTATCTCTGGTGAGATACTCCCCATTACCGCTTGATATTGCTACTGGGCAAGTATTTCATTGGCGATCAATAGAACATTTCTATTTCTGGGCTTGATCCTAAAAAAGCCATTAGTTACGAGAATTTAAGCATCTTCTCGGAAGTACTAAAACTAGTTAAAAAGAATTACTTGATAATTGCACCTGCAATTCTAAACGCTGGTGTCGAGTGATTCTCATATTGTCGTGCTTTGCATTTTTCTTTAGATGCATTTTCTCTATAAGTATTTGTTTAATCATCATTCCCTCTTATTCCACAAGATCTATCAAGGCAACTAAAAATGGCAGCGATTAGCTTAACAACAGGAACAACTTACACTCAAAACTTTGATACTTTGGCAAGTGCTGGTACGAGTTCTACTTTGCCCAATGGTTGGGAAATATTAGAGGCTGGAACCAGTGCAAATGTAAACGGACAGTACACAGCAGGAACTGGCTCTAGTAATTCAGGCGATACCTATAGCTTTGGAGCGACTGGAAGTCCTGAAAGAGCAATAGGCGGATTGCAATCGGGTACTTTAAATCCTACGATTGGCGCAAGCTTTATCAATGACACTGGCTCTACGATTACAGCTCTTAATATTGACTTTACGGGAGAGCAGTGGCGTTTAGGCACACTAGGCAGAGCTGATCGCATTGATTTTCAATATAGTTTAGATGCAAGTTCTTTAACAACAGGAACTTGGATTGATGCTAATGCGCTTGACTTTACATCTCCAACTACCACTGGTAGTACAGGCGCTCTTGATGGTAACGCAGTAGCTAACAGTGCCGTGATCGCCAACACGCTCTCAGGCTTGTCGATTACACCAGGAGCTACGGTTTGGATTCGATGGAATAGCTTTGATGCTTCGGGTGCTGATGATGGGCTAGCGATCGATAATTTTTCGATTACCCCAATTACAGGTGCATCTCCTACGGCTGGCGTGACGATTACTCAGTCAGGTGGTAATACCAGTGTGGTAGAAGGCGGAGCCAGTGATAGCTACACGGTTGTTCTCAATACTCAACCAACAGCGGATGTCACGATCGCGATCGGAAATACTGCCCAAACTACAACTAGCCCTACAACAATCACCTTTACACCTGCCAACTGGAATATTGCTCAAAATGTAACGGTTACAGCCATTAATGATACGGTTCCAGAGGGAGCGCATACAGGGAATATTACCCATACAGTTACTAGCAGTGACGCGAACTACAATGGGCTGGCGATTAGTGGCATCATCGCAAATATTACCGAACCTAACGCATCTAACTTTTTAACCAAAATTGGTGGTTATAGCAGCACTAACGGCGCTGAAATTCCTGCCTTCGATCCAGCTAGCGATCGCCTATTCGTTGTTGCGGGTTCTGTAGTAGAAATTCTCAACTTGGCAAATCCTGCAAGTCCTACCAAAATCGGTGACTTAGCTTTTGATACTACGGGCGATCCAGATGGTGCGACAGTGGGAGGCTTTGCACTCGTTCCAAATAGTGTAGCTGTTGGTAAGGCTGGAACTGTGAGCGCGGGAATTGTCGCTGTGGCGATCGCGATTACCAATGCAACTACTGCGAACGAGAACCTTGGTGAAGTGCAATTTTTTAGTGCTGCCGATGGCGCTTATCTAGGAAAAGTAAATGTGGGTTACTTACCAGATATGCTGACCTTCACACCCGATGGCACAAAGATTTTGGTTGCCAATGAAGGTCAACCTAACAATGCTTACACCATCGATCCCGTAGGCTCCGTTAGTATCATCAATCTCGCTAATGGGGTAGCTTCCGCCACTGTACAGGAAGCCTCTTTTGTTCCCTTCAACGACCAAAAGGCTGCTTTGCAAGCAGCAGGCGTTCGCATCTTTGGACCAGACCTCAGCACCGCCAATCTGACAGATACAGTGAGTGTGGCTCAGGATTTGGAACCAGAGTATATCGCTTTCTCAGGTGATGGAACCAAGGCTTGGGTGACTTTACAGGAAAATAATGCGATCGCTGTAGTTGACATTGCCACTGCGACGGTGGAATCAATTCGACCATTGGGCGTTAAGGATCACAGTCTTAGCGGCAATGGATTTGATGCTAGCGATCGCGATTTAGGGGCTATCAATATTCAAAACTGGCCAGTGGTTGGACTCTATCAACCTGATGCTATTGCTTCCTATAGCTTTAACGGTCAAACTTACTACGTCACAGCCAATGAAGGTGATTCTCGCGGATATACTGGCTTCTCTGAAGAGGTACGAGTTGGGGCTGCTGGTTATGTTCTTGACCCAACCGTTTTCCCTGATGCTGCTACGCTTAAAAACAATGCCAATTTGGGAAGACTTCAACTTACTAATGCAACAGGCGATTTAGATGGTGATGGTGATATTGATCAAATCCAAGCTTTTGGCGCTCGTTCCTTCTCAATCTGGGATAGCAACGGTAATCGGGTTTATGACAGTGGCGACGATCTAGAACAAATTACGGCTGCGGCTTTCCCAACTAGATTTAATGCCAACAACGACAATAACAACTTCGACGATCGCAGCGACAACAAAGGTCCAGAACCAGAAGGCGTGACCGTCGGTGTAATCAATGGTCGCACCTATGCCTTTATTGGCTTAGAGCGCATTGGCGGAGTTATGGTCTATGAAGTGACCAATCCCAATCAGCCCGCTTTTGTGCAGTATCTCAATACTCGCGACTTCAGTGCTGCTGTAGCTGGTGACTCTGGACCAGAGGGGCTTACCTTTATCTCTGCGAGCGATAGTCCCAACAATCAGCCCCTACTGGTGGTTGCTAATGAAGTTAGCAATACCGTGGCAGTGTATAGCGTTAACGCAGGAACTCGGATTAGTGACATTCAGGGCAGTGGACACAGATCACCTTTAGTTGGTCAGTCTGTTACGGCTGTACCAGGGATTGTCACCGCGATCGCTTCTAATGGCTTCTACTTGCAAGATCCCAATCCTGATGCCAATGATGCAACTTCTGAAGGCATTTTTGTATTTACATCTTCTGCGCCAACGGTACAAGTGGGAGATTCAATATTAGTTAACGGAACCGTAAGTGAGTTCCGTCCAGGCGGATCGGCAAATAATCTGACTATCACTCAGATTATTAGTCCCGCGATTACCAAGCTTTCCAGTGGTAATGCTTTACCCACTGCAACTGTTCTCGGTAATGGTGGACGAGCGATTCCTAACCAGATCATTAGCAATGATGCAGCTAGTGGCAATGTGGAGAATGCTGGTACTGTGTTCGATCCTGCTCAAGATGGCATTGACTTCTACGAAAGCTTAGAAGGAATGCTGGTGCAAGTGAACAATCCTGTAGCAACTTCACCCACCGCCAACTTTGGAACATCGGAAGAAATTTGGGTATTGGCAGACAATGGCGCTAATGCTACCAGCCGCACTAGCCGAGGCGGCAGCTTGATTACCGCTAATGACTTCAATCCAGAACGGATTCAAATCGACGATCTCAACAATTCCTCGGTATTACTGCCCGATGTAAATGTCGGCGCTCAACTTAGCTCGATTACAGGTGTCGTCAGCTACGATTTCAACAACTACGAAGTGTTGGTTTCAAATGCGCCAACGGTAGTGCAGCCTTCCACTTTACAAAAAGAGGTCACTAATCTAACGGGCAGTGCCACACAATTGACGGTAGCTACCTTCAACGTGGAAAACCTTGATCCTAGCGACACGACATTTAATGCGATCGCCAGTGCAATTGTCTCCAACATGAAGTCACCAGACATCATTAATCTGGAAGAGATTCAGGACAACAATGGCGCAACTAACAATGGTATGGTCGATGCTGATATAACTCTGCAAACGCTGATTAATGCGATCGCTGCCGCAGGTGGTCCTACTTACGAATATCGCCAAATCAACCCAGTCAACAATCAAGATGGTGGCGAACCTGGTGGCAACATTCGCGTTGCTTTTCTGTTTAACCCCAACCGAGTGGATTTTGTTGAAGGTTCATTACAACGCTTGACCGATACCAACCTTGCTGATGGTGACGCTTTTGCTAGTAGCCGCAAACCTCTTGTAGGCAAATTTGTCTTCAATGGACAGGAAGTAACTGTCATTGGTAACCACCTAAATTCCAAAGGTGGCGATCAACCTTTATTTGGTCCTAATCAACCGCCAAATCTGAACAGTGAAGTCCAACGCACCCAGCAAGCCACCATCGTCAAAGACTTCGTACAAGGACTGTTGGCAACCAACCCCAATGCTAATGTCGTGGTAGCAGGTGACTTGAATGACTTCGAGTTCTCTAATCCCCTCAGCATTTTGGAAAGTGGTGGGTTGAATACTTTGATTGAAACCCTGCCAGCTAACGAGCGCTATACCTACAACTTCCAAGGCAACGCCCAGACACTGGATCACATTTTAGTGAGTAACAACCTAAGTAGTAATCTTGATGGTTTTGATGTGGTTCATATTAACTCTGAGTTTGCCGATCAGATTAGCGACCACGATCCTATTGTGGCAAGGTTTAATCTGACAACAGTTCCGAATGTACCAGCAAACTTTTCCATGCAAATCCTGCATGGAGCCGACTTTGAGGCAGGTGTTAGTGACCTTAGCAACATCCTAGGCTTCTCAGCAATCGTCAACAAGTTTAAAACAGCTACGGATTTGCCTGCAAACGTTGTCGCAAATACGCTAATTCTCTCGGCTGGTGACAACTACATCCCTGGAGCATTTTTTAATGCTTCTAGCGATACAAGTCTAAATGGAGTTGGTGGACTAGGTTCTAGCTCTGCTCCTGTCTTGGGACGTGGCGACATCGGTATCCTCAATGCGATCGGTGTTCAAGCCTCTGCCTTGGGTAATCACGAGTTTGACTTGGGGCTCAACCAAGTTGCTGGCATCATTCGCACTGGTAGCGGCAACCCTGGTACAGCATTCCCTTACCTCAGTTCTAACCTAGACTTCTCCCCAGAAACTGGCTCAGGCAAGCCCTTTGCCGCTAGCGATTTCTCTACTAATCCAGTTGCTGAAGCCAGCACAATCAAGGGCAAGATTGCTGAAAGCACCGTTATTACGGTTGCTGGTATTGACGGAGTTCTAGGAACAGCCGACGATCAAAAGATTGGTATCGTTGGTGCAACCACTCCAACTTTGCCAACAATTAGCTCCAGTGGCGCAACAATCGTTACTCCTGGCAATCCTAATGATTTTGCAGCTTTGGCAGCCGAGATTCAAAAGACTGTGGATCTACTCACTGCACTGGGTATCAATAAAATCGTTCTGCTGTCTCACTTCCAACAATTTGCGATCGAAAGTGAGCAAGTAGCTCCTCGCCTCAAAGATGTCGATATCGTCATCGGTGGTGGTTCTAATACCCGTCTACTGGATGACAATGATATCCTCCGCCAAGGGGACACTGATCAAGGTGACTATCCAACTTTGAGATTTGGTACTGACGGCAAGCCAATTCTAGTTGTCAATACCGATGGTAATTACAAGTATGTTGGGCGCTTGGTTACAGAATTTGACAACGATGGTGTCTTGCTTACCGATAAGCTCAACTCGACCATCAATGGTGCTTATGCCACTGATGCCGCAGGCGTTAATCGCGTTTACGGCGAGACTGTCGTTGCTCGTGAAAAGGCTAATGCTAATGTGGTGGCGATCGTTGACGGTATTAGTAATGTAATCGCTTCTAAGGACAATGTAATCCTTGGCAAAACCAGCGTATTCCTAAATGGAACTCGCGGTGATGTCCGCACTCAAGAAACCAACTTTGGTAACTTGACTGCTGACGCTAACTTAGCTTTGGCTAAACAGGTTGACTCGACCGTTACTATCTCCATTAAAAATGGTGGCGGTATCCGTGACAATATTGGAGCTTTGGCAGTACCTACTGGAGCTACAGGTTTAGAAGATGTCATCACGCTTCCTCCTCAACCCAATCCTCTTGCCCCTAACAAGCAAGAAGGTGATATTTCCCAATTGGATCTAGAAAATTCTCTGCGATTCAACAATGGATTGACCTTGATCACCCTTACCGCTCAGCAATTACTTTGGGTGATTGAACATGCAGTAGCTGGTACTGCTCCAGGTGCTACTCCAGGACAGTTCCCTCAAATTAGTGGTCTGTCTTTCAGCTTTGACCCAACTAAGCAAGCGATCGCCTTTAACACTAGTACTGGTGAAGTCACCACCCAAGGCAACCGAGTTCAAAATCTGGTCGTACTCAATGACGATGGAACGATTAAGGATGTAATTGTTCGCGATGGTGTATTGGTTGGCGATGCCAGCCGCACCTTCCGCACGGTCACACTTAATTTCTTAGCTGGAACTGCTGCTCAGACTCCCGCTAATGCTCTTGGAGGCGATCGCTATCCTTTCCCTGTGTTTGTGGCGCAAAACCCCAGTCTAGCCAATCGTGTTGACCTTCGTGGTGAAACCGCTGATGTTAACCTCAATGGCGTGATTGATACTGCTCCAGTTTTGGATGCTGGCAAGTTCACCTTCGCTCTTACTGGCTCAGAGCAGGATGCTTTAGCTGAATACTTAGGCGATCAGTTCAGTACTAATCCTTTCAACGCTGCGGATGTTGCCGCTAACCTTGACACACGCATCCAAAATCTCAGCGTCCGTCAAGATCAGGTGCTTACACAGGTCACCAACTATGAGTTTACTAACTTGCCAACCTTGGGGACAGCTTCTAATGGTCAACAGATCTCACTGGGTGGTTTCTCTGGCTTGTATTTCCAAGGACTAGCCGATAATGGCAATCTCAAGTTTGTGACTAACACCGATCGCGGTCCTAATGGTGAACCAACGGGTGCAAATAGACCTTTCCACCTTCCTAACTTCCAACCCGAAATCGTCAGCTTTGAGCTTAACCGCGCTACTGGCGAAGTCACGATTACCAATCGCACAGGCTTATTCCGTCCCGATGGTACAACTCCATTAACAGGATTGCCTAACCTCCAAGCAGGAGCTAATGGCACAGCCTACACCGATGAAATTGCCGTTGATTTGAATGGAGCAGTTTTACCAAACGATCCTTTGGGTGCTGATCTTGAAGGAATTGCAGTTGCGGCAAATGGTGACTATTGGATGGTGGATGAATACCGTCCTGCCATCTATCACTTTGATGTGAATGGAAAACTCCTTGATCGCTTTATTCCCCAAGGCACTGCCACTGCACCGAATCCCGATGCACCTGCTGGCACCTTTGGTACAGAAGCGTTACCCGAAGTCTATGCCCAACGCCGCAATAACCGAGGCTTTGAAGCTGTGGCTCTAGAAGGTAATAAACTCTATGCCTTCATTCAGAGTGCGATCGACAATCCTGACAATGCTAGCGATACAACTTCTAGAGGCTCGCGCAACCTTCGCGTCTTGGAATTTGACATTGCTTCCAAAACCGTCACTGGCGAATACATTTATCTGCTCGACAGTATTTCTGCTAGTGGTAATGCCAAAACTGACAAACTCGGCGATGCTGTTTCTCTTGGTAATGGAAAATTTGCGGTTGTCGAACGCGATGACCTTGCCACTTCTGCCTCCAATAAATTGATTTATCAAATCGATTTGAGTGCAGCTACCAATATTTACAATGCTAACTTTACCCTCCCCGCAGGCAAAACTGCGATCGAGCAACTCACTCCTGCCGAACTCGCCAGCGCAGGTATTAATGTGGTCACCAAGAGCCTGATTGCCAATGCCGCTCAATACGGTTACACGGGTGTAGAAAAGCTGGAAGGTCTAGCGCTGATTGGACCCAACCAACTTGCTCTAATTAACGACAATGATTTCAATGTTTCTGGCAATACACCAACCGAGAAGCTGGGAATTCTTGAGTTGAGCAAGACCTTGCCTGTTTCTGCGATCGACTTCAGTGGCGCTAACTACACAGTTACCGAAGGCAACGGTTCCACAACTGCAACCGTTCGCATCACTAGAACAGGGGATGTATCGGGAACAAGTACTGTAGAACTTCAATTGAATGATGGTACGGCAACGGGCAGCGTGATTCCTCCCACATTTGCTCAAACCAAGGGTGCTAGCAGTTCTGCAACTCCCTATCTAATTCCCACGGCAGCAGGTGTCAGCTTTACATCAATCTTGACCGCAGGCGATAGCATCGGCGGCTACAGAATGGCTGGCATTCCTGACGGGCTTGGTTCCTTTGATAACGGCGATGGTACATTCACTGTTTTGATGAATCATGAGATTCCCAATACTGGTGGTGTAGATCGCGATCATGGCTCAAAAGGTGCATTTGTCTCCAAGTGGGTGATTAACAAGTCCGATCTTTCAGTTGTAAGTGGTGACGACCTGATTCAAACTGCCTATACTTGGGATGGTTCCAACTTTGTCCAAGGCACAACTGCTTTTTCTCGCTTCTGTTCTGCGGATTTAGCCCCTGTTTCTGCTTTCTATAACAGTGCTACGGGGCTTGGTACTCAAGAGCGCATTTTCTTAAATGGCGAAGAAGGTGGTCCTGAGAGTCGAGCCTTTGGAAATATTGCCACAGGAGTCAATGCAGGTACTACTTATCAGTTGCCTTACCTTGGCAAATTCAGTTGGGAAAATGCTGTAGCTAGCATTACCGCAAGTGATAAAACTGTCGTTGCAGGACTGGATGACAGTACTGGTGGTCAGGTTTACTTCTATGTGGGTAATAAAACTAACACTGGTACTGAGATTGATAAAGCTGGACTCAACAACGGTAAGTTGTTTGGTATCAAAGTAGATGGGCTGACATCTGAAACCAATACTACTACTTTGACCTCGGGGAGGTTCGCTCTATCCGATTTGGGAAGCGTCCAAAATACAACAGGTGCAGCACTAGAAACTGCTAGTAATGCTAATGGTGTAACCAACTTCCTCAGACCTGAGGATGGCGCATGGGATCCCTCAAATCCAAGGGACTTCTACTTTGCTACCACAAACAGCTTTAATGGTCCTAGCCGTCTCTGGAGACTTCGTTTTGATGACCCCACTAATCCTGAGGCAGGTGGAACTGTAGAAATGGTGCTTGATGGTACTGAAGGTCAGAAGATGCTTGACAACTTGACCATCGATCGCTACGGACATATTTTGCTTCAAGAAGATATTGGAGGACAAGATCCTCTTGGCAAAATCTGGCAGTACGATATCGCCACCGATAAGCTCACCCAAATCGCTCAACACGATCCAACTCGATTTTCGCCTGGAGCCGCTAATTTCCTAACTCGAGATGAAGAATCTTCAGGAATTATTGATGCTCAAGAAATTCTCGGTGCAGGTTGGTTTTTACTGGATGTCCAAGCTCACTACAGTATCCCAGGAGAAATCTATGAAGGCGGACAACTTCTGGCTTTCTTCAATCCTGATACTTATAAGGCTTCTTTACTGGACTATAACAACAAGCCAATTACCGTAACCTTCGCTGCTGGTGAAACCTTCAAGGATGTGCAGATTCCGATTGTGGGAGATACCAATCCTGAAGCTAATGAAACCATCAACTTGAGTCTGAAGAATCCTAGTTCTGGTACTTTGATTGGTATCAATCAACCCAAGGCGGTTTTGACAATTACCAACGATGATGTCAACAGCGCCCCAGTTCTGACAGGTACTCCTGCAACTCTTGCTGCTGGTTCAGAAGACACAACCTACAAGATCGCAGCAGCAGACCTGCTAGCTGGATTTACCGATGCGAATAACGATGTCCTGTCTATATCTGGCCTGACTGCCACCAACGGCACTCTCACCAAAAACACAGACGGAACTTACACCTTCACTCCCGAGGCAAACTTCAATGGCACGGTTAATTTGAGCTACAACGTGATTGATGGTAAGGGAGGCTCAGTAGCTGCAACCCAAACTATTGCGATCGCTGCTGTTAACGATGCCCCACTAGGTACAGTATCGATTTCAGATACCACACCAACAGAAGCGCAACAGCTTGTTGCTAGCAACTTGTTTACTGATGTTGATGGTTTAGTTAATGCCATCTATACCTATCAATGGCAACAATCAGATATTGGCGGCGGCACAACATTCACCAACATCGTAGGCGCGACCAACAGCACCTTTACCCCCACTCAAGCTCAGGTCAATCGTCAATTGCGAGTAGTACTGAGCTACACCGACGACCAAGGCACATTGGAAACATTGACCTCAGTCCCCACAATTGTTACTGGCGATTTATTCTTTGGTACTTCTAGGGTCGATACCTTCACGGGGACTAATGGTCAGGACATTATTTCTGGACTTGGCAACAACGATATTCTGAACGGGCTTGCTGGTGATGACACATTCCTCTATACCGTTGGTGATGGTAGAGATATCGTTGATGGTGGTGCTGGTAACGACACCCTGAATATTCTTGGTAAAAACAATTCTGAGACTTTGAGTGTAGTCTTCAATGGAACACCAGTTTCAATAATTGCAGGTGGTACAGTAACCAACGTTGAATCCATTACCGTCGATCTACTTGATGGTATCGATACCCTTGATTACGGCTCAACTACAGCCGATTTGACGGTTAATCTATCCACTGGGTTAGCATCTGGCTTTACTGCGATCGCCAACATCGAGAACGTCACAGGCGGATTCGGTAACGACTTTATCACTGGTAACAGCGGCAATAACACT
Source organism: Pseudanabaena sp. SR411 (assembly GCF_002251945.1). Taxonomy (GTDB): domain Bacteria; phylum Cyanobacteriota; class Cyanobacteriia; order Pseudanabaenales; family Pseudanabaenaceae; genus Pseudanabaena. The sequence goes on from NZ_NDHW01000043.1 coordinate 15,182, forward strand.
CTCCGTGGTGAATTTGGTGATGACATCTTAGATGGTGGTTTAGGAGGCGATCGCTTAATTGGTGGAACAGGCAATGACACTTACATTGTGGATAACATCAATGACAATATCTCTGATTCCTCTGGGATTGATACTGTTCTGTCCAGCATTAACTGGACTTTAGGTAACAACCTCGAAAATCTTATCATCATTGATAACGGTGATATTAACGGCACTGGTAACAACCTCAATAACATCCTGATTGGTAACATTGGCAACAATATCCTTGATGGGAAGAATGGCGCTGATACAATGTTCGGCGGCTTAGGCAATGACACTTACATTGTTGATAATGTCAATGACGCAGTTAATGAGTTGGCGAATGAAGGTATAGACACTATTCTTTCAAGCATCACCCGCACTTTGGAAGCTAATGTCGAAAACCTGACGCTCACTGGCAACAGTACGATTAACGGAACTGGTAATGAGTTGGACAACATCATTATTGGAAACAATCGGAACAACATTATTGATGGCAGATTTGGAACAGACAATCTCATTGGTGGTCGAGGCAATGACACTTATATTGTCGATAACTTGGGTGACTCAATTACTGAGGAATTGAACCAAGGTACAGACTTGGTGAAATCCAGTGTGTCATGGACTCTAAGCGAAAACCTTGAGAACTTGACTCTAACTGGTAGTGCAAACATCAATGGTACTGGCAATAGCGTCAATAACGTTATTACAGGAAATGATGGCAACAATACTCTCAGTGGCGGATTTGGTAATGATTCTCTAACTGGTGGTTTGGGTGCAGATGTACTTGTTGGTGGGTTTGGAAATGACACCCTTTTCCTCGGTCTTAATGACGGAGCCTCTGATAGAGTTGTCTATAGCCTCGGTGATGATAGTGATGTTGTAAATCAATTCCTGCGTGGAGTTGGAGGTGATTTACTCCAGTTCAATAACATTGCTGCTGTTGATGTGCGGACTGTCGGTGGTAACACTCAGTTCCGATTGGGTGATGGTGTTACTGGTAATGGAGGATTTGCGAATGGTTCGCTCTTGCTAACCTTGAATGGAGTCACTGGTTTTACTTCTATCAATATCAATGACAACATCTTGGCTGGTTCCATTTCTACAACCTTCAACTTCAGCTAGGTTTTTTTAGATAATTACTAGAAGTTCGTACGCTTTATAATTCTTAAAACACCCTGTCCATTTACGGACAGAGTGTTTTATTTTTTTGCGATCGCCATTCATACCATCAGACAGCGATTGCCACCTCACCCCACAAACCAGTGATCGCCACTCACTTAATCTCAAAGGGTGATCATTTAATCCCATACTAAGTAGCGATTATCATCCACACACTCTCAAAAACAAATCAACATCTATCTATGTTAACAGCCTCAAATTCAATCGCATTAATTTGAGTTCTAGATATTCTGATGCCAAGGAACATCTCAATGCTTCGCCTTCGGAGCTTTTGAAGAAATAGCTGAATGTATTTCCCACATTTTTTGAAATGACATTTCGGCATAGTTGGGCAACTAATAATCAGCAGTAAGACCTGACCTAATATGCATTGTGGAGATTTTCAAATATCTTCTAGCGAATATCAACTAAAGGAGATTGCAAGGTATAAGTTTGATTATCAATTTGGTATGTCATCAATGCTTCTATCTGCCGAACATCAGAATAACTAATTTGACTAGAAAAATGATATTGTTGAGGTGCAATTTCTAAAGGTCTAAGAACTAATTCTTGTGAAGATAAAGATATAAAAGGTTGATCACTATTTTTTAAATAAATATCAACAGTTTTAATTTTAACAAAAATAGTTTGTTCAGTTTTATTTTCAAAAGTTACGCTCCACATTGCATAAGAAATGGGGCGATCTTTACTATATGGGACTCCTACAGGAGAGAGCGTTGGGTCTTCTTGCCATGCTTGAAGTTCCAATGGTTCACTGACAACAATAATATGCTCAATATTTCCTTGAGATTGCATCCGCATGTTTTTCGGCTCAACTGTTTGATTAAGATTGGATGTTAACGGTTGGGATAGAAGACAACTTGAAATGTGAATACTACTAGTAACAGCAATACCTAATGAAAATAGAATAAAAGAAGCTCTTTTTATTTTCATTGAAAAGACTCCAAGACTGTACTTAATTTGAGACACAGTCTATTTAGAAATTATGCAACGTTAATTATGTTGAAATTGTTGCGGAAATCATTATAGGAAATAGTTCTAATTCCGTTGGCTTCTCCAGTTTGGGTGGCTGCCCAAGGATTATACAAAGTTAACATTCCAGTGGAAGTGTTGGCATTAATAATGACATATTCATGACTTCCCACAATTCCATTGCTAGGCTCAGGAATTGTATCTGCGGTCATCGCACTTCCACTAGATAAAGTATTTGCGATTGTAGATAAGCTCATGAATACACCTGCTCTCGATCCTAAGTTCGAATAGCTTGTATCAGCATAATAACCACCATCAACTCCTGAAATAGACGGCATTCCACGATATCCCCAACCACCTTCAATACTCTCATAGCTATTAGCAGTAGCTCGTTGAGTTATACCTTGTTCAGCAAACTGGGCATAGGCTTTTTCTGCAAGGGCAACCCATAAACCAACACTATTATTATCATAATAAGCATATCGTTGATCGGTATAAAACACTCCATCGCTACCATAACCAGCAACATTAGTAGGAAGATCACGGTTAACAGTCACATAATCTGCATCTAAAAGAGCATCACCATTAGTTTGTCCATAAAGTCGAACAGTGAACGTTCCATCACTATTATCGATGAACATATCCATGATTTTTGATAAGCGTTTAAGAGCATTAGCTGCTAAAGACGCAACAAACCAACAATCACCTACAAATCCTTGCTTAATGTCTGTATAGCTAACTGTATTATCTGTTCCAAATAAAGTGCCATTCGTGTAGGTATAATTCATCATATGTCTGACACCATTGTCACTAACTACTGCTGTAGGACGATCTGTTCCCAAGAACCATTTGCCTACAAGATTTTCCATTGTAGTAGCACTACTACCTCCATATAGATTGCCAATTCCTGAGCGTTCATTAGCTACATTTCCGTTAGCAATCTTATTCGACAGAACTTTTACATAATCCGCCATTCCGAAACGACTAGAGTTGCTGAGAATAGTACGCAAATCAGTCAACTCATTGGCATCGACAATCCCATTATCTTTAGCATCACTAAAGATTGCAATCATGTCGTTACGGTTTAAGTTACCATCGGCTGCTAGCGATCGAGTTAGCTCTCTAATTCCAGTGTCACTTAAATTTTGGGCATACCAATCACTACTGACAAAAATAGTGGAATAGGCGACGTTGTTTGATTCATTGCTTTCAGTTACGTAGTTAAATCCATCAGCTTGGAACAAAATGTATTTTGTTCCTGTTCCCCAACTGCTGTTATAGGTAAAATTCAAGCTGTTGTATTGTGAAGATCCTGTATTCAATGCACCAACATATTGATAGTTGATGGATGTATCATTGCCATCCAAAATTGTGTCGTTTGAAAGCCAGTAACGGACATAGCTATATCCTGCACTAGCGTTACCATTGTTTTTAGTAGATGCGCCAACACTTACACTGCCGCCAACAGTGACCGTACTTGTGGCTGTTTGTCCTGTAATTACCAAGTCTGGACTAGGTGATGCAACAAAAATAGTGGCATAGGCTAGGTTGTTCGACTCATTACTTTCAGTGACATTTCCATAACCATCAGCTTGGAATAGAATGTATTTTGTTCCTGTTCCCCAACTGCTGTTGTAGGTGAAATTCAAGCTGTTGTATTGTGAAGATCCTGCACTTAACGAATTAACGGACTGCCAGTTAATAAATGTATCACTGTTATCCAATGTTGTATCGTTCGAGAGCCAGTAGCGCACATAGTTACTGCTGGCACTCGCATTACCGTTGTTCCGCGTGTATGCACCGATGCTCACATTGCCGCCAACTGTGACAGAATTAGTTGCTGTTTGTCCTGTAATTACTAAATCTGGACTGGGTGATGTAACAAAAATAGTGGCATAGGCTAAGTTATTCGACTCATTGCTTTCAGATACATAGCTAAATCCATCAGCTTGGAACAGAATGTATTTTGTTCCTGTTCCCCAACTGCTGTTGTAGGTAAAATTTAAGCTATTGTATTGAGAAGATCCTGAATTCAATGCACCAACATATTGATAGTCAATTGATGTGTCACTACTATCCAAAGTCGTATCGTTTGAGAGCCAATAGCGCACATAGCTATATCCTGCACTAGCATTGCCATTGTTTTTTGTGTACGCACCAACACTTACACTGCCGCCAACAGTGACCGTACTTGTGGCTGTTTGTCCTGTAATTACTAAGTCTGCAAAAGAGCCGATAATGCCATCACCATTAAGATCGAAATTAAAATTAGACTCTTGAGCCAGGGCATCGGTAGAATTCAAAGCCAATGTACTACCAGAGTATAAATAATTCCAATTACTATCCATAGTCCAGACTAATGCTGAGTTTGTACCTGCATTTTTCCATAGGACTTGGTTCTGTCCCCCGACCATTTCAACAGCTAATGTCTGCCATCCTGCATACATATTCGTGTAAATGGCTTGACCATTGTACTTGATCGAAATGGGAGTATTTGTGCCAACTTGCACATACAAAAAGTTCCCTGTATCTCTTAACAGTTTTGTATTCCCTAAGGATTCTATCGAGGAGAATGTATTTCCTAACTTGCCATCTCCATTGAGGTCTAAACCAAAGTTGCTCTCTTGKGTCAGCGCATCAGGACTATTTAATTTAGATACTGCTGAAGTCGATAGATAATTCCAATTACTATCTGCTTGCCAGACTGAAATAGTATTGTTAATTGTATCTTTCCAAAGAACGCGGTTCTGACCACTAACTGTTTCAACAGCTAGGGT
>NZ_NDHW01000044.1 GCF_002251945.1 Pseudanabaena sp. SR411
CATGGCAGAATTAACAACAGCCTCACTTACTTCAGGAAGACGTTCGTAGTCTTTACTCAATCTTCGCTGCTTACCAAGCCAAGCAAAAGTACGTTCTACAACCCAACGACGAGGTTCTAACTTAAAGCCCTGCTCTCTTTTTTCGGACAGAGTTAAATTGATACCCAAGCTATCCATCAAAGATTGGAATTTGCGACTACGACAACCTAAATGCCCAAACTTGTGCCAATTCAGGTTGACTTAATTTACCAGCCATGACGACAGTTCGTGCAGCAACCACATCCGCAATGTTGGCAGCTTGTACCAATATCACCAATACTAATCCGAGCATGTCAACTAATATGCCTTCTACGACCGTTGACTTTTTTATTGCCATCAAAACCTCGTTCCTCACCGCCAACATCTGTAGTCTTGGTTGATTGTGAATCAATCATGGCAGCAGTTACGTTTTTTTGTTTTCCTGCCTTTTCTCTTACCTTATCTCGCAGCTTTTCATGAATTYCTTCAATGATTCCCTTGMGTTGCCATCGCCGAAAGTACATATATACTGTGTCTGATGGCRGAAAATCATGCGGGAGCRTATCCCAAGCACATCCACTTCTTGTCCAATATCAAGATGGCATTGACTACTTCTCRTAGATTTGTGGTGCGTTTTCTCCCTTGCGCTACGTCAGATTTTGCCGCAGGAAACATATCTTTGATAATTTCCCACTGCTGATCTGTTAAATCTGTTGGGTATCTTTTTCTAGACATTTTATGATTTTGTTTTTTCTAGTTTCTCTCCTGACCTTTATTTTATTCTCCTCCTTAATATTTCCTTTACAAATACCTTCTATAATTAGGGCTTGCTGAGAAAGGCAGAAACAGTTGCAATCATTAGTTTTCAAAGGTTGCAAAAGCTGATAGAATGCAAGGAAAAGCCCATTCGAGAACTTCTATCTTCCATTTAGTGGAAAACTATCAGGAGAGAATCGATGGGTAAAGTTAGCGAAACTAATCCCATGGGAAAGTTTTGAGAGTGAATATGCCGAACAATTCAGCGCAGGAGAAGGAGCACCAGCCAAGAGCTTTCGGATGGCACTGGGAGCACTAATCATCAAAGAGATGCCACTGTCACACCAGTCGATATTCGCTATCTCACTGACATCAACCTATTGAATCAAGCAAGAGCACAAACTGATAAGATCATTGAT
>NZ_NDHW01000045.1 GCF_002251945.1 Pseudanabaena sp. SR411
GTAAGCTAAGAATATCGGGAGCCGTATGCGATGAAAATCGCACGTACGGATCTAACAGAGAGGGGCTAGGGATAATACCCTACCTCGACTCAACCTGGGTGGTATATCCACCAATGCGGAGTATTACAGTGTTTTTTGACGATCGCCCCCCTGAGACTTATCGAGGCGATCGCTTGTTAACGGATGAGTTGTTTCCTAATTTAGCAGTCACATCAGAGCAGTTCTTTGTCAAAGCAGGTATTTAGCGAGCAGGGCTGGAATTACGATTTAGTCGAAATACTAGAAATTGAGTGACTTGGCGATCGCTAAAGTTATCGTCACTTACCAATATCAGGCTTTGCGAACCATCGGCTAAACGGGGACCGATGGTCATTCCTTCTAAATTATCTAATTTAATCCCCAGATTTGCTAAATCTAAAACTAGCTTTTTGCGGATTGATCGCACATTGGGACTATTCCGAAAACTCTTGATGGCTGAGGTGTCATTTGCATCACCTGTAAAAATCTGCCATATTTTAGCGCTCAGTCCATCGCCTCCATTAGAGCGTTCAAGGGTGAGAAAGTGACCGCCGCGATCAAGGGATACGATGTCATTGACCCCAATTTGAGTGACGGTCGGAGTCATTGCTTCGACGGGATAGCGATGCTCAGCAACGATTAGCGGCGCGATATTACCAACAAGATAATGCAAAAATCGGCTTTCAGATGGCTGACTCTCATCGGTTTGAGTATCTTGAGCAAGCGCATTTTCGGTAATCGTAAAAACGCGATAGGGATCACCGATGGAGTCACGAATTACGGTGAGTGCTTCAAAGCCAAGATTGTCTTTTACTCCCTGTGGCTCTGGATTAGGAAGTTGATTCTTGTTAGAATTTGGTTCCTTTTTTGGCTCGAATAGATAGCGCTGAGGAATCGGTAAGCTTCTGAGCCATTTACCTGTCAATAGGTCGAACTCGTCGATAAAGGGAGGAATGCCCTTGCTAGCTAAACCTTCACTGGAAACGAGAACTGTGCGATCGCCTGTTAATGCTATTCCTTCAGGATCAACTTCACCCTTAGCATAGGTGTTACCCGTTTTATCTTTGAGGAAATCTACACCAATTACTTCTACATTTTCAAGGTTAGGCTGTTCTTTTTGAGGACTAAATTTTAGCTTGAGCGCGTAGAATCTCGCTGGTGCGAATTCACTGCGATCATCAGAAATCGCATAGAAAACATCATCAATGCGATCGTAAGTCAGTCCCGATAATCCGCCCACGGGAGTATTCTCACAATTTTGTTTTGGTAATTGATACTCATTAACGAAGACCAGCGATACATTCAGAAATGTGCGATCGCTTGCCATGACTGGTAAATGATCAATGCTAAAAACTACCAAAAATACGAAGTAAAACCCAATTAATAAATTCCCAAGTTTTTTCGGTAAAAGAGAATGGGGGGGCTTTGTGCCGCCATTCTCTTTTGTTTTTTGATTTTGTTTTAGCATGACGAAAGTTAAATTTACTGATAGCTGCATGTTATACCAAAACACAAAATGGCGTAACCATTTTGTGTTTTAAAAACTCTTACTGGGATTGGGTTTTAGCTCACAAAGGTGTGGCGATATTTTTGCGAATTGGTATTTGGGCTGCGCGGCAAAATAAGAGCCAGATTTTTGATGACGCGGCTTTGCCGCGTCATCAAAAATCTGGCTCTTTATTAAATTGCAGAACTCTTTTGTGGATAGGTATTATGGCTAGGAGACAAAACTGACAAGATAAGCTACTGATCCATCTTCTTGTCTGCTTTGTTAATTAATCTTGACCTAAAAACTTTTTGGCAAACTAAACTTAACTGCATCTTTAACGTTCCTTAACCTTGTGTTGACGGATGCAGTTTAGTATCAATCTTAACTAGTTTAAATGCCTAGTCAACCGTAACAGATATAATCGCAGTAAGATTTCTATGATGTCTAAAAAGAGTATCAATCGTAGTGTAGTCAAGTTTGTAGCTGGTGTTACACTTGCTACAGCTCTAGCGTCCTGTAGCGGTAGCAGCACCCCCACAGCCCCCACAACTGGTGCAACTACCCCCGCAGCGACATCAACAACGGCGATGAAAGATCCTGCACCAGCAGCTTCTAGCCTATCTGGCAACATCACCATTGATGGTTCTAGCACCGTTGCCCCAATTAGCAAAGCTGTTGCTGAAGACTTCGCAAAATCTAACCCTGGCGTAAAAGTTCCTGTTGGTACAAGCGGTACTGGCGGTGGCTTCAAGAAATTCTGTGCTGGAGATACTGATATTTCTAATGCATCTCGTCCGATCAAGTCGAAGGAAGCGGAAGATTGCAAGAAAGCAGGTGTTGAATTTATCGAGTTACCAGTTGCTATTGATGGTTTGACTGTAGTTGTTAACAAAGAAAACACTTGGGCAAAGTGTCTGACAGTCGCAGAACTCAACACAATTTGGAGTCCTGAGTCAGAAGGTAAAGTCACCAACTGGAATCAAGTGCGTCCTGACTTCCCTAACGAGCCTCTAGCCTTGTTTGGTGCTGGTGCTGACTCTGGTACATTTGACTACTTTACCGAAGCCATCAACAAGAAGGAAAAAGTGATTCGTAAGGATTACCAACCTAGCGAAGATGACAACATCACCATTAAGGGTGTGCAAGGTGGTAAAGGCGGCATGGGCTTCTTTGGGGTTGCTTACTTTGAAGAAAATGCCAAAACTTTAAATGCTGTTGAAGTCGATGGCGGTAAGGGTTGTGTTGCTCCAACTGCTGAGAACATCAACGGTGGTAAATATTCGCCACTATCTCGTCCTCTATTCATTTACGTTAACAAGAAATCCCTTGCTCGTCCTGAAGTAAAGGCTTTTGTTGACTACTACTTTAAGGACATTAAAGTTGTCAAAGAAGTTGGCTATGTGCCACTTCCTACCGACGCTTTGCCTAAAATCCTAGAGCGTGTGACTAATGCTAAGGCTGGTACAACCTTTATGGGTGCTGAAGCTGGCGTACCGATCGCTGAATTGTTGGCAAAGGACTTGAAATAATTTCAAGTTAGTTTTGAGCTAAGCCCTCCTATTTCGATGGGGGGCTTTGACTTTTGATGTACTTGATTAGGAACCTTTATGACAAGTCCTGTAATTCCCCCTCCAGTTGAAGATCTTGATCTTTATCAACGCCGTGATCGCAATATTAAAGAGAGTGCGATCGGCTACGCGTTGCTTTTTTGTGCTTTCGTTTCTGTTCTGACCACAGTTGCGATCGTCTATGTACTTGCATCAGAAACGGTCAGTTTTTTTGGCAAGGTCAACATTGGCGAGTTTTTATTTGGTAAAACCTTAGAAAATGGCAGCTATAGCTGTAGCTGGACTCCTCAATTTGCTGACAAAGGTTTTTGTGTTTGGCCAACAGTAAACGGCACGATGATGGTAGCGCTAATTGCAATGTTGGTAGCCACACCTCTAGGCTTAGCAACTGCCGTCTATCTGTCAGAATATGCAACACCAAAGGTGGGTAAATTCCTACGCCCCATAATTGAGTTGTTAGCGGGTGTCCCTACTGTTGTGTATGGCTACTTTGCCCTGACATTTATCACCCCAATTCTTAGCAAAATTATTCCTGGATTAAATGGGTTTAATGCTCTCAGCGCAGGTTTGATCATGGGTGTGATGATTATCCCGACGATCGCCTCAATTAGTACCGATGCGATGCTCGCCGTACCAAGATCTCTCCGTGAGGCAGCTTATGGGCTTGGCTCCACCAAAAAAGAAGTAGCTACCACAGTTGTTTTTCCAGCCGCCTTGTCAGGTATCTGTGCGGCAATCATTTTAGGTATATCCCGTGCAGTTGGTGAGACGATGATTGTGGCGATCGCGGCGGGTCAACGTCCAGTGCTAACTCTCGATCCTAGACAAACAGTTGGCACAATGACCGCCTATATTGCTCAAGTTGCCAAGGGCGACTCAAGGGTTGGCAGCGTCGAATACCAAGCACTCTTTGCGGTGGGGATGACGCTATTTCTGATCACACTTCTTCTCAATATTATCAGTAAGCAAATTAGCAAACGATTCCAAGAAACCTATGAGTAAAGGGTTAGACATCTTAGAAAATATTGACGAGCAGCCTAGCGAGTCAAAATTTGAACCAAAGCTTGAGTCAAGGCAACTATGGGGGAAAATATTTGCAGCTTTCTGCATTTTTGCCACATCCCTTGGATTAATTATTCTCGCCTTCTTAATTTATGACGTATTTAGCGATGCGGCTCCTCGTCTTAATTGGGATCTATTTCAAAACTATCCCTCGCGTCGCCCACTAGAGTCTGGATATAAAGCCGCGATTCTTGGCTCGATCTGGATGCTTGCCTATGTATTGCTGCTAGTAGTCCCCCTTGGAGTTAGCTCAGCAATTTATTTAGAAGAATATGCCAAAAAGAATTGGTTATCAGAGTTAATCGAGCTAAATATTTACAACTTAGCTGGTATTCCCTCGATTATCTATGGATTGTTAGGACTAGGACTATTTGTGCGCGGTTTATATAGTGGTCGTGCTGTGCTAGTTACAGGGATTTTGACGATTACTTTATTGATTTTACCGCCAGTGATCGTTATTTCTAGAGAAGCAATCCGAGCCGTTCCTCAATCAGTCCGCCAAGCTTCCTATGGAGTCGGTGCAACTAAGTGGCAAACAATTCGCCATCACGTCTTACCTGCGGCTTTACCAGGGATTTTGACTGCGGTAATTATCTCTACTTCTAGAGGCATTGGTGAGACTGCGCCAATTGTGGTTCTCGGCGCTGGTACGGTTTTATTTGACCCCAAAGCTTCTCCTATCAACTTTGGAGCTTTATTCAGTGGTAAAATAGGAGATGTATTTACCGATACATTATGGTCAAACGACAACTTCTTTTCCGTTCTGCCTTACCAAATCTATGAGTGGGTTGGCGATCCGAAACCAGAATTTCAAACACTTGCTTCGGCGGGGATCGTAGTGCTTTTATTACTGGTTTTGGGGATGAACTTAGTGGCGATTTTCCTACGCAACCGCTTCCAGTAATCCAGAGTGTTCGACAAAGAATAAATCTAACGAATTTGGTTTTTTACAATGAACTTAAGTGACAAGCAAGCCGAACATGAGTCAATCTTGATTGCAGAAGACGTTAATGTTTTCTACAGTTCAAATACACCAGCCGTTGCAGGCGTAAATCTAGAGATTTACAAAAATCAAATTACGGCTTTCATTGGTCCTTCTGGCTGTGGCAAAAGTACAATTTTGAGGTGCTTTAACAGACTTAATGACTTAATCGAAGGCGCAAGAGTAAAGGGGAAAATCACCTTCAATGGTCATAATCTCTACGATCCTAAGATTGACGCTGTAGCAGTACGTCGTCATATTGGCATGGTATTCCAACGTCCTAACCCATTTCCTAAGTCTATTTTTGAAAATATTGCCTTTGGTCCAAGAATTAATGGATTCAAAGGCTCTAAAAATGATATGGCTGATTTGGTCGAAAAATCATTGCGATCAGCAGCAATTTGGGATGAAGTCAAAGACAAACTCAACGAGAGTGGTCTAGCTCTTTCTGGTGGACAGCAACAACGTCTTTGTATCGCCCGAGCGATCGCCGTTGAGCCACAGGTAATCTTGATGGATGAGCCTTGCTCAGCGCTTGACCCGATCTCCACCCTTCGCATTGAAGAATTAATGCAGGAATTAAAGCAAAAATATACGCTGATTATTGTGACGCACAATATGCAACAAGCCTCGCGATCAGCAGATATGACGGCTTTCTTTAATACCGAACTTTCTGACAATGGCAAGCGGATGGGCAAATTAGTAGAAATTGATCGTACTTCAGTTATTTTCAGCAGTCCGAAGCAAGTAGCGACTGAAGAATATATTAGCGGTAGATTTGGATAAAGATTAAAATAGGTAAAGGTCGTGCGAAGCGCGACCTTTACCTATTTTTTTGATGAATTTCATGGTTTTAACAAGTACTGAAGCGATCGCTGGTCAATATTGGCTGTGGCGGGAACAAAAAATTTATTTTGTCAAAGCAGGAAATAATCCTCAGCGTCCACCGTTGCTCTTAGTGCATGGGTTTGGGGCATCAACCGATCATTGGCGCAAGAATATCTCCGAACTTAGTCAAGAGTTTGAAGTATATGCGATTGACTTGCTAGGCTTCGGGCGATCGCAAAAACCTGCATGGCAATATAGTGGCAATCTTTGGCGAGATCAACTCCATGATTTTATTACCGAAAAAATTCAACGTCCAACCGTAATTGCGGGCAACTCCCTTGGTGGTTATTCTGCGTTATGTGTAGCGGCTGATTATCCACAATCAGTTGCCGCAGTGATCTTGCTCAATAGTGCGGGTCCATTTACAAACACTAATCCCCTTGGTGCTAAGAAAGTAAATCCGATCCAAAAAGCGATCGCCCCAGCCTTGCAGAAAGCGTTGCGCCAGCCTTGGGCAAATCAATTACTATTTACCTTTGTCCGCCAAAAATCGCGCATTCGTAGCACCCTCAAAAAAGTCTATTTAGATCAATCTGCTGTTACCGATCAATTAGTCGAAGATATTTATCGTCCGTCTTGCGATCAGGGGGCTGCACAGGTTTTTGCATCAGTATTTAGTACTCCGCAAGGCAAAAAAGTTGATGAGTTGCTGGGAGCGATGACTTGTCCCTTAATGACGATTTGGGGTGAAGGTGATCCTTGGATGAATTCCCGTGCTAGGGGTGCAAAATTTCGTGAGTTTTATCCATCACTCACAGAGCATTACATTAATGCAGGGCATTGTCCCCACGATGAAAGTCCCCAAATCGTGAATAGATTAATTCGAGATTGGTATGAATTAACTCTATAGTGAAAGAAAAGTTGGTGCTAAGCACCAACTTTTCTTTCACTATAAAAAACTAACGAAATGGCAACTTGGCAATGTATTAGTAGCTGTGGCGCTTGCTGTCATCTCGATCCGAGTGAGCGTCCTGACCTTGCAGATTACCTGACTGCCGCCGAGCTGCAACAATATTTGAGCATGGTGGGTAGCGATGGCTGGTGTATTAACTTCGATCACCTTAATCGCAACTGCAAAATCTATGATCAAAGACCTCGCTTTTGTCGAGTGGAACCTGATACTTTTTATGACATGTTTGGTGTTGAGCCAGAAGAACTAGATGACTTTGCGATCGCCTGTTGCGAAGAAAATATTGAGTCGATTTATGGCGATCGCTCATTAGAACTATTACGTTTTGAGAAAGCAATTAGTGCTACATAACAAAAGGAAATGGCGGCGCTTCGCGCCGCCATTTCCTTTTGTGACTGTGATCACCTACACATATATATGAGAGTCACATCTATCTACAGATACAAGTCACATCTGAAGCTTTGATTTTAGCGGAAACTTATTGTTATAGAGGTAGTCCTAAAGGAGTGACGATACATCAAATCAATCGTGATTTGTCATTACTCAAACAGCAATTACTTCTCTAGTTCTGTCCTTATCGCAATATACGCCTAGTAAAAGATCATGAACAACAAGAGTGTCATCAGAAACTTAGTCAACCGCGCTCTCCTCATTAAAAGACTGACTCCTGAACTGGAAAACATGATTAACCATGAACTTTCTGAGCAAGGATATATTACCGATCCTGACTACGAAGCTCTAGAATATCTCATGAAAGCCGTTGATCAAGGTAAAGTAAGCCAAGTTAGCTAATATTCGCCATTATTAGCTAACTAAGGACTAGATTTCGTACTAAGGCTGTAGACTAGGATTGCAAAATTTGAAGTCTTGCATGTATGGGTTATCTGACCTATTCGCACCTACATGATCAATTTCGATCGCTACCTCGAAAGATGGGTTATTGGTTGCTGTTTTGTGGTGTAGCGATATTAATAGCGATCGCTGTAAACGCTTGCCAATCTGAATCGGGTATCGTTCCTGCCTTACCGCAGCATCCAAATATTCAAGTATTTTTTAATCAAAATCAAGCTGCTCGATACACTGATCCATATCGCAAAATCGAGCGTCTGGGGGACAATCTTGAAAGGGTAATGATTGATAATGTCAGCAACGCTAAATTTAGCCTTGATGTTGCTGTCCAAGAATTACGCTTACCAAATATAGCTAAAGCCATCGTCGATGCAAGATTGCGGGGTGTCAACGTTCGACTGATTCTTGAAAATAAATATAGTCGGGCTTGGAGCGAATTAATTCCTGAGGAAATTGAGAAGCTGAATTCCCGCGATCGTGATCGCTATCAAGAATTTCAAAAATTTGCCGATATTAACAATGACGGTCGCTTAAGTGAAGATGAATTGGATCGTCGTGATGGTTTGCGGTTAATCAAAGTTACCAATGTTCCTTGGATTGATGACACTGCTGATGGCTCAAAAGGCAGTGGACTAATGCACCATAAATTTATGGTGATTGATGATCAGATTGTTTTATTTGGTTCAGCCAATTTGACCATGAGCGATATTCACGGTGATTTTACGAAACCTCAGACCAGAGGTAATGCCAATAATCTTGTGCGTATTGATAGCAAAGAACTTGCCGCAAGATTTAAGAAAGAGTTTAACCTGATGTGGGGGGATGGTCCCAATGGTAAGCCCGACAGTTTGTTTGGCACTAAAAAACCTTCCCGTAAAATTGATTATCTAATTGTGGGTGGAGCGCAGATCCGCATTAAGTTTTCTCCAGATCCTGAAGATACGGCTCGAGAGCAAACTAGTAATGGACTGATCGCTACGGCGATCGCAGGAGCTAAAAACAATGTCGATATGGCTCTATTTGTCTACTCCGATCAATTTATTTCCACAATTCTCGAAGAACGTCAACAGTCAAATATGCAGATTCGAGCCTTAGTGGAACCACAATTTGCCTATCGTGATTACTCATCTACCCTCGATATGTGGGGTTTACAGTCTACTCAAGATTGCAAAACAGGCAAAAGTAGCGCATGGAAACAACCAATTAAAACCGTCGGTATTCCCAATCTTGTATCTGGCGATACTTTGCATCATAAGTTCGCGATTCTTGATCGCACTTTAGTGCTGACAGGTTCACACAATTGGACTAATGCGGCGAATCATACTAATGATGAGGTTTTAGTTGCCATTCAAAATGAGACTGTAGCAGCCCATTATCAAAGGGAATACGATCGCCTTTATCAAGATGCTACCTTTGGCCCCACTGCAAAACTAGTTCAAGCTACTTCCAAAAGCTGTGCTGAGCGAGTTAAAGGCAAAGCTAAACCAATGACTGAAGAGGCAGAGTTTTAATCATAGCGATCGCATGGTGCTTAAGTTTTGTTAAGCTAGAGTGTCTGAAATTTTGTGCGCCAAAAATTGCGTTAATAGAAATATGGTCAATCTGGTTCAAACCGTCAAACCCACGATCGCTTTTTCCCACTTGGGTTGTGAAAAGAACCGCGTCGATACGGAACACATGTTGGGATTATTAGTGCAAGCAGGTTATCAAGTCGATAGCAATGAAGAGCTTGCCGATTATGTAATCGTCAACACCTGTAGCTTTATCGAAGATGCTCGCCGCGAATCTGTGCGGACATTGGTTGAACTTGCCGATATGGGCAAACGCATCGTCATTGCTGGTTGCATGGCGCAACATTTCCAACAAGAACTACTTGATGAAATTCCTGAAGCAGTTGCTCTTGTCGGTACTGGTGACTATCAAAAGATTGTCGATGTAATTGAACGTGCCGAGAAAGGCGAACGAGTCAAAGAAGTTACTCAAGTTCCTACCTATATTGCCGATGATACCGTGCCACGCTACCGCACTACCAATGAAGCAGTAGCCTATGTGCGCGTTGCTGAAGGTTGTGATTATCGTTGTGCGTTTTGCATTATTCCGCACTTGCGTGGGGATCAGCGATCGCGCACGATTGAGTCGATTGTGACGGAATGCGATCGCCTTGCTAGTGAAGGAGTCAAAGAAATTATCTTGATCTCGCAAATCACTACTAATTATGGATTAGATATTTACGGTCAGCCGCGCCTTGCCGAACTCTTAACGGCTCTTGGACAAGTTGATGTGCCTTGGATCAGAATGCATTACGCCTATCCCACAGGCTTGACTCCGAAAGTCATCAATGCGATGAAGTCCACACCCAATGTGGTTCCCTATTTAGACTTGCCATTGCAGCATTCCCATCCCGATGTATTAAGAGCAATGAATCGTCCTTGGCAAGGTCGGATCAATGACAAGATCATGGAACAACTAAAGGTGTCGCTGCCTAATGCTGTGACCCGCACCACTTTTATCGTTGGCTTCCCCGATGAAACTGAGGAGCAGTTTGAGCATTTATTAGAATTCGTGAAACGTCATGAATTCGATCATGTTGGTGTGTTTACCTTCTCCGCCGAGGAAGGTACACCAGCCTTTGATTTGCCCAACCAATTACCTGAAGAAGTCAAACAAGAACGCCGCGATCGCATCATGGCAGCTCAACAGGAAATATCCTTCAAGAAAAACCAGTTGGAGATCGGCAAAACCGTTGATGTATTGATCGAACAGGAAAATCCTGATACAGGTGAACTAATTGGGAGATCGGCAAGATTTGCTCCTGATGTTGATGGTGTTGTCTATGTCCGCGATCCCCTCGGCAAAGCCACTCTCGGTTCCATGTTTTCCGTCAAAATCACTGCCGCCGATCATTATGACCTATTCGGCGAAATTGTCTAATTACTTGCCTTTTAAATTTTCATGATGGCTTTGTCATCATGAAAATTGGTATTAATTTGGACTTCAAATAATTGGCGAGAATTATATCCAAAGGATTACAGCCTTGTTTTGGTATATGAAGCTACATGTTTTTTTATCAAATTTATAGCTAACTGAGAAAAATAACTTTTATATAACTTTTTAACTTCTTTTTACTAACCTTTGTATATCTATTAATGGTTTTACAAATTAGAAAAGAGTGAATAATTAAGAGTAAGAAGCAAGAAAGAAGTTTGTGTTGTCAGCAATCTAAATTTACTGCTACGTCAAATGCTAAGCCTTAGAAATCAGACTATTACTCTCTCAAAGAAGCGAAAAGGAAGAACAATGGATACAATTACTAAAGTGAATCAGCTATCCTTCCGCCAAGGTTTAAACAGCGAGACTGCTTTCACCATTAAACTTACCAATAGCAAGTTCGATAGCTTTGCAGGATCTGAACTGTTTGGTAAAGTTGAATCTTGGGTCTCAGCTAATGTGATGATGAACAGCAAAGAAGTTCCTGTCTTGATTGTTGATATGGAAAATGTAGAATTTATCGATAGTCAAGGTTTACAAAAGCTAATAGCATGTCTGAGACTAATGCAATCTCAAAAGAGTAACTTGTTACTTTGCTCTCAGCAGCCTTCTGTTAGTCTTGTATTTGAAATCACAAGAATTGACCAATTGTTTGCTGTTTTCCCTAGCGTTGACAAATTTATCAATCAATTTGATAAGCAAGGACAAGGCTCTGAATATCTACTAGCTGCCTAATCCCAAAACACAAAATCTTACAGTAAAAGCCTCGCTGCGCGAGGCTTTTACTGTTTTAGCTCTGCGTTTAATAAAACAATAATTTTCGGGAAATAGTTGCAATGACAATAGTGGCACACACGACTAAAAATTGACCTGACAAAACTTGGACAGAATATTGCCAAAATGAAGTTTGGATGGCACTAAAGTTAGGTATTTGAATTGCAACTAAATAGATGATGCCGACCAGATGAATTGCCAATAATCCACCAAAACAACTAATTGCCATTTGCCCTAAACTTGGTGGTCTCAAAAAAGCAAGAAATCCGCAAAGCCATCCGCCTGCCACAAATCCTAGTAGATATCCAAAAGCAGGAGATTTGAGGTAACTTAATCCACCACCTTGATAAAATACACCAAATCCGCTTAAGCCCAAAGTAATGTAAGTAATTTGCGATAGTAATGCAGCGTAGCGTCCACCGAGACAACCTGTAATCAGGACTGCACCAATTTGCATAGTGACGCTGATCGACATCGACTCGATCGCAACATTGTTTCCCTGACCTGTGAGAGATGGCAGGAGCATGGAAGGTTGAATGAATGTACTCGCAATTGTCAGCAATAGCCCAGACAATGCCCACATTAGCTGTAACGGTTTTGGCACAAGCGTCTCAGTCAGAAAATAGATGCAATATAGAATCGTACATGAATTTTGGTCAAGAATTATCAAGGTGATGCAGAGCATCACCTTGATAATTCTTGACCAAAGGCAACAATCGCGTTCTGTCCGCCAAAGCCAAAACTGAAGTTAAGTGCATATTGCAGATCGGGCGATCGCTCAGCTTGGTGAATAATCCGCAAATCAAAGGCAGGGGTTTGCATTCCTACACAGGGTGGTAAAAGGCGAGCGCGTAAAGCTAACAAACAAAATGCTGCTTCGATCATGCCTGTCGCTCCTAGCGTATGACCAGTTGCTCCTTTGGTGGCACTAACGGCGATATTTGGGAAAAATTGTTGAATTAGTTCCGCTTCACGAGCATCATTTAATTGAGTAGCCGTACCATGCACATTAATGTAACCAGCCTGATCCGCATTAATTTGCGATCGCCGCAGACAATCTTTGAGGGCGATCGCTGCCATTTTATTGTCTGGATTGGGACTAGTGGCATGATAAGCATCATTGGTAATTCCCCAGCCTAAAATCTTGCCATAAATATTTGCGCCACGTTGTTTAGCTGAATCTAATGATTCCATTACTAAAACTGCCGATCCTTCTCCTAACGCAAAACCTTCACGTTCTTGACTAAAAGGATATACGCCAGATTTGGCTAATACATTGATTTTTTGAAATCCTGCAATTGTCAGTGGTGTAATCGCAGTATCAGTTGCGCCAGCGATCGCTAACTCACATTGCCCCGAACGGATTAATTCACAAGCTTGAGCGATCGCCCAGTTTGCGGTGGCACATGCCGCCATCGGTGCAAATACTGGGGCTTGAGTTTGTAATAAATTCGCAATTTGAGCAGATAAACTTGCTGGCTGGCTTTGCCACCATTGGTTCTCACTTAAAAGTTTTTCAGGGCTATCTAGAAGTAGTTCTAATTCTCTTTGATTACTACGACTAGAACCAATGACAACTCCGCAGTTAGGTAATGAAATGTCTAGATTTGCATCAGAGATCGCTTCTAAGGTCGCTTTTTCTAATAAATATTGCGATCGTGACGAATGATTATCGCCTAAGGAATTAATCCTAGCAATAGGAAGTTGTAATTGATGGTCAAACTTGATTCCTGATTCACTAGCTAACAGTCTTTTCCAAGTAGTTTCGCGATCATCTGCGATCGCTGTCATCATACCAATACCTGTCACAACGACTGTCTTGCCACTAACTTCTCTATCCCAAGATTTCATCGACAGTAATACTTACATCAGGAAAAGCAAGAATAGATAAATTTTGTCCACGATAGACTTTGAAGGTTTCTTGATAACCTTTACTAGTTGGGTATCGATAAACTTCTATGCAAGCACTATTAATATCAACCAACCAAACTTCAGTAATCCCATCTTCAGCATAGAGAGGGATTTTCAACTCGCGATCGCTATCGATTGTACTATCAGCAACTTCAATTAATAGAAATACATCCTCAGGCTGTGGTAATCCAGATTCATAGCAATCAGATTTACGCTTTAACAACACTACATCTGGTTCAGGCTTAGAAGTGTTATCTAAAGCTAAAGGGTTCTGTACACTAAGTAAAATGCGATCGCCTAATTTTCTTGTGAAAATATCCGACAATCGAATTACACAAGCTGCATGTCTTCGACCAATGGGTGACATTTTAATTATTTCTCCTCTAATTAGTTCTACTCGCTCATTGTCGGCTAGCACTCCAGACTCAGCCATCCGATCATATTCTTTGACGGTGAAGAGGCGCTTAAGCACTGATGTCGTTGGCATATATTTACCTCCGTGGAACTGCTTTTATTCTAACCTTGAAATGTTTGACAGCGCTTTGTGCTTAAGCCCAAACCAAGAGATTTTTGGGAAGTGTTGCAAAGCAACACTTCCCAAAAATCTCTCTATGGTAGCCAGCGTGGAACTGTGCCGAACATTGGTAATACTTCAGGTTGTAGAGGACCTGAACCTTGATTATTATTAATCGGCAACATAATTAGTTGGGTTGGTACTTGGGGAGTACGAGAATTTCTAGATGCTTGAGCGGAGTCTTCTGAAACAGGTGGAGCATTAGAGGATTCTTTGCTGCTGGGAATAGCCGAATTCAAGAGAATTGATTGACCATCAGGAGCAATATTAAACTGAACTTCTCTTTGGGGTGGAAGTTCTAAAAGTCTTCGGAATTGAGTAGATTCTAAATCGATCGCCGCAAGATATGGCTTCTCCCGAAAGATATTTTTTGCAGTGTCCTGTTCTACATCCGTTAACAAGCAATAAATGGTCTTCTCTTGCGGATCAAACTGAGCGCCAAGAATAGACCCATTAATTTTTGTAAGTTCTTTCTGTAATCCTTGATTATTTACCAAGTAGAGCGATCGCGTATAGTCCTTATTAAATTTAATTGTGGCTGCCTTTGTGCCGCTTCTACCAAAATTTAAAACCGTGCCAAATCTTGGGAGAAAGTCCAACGGTGGGGCTTGCGGCTCAAGGGGCAAAATCGCAACTCCTTCGCCTTGAGCGATCGCCACCGACGCGCTGTCGGGCGTAAACATAAAATCGCCCCCTGGTTGATTATCAAGCGCTCTTGCTGGTTCATTCTCTTTGATGAGCCAGAGTCCATAGCGTCCAACTTGCTGACGGCTGAGACGCTGTACCAAGATGTTTTTGCCATCTGGAGAGAGATCGAATTTAAAGTTTTGATAGTCATCACTCCCAAGAATAGGTTTTATCTCTGGTGGATTAGACGTGAGCCGATCTTCACGATCAAGCCCTGTCGTTACTGTATAGATTTTTTGGTCAAGAAGGCTTTGCCCCGCAGTTTCGATCGCCCCAAATAAAATCTTTTGGCGATCAGGATAAATCCGAAAATCTAGAACTGTCAGATTAGCAGGTGTTAAAACGCGCTTTTCCTTTTGTAGCACATTGTAAAGTACAAGGCGACCCCGATCTTCTCCTTGCAAACCGATATAAGCAAAATATGGTTTTGGTGTTGTAAAGCTTCCTGTAAAAGGTTCAATCGCTTGTTTATCACCAGATTCTCTAGCAAAGCGATCGTAGGCATTTTCTAGTTTGACTGTATAGGATTTACCATAACTAGCTGGTGCTAGGGGCGTATAGGACATCCGCCGTGATGACCAACTGATTTTGCCTGCTAGGGGTGGATCAAACTTAAGATTTTGTTCAACACTGTCTCGATCCATTGGGCGGTTAAAAGTTAAAGAAAAAGAAATATTAGTGGCATCAATCTTCTGTCCTTGCCAACTAAAGTCTCTTACCTGCGGGGCTGTGCGATCGCCTACCCACAACAATATGGCGATCGCCACACTGAGCACTGCTACTAAACCGATGGCATAACGATCGAGCGGCTGAGAAAATAATTTAAAGCGAGGGCTAAGTTGCATAGCTGAATAATTTAGCCGAATGAAATAATTAAATAAGAATCTTGAAACTTTGCGCCAGTGGCTTGTTTGCCAGCTAGTTCATTGGGCAAGAAAATATTACGACGTTGATCGCCTGCTTCGATAGTGACTTCTGGCCCTAGCTGAATTAGTTTGACTTGTTTTTTATTAAATGTTGGCAAAAACAACTTGACTTGCTTGGTTACTGCATTAATTTCAATGGGTTTTGGTGCAAGACTAGCAAGACGATCAGGGATTGTTAATTCTGTCACTTGGTCGGGGATTTGACATACTGCTAGAGGTTCAAAATCTGCATCATTAATTTGCTCCCTAGCCAGCACCCCTCCAACGGTCAAGCCAATTTGCTGAGCGCTACCCCATAAATATTTTGCTGTGGCGATCGCGTAAGGATCACCAGTTGTGACTAGATACGCCGCCACACGACTAGGATCGTTCACTGCTTTTTGACCGCGAGTTAATACTGACGACATTTCTCCTGCTTGTTGTGAAATATCATCAGTGCTAGAGACTTGGAGAATACTTCTTAAAATTGGTTCGACAAATGGCGAAATTGCTTGCCCGATCGCTGAACCTGTTAGTACTTGTTTAAAGCGGCGTAGATACCAGCCTAAAATCTCTGGCATTCCTAGCATTCTCAATGTTTCGAGATCGCCAACACCATCGTAAATAATTACGTCATACTTACCTTCTGCATCACGTTCGCGCAAGAAGCTTAAACCTAGTGCCGCGTCCATTCCAGGTAAAATCCCAAGCTCTTGACCATACACTTCTTTAAAAAAAGGAGTCCGCAAGTACTGGGTTTCCAAGCCTTTCATCTTGTCCCAATAGCGTTCAAGCAGAAGTGTTGACTGTAAATGTACAGCCGCAAAATTTGGTGCAACTAATTGCGGATCGTTAGCTAACTCAGCACCAAGCCTCATGCTAAGGCTATCTCCTGCTTGCTGACCAACATATAAGACTTGTTTGCTCTGGGCGGCAAAAGCACGCGCAACCGCGATCGCAGTCGTTGTTTTGCCAACACCACCTTTACCGAGAAATGTCAGAATTAGGCTCATTGGGCTTCTGCACTAGCTTTTTTAGATGAGGACTGGGAGTGAAGTGAGGAACAATAACTTCAGGAATATTAATGGGCTGATGTGTACGAGGATGACTTCCTGAACGGGCGCGACGATGGCGTACACTAAACTTACCAAAACCACTAAGGGTTATGGATTGGTGATTGGATAATGCTTTGGTAACACAGGTTATTACAGCTTCGAGGCTAGCGGAAGCCATACTATAGCTTAGCCCATCAACTTCAGCCATCATGCCCCGAATGATATCTTGACGGTTAATATCTGCCATAGGGCTTATTCGTAATTAGGATGTCGCGCAACACGCAACATCCTAATGCTTTTAGGCTGATTCTAACTCATCGGCAAAGAACCAAGACTTAGTGCTATCAGAGAATTTGACGATGTAGCCCCATTTGCTACCATCCATAATTTTCTCTTCTTTGATTACGCCGACTTCGCCAATTTTGTTAGAGATTGCCTTACCGCTACCATCTTTGAAACCACGAACACGAACTTTTTGTCCAACTTGCATAATGTTTGCTTCTCGTACCGAACTCGATTAATCTGTTGCGTTTGCTTTAAAAAGTTTACATTAGATGTTAGCTCTATAAAATAAAGAACCAATTTGTTATGGTACGACTCCGCCTCACCATAACAAATTGGTTCTTTAATACTCACGAGGAATGCCACGATGCCAGTGTCGATCGCCCAAATACAAAAATGGAAACAGCAAAAAAAGCCGATCGCGGCGTTGACAGCAAGTGACTATGCGATCGCCAAACTGCTCGACAAAGCAGGCGTGGATATGATCTTGGTGGGTGATTCTCTGGCGATGGTAGCGCTTGGTTACAAAAACACCTTGCCTGTTACCCTTGATGACATGATTCGTCATGCTCAAGCGGTCGGGCGTGGAGTTGATAATGCTTTACTAATTGTTGATATGCCATTTCTCAGCTATCAAATTTCTGCGGAAGAGGCAATGCGATCGGCGGGACGCATTTTCAAAGAAACTGATGCGCGGGGCATTAAGCTTGAAGGTGGGTATCCTGATATGGTTGAAACGATTTGTAAGCTAGTACAAGCAGGAATGCCAGTCATGGGACATGTGGGCTTAACCCCGCAATCGGTGCATCGGATCGGTTATCGGGTTCAAGGTGGTACTCCTGATACAGCCGAAGAGATTTTACATCAATCTAAAGCTTTAGTGGAAGCTGGTATTTTTGCACTGCTATTAGAAAATATCCCTGCGGAGTTAGCGACTAAAATTACAGAACTAATTCCTGTCCCTACAATTGGTATTGGTGCAGGTCAAGGCTGTGATGGACAGATTTTGGTAACTCATGATGTTTTAGGCTTATCCGATTGGCAGCCTCCCTTTGCCCGTAAATATGCTGATTTGCAAAGCTCGATAACAGAAGCTGTTAAGCAGTATTGCCAAGATGTAAGAACCAAATCTTAGAAGATAGGTAAAATCAAATGCTAAGCGCACCTGTAGGATATAAGACCCAATCGATTGATACCAGTATTGATGCTG
Source organism: Pseudanabaena sp. SR411 (assembly GCF_002251945.1). GTDB lineage: Bacteria > Cyanobacteriota > Cyanobacteriia > Pseudanabaenales > Pseudanabaenaceae > Pseudanabaena. The sequence goes on from NZ_NDHW01000045.1 coordinate 18,153, forward strand.
AAATGTATCTGTTCAATCGCTTAAAATCTCTGACACTAATTCAAAAGGCTGAAAAAGTTAGCGGCTGGACAAAAGGATGCTTAGAACTCTATTTAGTTGGTCTTCAGCAGCGCTATCCAAATATAAGTTTATGCAAGTTGCGATACGAATTTGCTAAAGCTACACTTAAATTTAATTTCTCTGATTCTGTATATCAAAATATTTCTGCATACGAGCAACCACTTATGCTTACTGATCCAATTTCACTAGCGCTGGATGTAGCCGCAATTTTTAATGGTTTAGATATTCCCTATTTAGTCGGTGGATCGGTTGCAAGTACGCTAATGGGAGAGCCGAGAGCAACTGAAGATGTAGATATTGTTGCTGATTTAACCATAGAAAAATTAATTCCATTACTACAATCTCTCCAACCCAGATTCTATGTCTCTGAAGATGCAGTTAGAGATGCAATTAGGTTCAAGCGTTCCTTTAATCTAATCGACAATGATTCTCTGGGGAAAATAGATGTTTTTGTGCTTAAAGATAACCCTTTTCCTCAAATTGAGTTTCAACGTCGCCGATCGCAATTAGTGAGGCAAAATCCCGACCAAATGTTGGTACTACCCACTCCTGAAGATATTATTTTGCAAAAGTTAGTTTGGTATCGGATGACTAAGAATGAGTCACAGAGACAATGGCGCGATGTTTTGGGTGTTTTGAAACTACAAGGCGATCGCCTAGATTTTGATTATTTGCAAAACTGGGCTGAGGAACTTAGCCTTAGTGATTTGTTAGAGACTGCTTGCACAGAGTCAGGGATAGAACTTTTCTTCTAAATAAAAAAGGAACGCTTCGCGTTCCTTTTTTTGGGCTTACCAACTGCGTCCATTTACCGATCGCCTTAAACCAGAGCCAACCAATTCGCGCTCTTCGCCTTGAAAATTGCTCATAGAATTATTGATTAAATCTTGCTGTTTATCATCTTGATATTTTTGCTCATCGCGTAATAACACCTCACGGACTGCCCGCACCATTGATCTCTGGGCAAGTTTAGAAATGACATCGCGACCGAAGGTGAGAGTTTGACGCTTAGTGAGAATACGGGTTGCTAAAGGCAAAATGTCGGTGGGAGCGATCGCCTTGTCTTTCTGGAGAATTGTCCATAGTCTCGCAATATAGCCCAAACTTGATGGAGTCTCAGTTTTAGCAATTGTTTCTTTGACTTGAGGATCAATCACGATATTGCCGATGGGTGACGTGCGAAATCTTTCTGGTAAACGCTTGCTTGCCTCAACTTCGATGCCTTTGACGATCTCATCGATGATGCGATCGTGCATAAACTCACTGCGATCGGAAAGTAAGAAATCAATTCCTTTGTCGAGAGTTCCATTCAAGTTGTAGTCAGGATTGGTTTGAGCATTGCTGAGCAAATTCTCTAGACGATTCCATCGGAATTCACCATCACGGAAGAGTAAATCCTTGAGAGCCATTCTTAACTCTGGTGCAGAGTCATTCAGCAAACGATTAGCAACGTAGGGATAGGCGACAGCTAAAACCTTGAAATTAGGATCAACGCTAAAGGCAATGCCTTCTAACGTGACAAGCGATCGGATAATCAACGCATAGTAAGCAGGAACTTGGAAGGGATAGTCATACATGATCTGCGATAACTGATCGGTCATGTCTTTAAAATCCATTTGTGTCAAGCTTTGACCTTCAGGTGGATTGAAGACTTCCGATAGTGCGGGGACGATCGCAGCAAAGTCGATATCTTCAGTCAAAAAGCCTAAACGCACATAGTCTTTAGAAAGAGCAACAAAATCACGATTGACTAAATGCACGATCGCTTCGATTAGTCCAAAGCGCTGCTCTGAGGAAACTTGGCTCATCATGCCAAAGTCGAGATAAGCAAGTTTGCCATCACCCATTACTAATAGGTTGCCTGGGTGTGGATCGGCGTGAAAATAGCCATAGTCGAGCAATTGACGCAAAGAGCATTGCACACCAACTTCAATGATGTGACGACTATCAAAGCCAGCTTCTTTGACTCCCTGCACATTAGTTAACTTAATGCCTTCAATCCATTCCATCGTCAATACACGCTTAGCAGTATATTGCCAATAGATTTTAGGAACATAAATTCCGTCCAATCCACCATAGTATTCAGCAAATTTTTCGGCGTTTTGACCTTCAAAGGTGTAGTCCATTTCCTCAAAAATACGACTAGCAAACTCATCAAGGATGGCGGCTAAATTGGTACGCACAAATTTGAAAGTCTTCTTTAGCCATGTAGCAATACCACGCAGGATATACATATCGAGCGCAATACCTGCGGCAATGTCAGGGCGTTGGACTTTGATGGCAACGAGTTCGCCTGTTTTGAGTTTGCCTTTATAGACTTGACCTAATGAAGCAGCAGCGATCGGGTTATCGGAGATTTCGGCATAAACTTCCGAAGGATCGGCTCCTAATGCATCGCGAATAAATTGATAGGCGATTTCGTTAGGAAATGGTGGCAGTTGATCTTGCAGTTCGGCGAGTTCGTCCATGAATACAGGTGGCACGATGTCAGGACGGGTCGAGAGGGCTTGACCAATTTTGATAAAGGCTGGACCGAGACGGGTTAGTAACTTTCGCGATTCGATCGCTAATTTTTTTAATTCTGTGGCTGAGGCTTTGGCACTGAGGCGTAGTCTCAGAATCAACCAGATCAGTGGTACAAAAATCACTATGCAGCGCCACCAGACCCGCAAAGGTTGGTTGCGGTAGTAGTTTGCGATCGCGTCAATGTCATAACGATCTAACTCAAAGTCTGTTTTGGTTACGGGCATAGAATTTTTGTAGACTCATCTGTAGACTTATATGTATAGATTATTTTAACAATTTGTAACAAGATTCGGGATAGCTCTCTAGGCTTAAGTTTACAATTACAGAGACTCTAAATTTTTAGATATGCCCTAAAAATTACTACAACCCAAAAAAGTCTCAGAAATACCTCTATGTCAGTTCCCGATTTTCAGTCAATTATGCTGCCATTAATGCAATTTGCTAGTGATGGCAAAGAGCATTCATTCAGAGAAAGTGTGGAATACTTGGCAGAATTTTTTAAATTATCTGAGAATGATAGAAAAGAATTATTACCCAGTGGGCAACAACCTACTTTTGATAATCGTGTTGGCTGGTCAAAAACATATTTACTAAAGGCTGGTTTACTGGAATCTCCTCGACGCTCTATTTTTCAAATTACGATCAGAGGTAAAGAAGTTCTTAGCCGCAATCCATCTCAGATTAATGCTAAGTTTCTCAAGCAGTTTCCTGAATATCAAGAGTTTGCAGGTGCTAATACAACTGTTGAAAATTCTAGTCAGCTGCCTCAAGATCCTTTAACTGAGCAAATTACACCTGAAGAAGCTTTAGCTACAGCTTATCAAAAACTAAAACTAGCTTTAGCTCAAGACCTCTTGACCCTTGTTAAAGACTGTACACCTGATTTTTTTGAGCGCCTAGTTGTAAAGTTATTAGTTAAGATGGGCTATGGTGGCTCAATTCAAGACGCAGGAAGAGCGATTGGTAGAAGTGGTGACGAGGGTATCGATGGCATTATTAAAGAAGATCGTCTTGGCTTAGATGCAATTTACATCCAAGCGAAAAAATGGGAAGGTACGGTAGGGCGACCTGAGATTCAAAAATTTGTTGGAGCCTTGGCAGGACAAGGAGCGAAAAAAGGTGTATTTATAACCACTTCTAGCTTTTCTAGAGATGCCTATGAATACGCCAAAAATATGAAAGATACAAAGGTGGTTTTACTAGATGGCGAACAATTGACTCAGTATATGATTGACTACAACCTAGGTGTGTCAATCATTTCGCAGTATGAGCTTAAAAAGATTGACTCTGATTTTTTTGCTGATGAATAAATTGCTGAATATTTAGAATTATCTTAAATTTCTTGGTTTCAATGAATGGAGTAAAATAAACCATAGATTTTTTATTTATTGCTGCTATGAGTCAAACCGATAACCTAGAAGAACGCTTTCGTGAGCTAGAGCGCGAAGTGATGGGCAATAAGCAACAAACGAGTAGCCAACCCCACGATCCAAACAAACGTGCTGAACCAGAATTTGTGGCTGTTGGGCAAAGTGTAGAGGCAGCTAAAACTGGCTTAGGTAGTCTTATTGCTTGGGTAAATAGCCTAACTGGAGCAACCAAAGTTGCCGCGATCGTGGCGATCGGGCTAGTTTCATTTACAATTCTGAGTTTTGTATTTAAACTAGTATCACTTGCCATTTCCATCGGCATTATGGCGCTAGTCGGGTTTATTTTGTACAAAGTATTCTTTGAGCCAAGCCCAACGAAATAAATAATAAAAATCTTTACTGCGTAAAGATTTTTATATCTAAAACTAAATGTCTATCAGGACTAATTCCTATGACTATTTCTCGTGCATCTCGTAGACCAATTCAGCCGAAATTGCGTTCTATGCCTCTACGGAAAACCCCTTCGGCGCTATACATCCAGATGCATCAACTCGCCAATGAGAAAGAGCGGCTACAGGAAGAACTGGTACGAGTATGCGATCGCCAGCAACAAATAGTTAATCGCCTTGCCGATCTTGATCGCAATCTCGCGCAATTAGATCTTGAAGTGGAGAATAACGCTGTAAGTGCAGAGATGACTGAGGCACAGTTTGTTAATAAAATTAAGGCTAAGCCCACAGAGCGTATTCAAACAATCCGTGGCGCAACCTATGAAAGTATGACGATTGAATACTAGTCAAAGGGGTTTGAGTTTTGATTTTGCCTAAGGCAAAATCAAAACCGCTATGGGAAGTGAATTTGTAGTAGCGAAACATCATCACCAAATTTGGCGTTAGGAGTTTCGCTCTGGATTTTTTGCAGAACTGAATTTGTAGTAATTTCTGCACTCAACGAGAATTTTTCTACTAAGTAATTGAAAAACTTAGGCATTCCCCATATTTTGTCATTTTCTTGCATAACCTCAAAAATGCCATCACTGCAAATATAAAGTTTACTGTCTGTCGCTATCGATAGTTCCGAGCTAGTGTAATCCACATCAGGGAAAAATCCTATAGGCATATCTAGACTAGGAAGTTCTTGAATCTGGGGATTTTCAGGAGTTCCAGAAATCAAAATTCCTTGGGGATGTCCAGCATTAGCATAGATCAGCTTGCGTTGCGATCGCTCATAAACTCCATACCACATTGTGAAATAGCGCCCATTGTGCTGACTCATCTGAAAAGCTCGATTAAGCTCTATCATAATTGTGCTAGGTTCGTAAAACTTCTCTTTACCAAAGGACTGCGATCGCAAGAGATTTAAAATTGAAATGGATAATAATGCTGAACCTACGCCATGACCAGAAGTATCGATTAAATAAATAGCTAAATGATCAGGATCTAGCCAATAAAAGTCATAACAATCTCCACCTAGTTGACTAGAAGGAATAAACTCAGCCGTAATGTTTACTACACCTTCTAAAGTCAAGGGCAACAAAGCTCTTATATATTCTCCTGCCTCTGCAAGTTCCGCCTCTAGTAACTGCTTTTGTGATTGTAAGTCTTTATTAAGTTGATAGATTCTTAAACCCGCTCTAACACTAGCGATTAATTCAGTCTTATCGATCGGTTTAGATAAAAAATCATCAGCTCCATTATCTAGAGCTTTCACCTTATCTTCGACAGCACCTTTAGAAGTTAATAAAATAAAGATTGTTGAAGATAAATTATCATCCAGCTTAATTTGATGACAGACTTCTAATCCATCTATGTCTGGCATCATCCAATCACAAATGATTAAGGCTGGTTGATATTGTTTGGCTAATGATATTCCTTCCTTTCCATTCTTTGCGACAATTACTTCATATTTTTGTGCTTGCAGTGTATTTTTCAGAATCATTTGCATGACAAGATCGTCATCGATTACAAGAATTTGCTGCATCCTGATTACCTTATGGACTATATGTTATAGCAAAACACAAAATGGCTATGCCACAGCAAAGAAAGGGGTAGTTAGGACAAGTGAAAGAAAACTCGTTGTATAGCGTCTCTCAAACTGTCCCATTGTCTAACTATCTTACTGACATAATTCTTGCTTCTACCACTATTTGAACTCTTGCACAGAGAGGACAAAGTATTAATAAGTTAGGACAGTTCGTTTCAGGGGCGATCGCAGATCTAGAAAGTATCTTTTTGTTTACGCTTGGGTATGAAGTATGAATTTATGTAAATTGAGCGATCACACAGAGATTGCTAAAGCTAATAGCACTCTGAATCATAACTGTAATATATTTAGCTCTAAGTAGCTAGGCATAAGAAAACTCAAAATAGGAAGTATCAAAGCCAAGTGAATCGTAACGGGAAAGAAGAGCATTTTCTAAGCCCCAGATTAAATTATCCTCAGAGTCGAACATTAGAGTCGAACATTTGCCCAGAAAGATGGTCACGCTTTAAATGCAACCATTCCAATTCAATGGGATTCATCTCAGAGCAGTAGGGAGGCAATTGAAATAAAAATAAGCCTTTACGCTGCCACTCAGGAATTTCTAATTGTACCGCCTTACAAATATGAGTAGAGCTATTGTCTTGACCAATGACAATATAGCAATCCTAAATGAGTTGTGGAAAAAAGCCATACTTAAAAATCTTCTCTGGTTTGGAAGTTGCCATCAAAATCAAAGGATCACAGGTAAATCGTCGGGTCGAATGGCTCAAACCTGAGCTTCCCTATACGGCTATTAGCGTCAAGAGTGACGTTCATACTGATAAACGCTATATCTAGGACAAATAAAAAGCCAAAAGATAAGTGGCGGTGCAAAGCACTACCAATTATCTTTTGGCTTTTTATTTAGTTTATAGTTGTGAAATTGTTTTTAGTAAACGACTTAAATCTTTTGTTAATCTGTGAACATAAATACTCAATTAATAGAACTGATAAAAGTGTTTTGGCTACTAGTAAAGCAAAAATAAGTGGTGACCATTTAGGTAAGAAAGTAAGATCTTGCAGGTAATAAATGGCGAAAAATGAATGAACAAGCCACATCTGAAAAGAATATTTACCTAGATAAGCAAATACTTTAGATAGGTAATTGGTTTCAACTAATCTAATCGAAAAGTAGATAAATAAAGGCGTTAAAGCAAAGTCATAGTTTGGGACAAAGTTGACTATAAACTTAATTATAAAAACTCCTATAGCAGTCCTAAATCATTTGTAGATTTTTGGGTTTGTGGAAGCGCACCCCTTCGGGGTGCGCTTCCACAAACCATTTAGGATTGCTATATCGATCCTAAAACAATCCAAATCCAGCTTAAATATTCCAGCTTTTTGATTATCTTACTAGAAAAAAAGTTATGCTTGGCGCAAAGCATCCCCAATGCAAAAGATGTCTGTCTAACTACAAATGCCATTAAGCCGTATTGACCAACATCACGATTAAAATAATATCGTTACAAAATGAAATTTTCCACAACTTCTCAAACTTGTTCATCCTTAAACTTTCCGATTGACCAGTTACCAGCATTAAGTACCGAAGACTGCCAAAAGCTCAAAGACCATGCCATCACAAATACTTGCACTTTGCTGCAAAAGGCAGGTCGGAACAAAGCCCAAAAAGAAGAACTAGCGATCGCTCTTGGTGTGAGATTTCAGCTATTAACAAAATGGATAGCTTTCGCAGATTTGGCGCGTATCCCTGCGGTAGGTTGTCAACATTGCGGAGTGATTGTGCATAGTGGCATCGTTTCGGTGGAGCAACTTGCTCAAACTCCTCTCGATAAACTCCACAAACAAATTATGCGTTTACAGGTACAAAATTTTAACCGTGCTGATTTATGTCCTGATATTGGGGAGATGTCAATCTGGATCAAGCAAGCTCAACAACTTATGACTAAGAAAATTAGGGCCGTGATCTAGTAATAAAGCTTTAGTCACTCGCTTTTTGGGGTTTATGTTCTAACAAGACTGACGATCTATATATAAGGATAGGCAGTGCGAAGTGCCGCTTATCCTTGTATAGATCAAGTTTGTAGTTCACTTGGACTTAGTTTTTCGTATTTTTCAAAGGGTTGGTGAATCCAAGGATCGTCATCTAAAAAGTCCACATAATAATCTGGCTTTGCTACCGAGCAAGCCTTAAACCATAAAACTGCCGATCGCACTTCGGTAATGGCAAATTCTTCATGTTGTGTCAGCCATTCGAGAATCCGCATCATGGTTACACCCGAATCAACTAAATCATCTACTAACAAGATCCTTTTGCCAAGGGTATTAGTAGTCATCGTGATATTACTAGCGATCGTCAATTTCCCCCTTTCCTGAAAATCTTTGCCCCCATAGGAAGAAGTCGAGAGAATCGCTAGAGGCTTGTTATAAATCCGCGAAAGCATATCCCCAATGCGTAATCCCCCCCTAGCAAGACAGAGAATTTGATCGAATTCCCATTGAGATTGATAGATTTGGACTGCCAATTTCTCGATATTGGCGTGATATTCTTCCCATGAAACGTAAAGATCTGACATAGTTGCGGATTTAGTTTATAACCCAGAAATGAGGGAGCGGTGTTTACGGCAGTATCTAATTTTTGGTTTTTGGTTAGGTTCTGCAATTTAATAAAGAGCCAGATTTTTGATGACCTAGCAAAGCCGCGCCACAAAAAGTCATTTCTTTATTTTACTGCGCGTCCCTTAGGTACTTATAGTATCAATTAGTACATTCAATTGGACTTGTCGAAAAGTAAGCATTAAACTGGAGATAGTTGAAAATCAGATAGGGAGACAAGATCGTGGTAGCTGCTATTGAGATTCCTTCTATTGCAAATGTTGCTGAGAAGTCGATTGAACGCCGACTCACTATCCAAGTTGCCGAAATCGCGGCGGACACAACCACCATTCGATCGCTTGATTGGGATCGCGATCGCTTTGATATCGAGTTTGGTTTACAAAATGGTACGACCTATAACTCCTATATCATTCGTGGCGAAAAGCTAGCGCTAGTCGATACGTCCCACGCCAAGTTTCGTGAGCTATATCTCAATACCCTCAAAGAGCAAATCGATCCTGCTCAGATTGATTATTTAGTAATCAGTCATACCGAACCAGACCATAGTGGCTTGGTTAAAGAAATACTAGAATTAGCCCCCAATGCTACGGTGGTGGCGACAAAGGTGGCGTTGCAATTTCTTGGTGAGTTAATTAATCAGCCATTTAAGCAGCAAGTTGTCAAAAATGGCGATCAAGTTGATCTAGGTAATGGTCACATTTTACAGTTTGTAAATGCGCCGAATTTGCACTGGCCAGACACAATGATGACCTTTGACCTTGGCACATCGATTTTATATACCTGCGATATTTTTGGAATGCACTATTGCAGTGATGCAATTTACGATGAAAATTTAAAAAGAATTGCGCCCGATTATCGCTTTTATTACGAATGTTTGATGGCTCCTAATGCGCGATCAGTCATTTCGGCAATGAAGCGGATGGATGACTTACCACAGGCGGAAATCGTGGCAAATGGGCATGGTCCCTTACTGCGCTATAACGTCAAAGAACTAACGGAAAACTATCGCCAATGGAGTCAAGCGCAAACTAAGGGCGAAACTAATGTCGTGGTTTGCTATGTGTCCGACTATGGCTATTGCGATCGCCTCTCCCAAGCGATCGCTCGCGGAATCGCGAAAACTGGTGTAGCTGTAGAAATGGCAGATCTTAAAGCGATCGATTTACAGGAGTTGCGCGAACTTGTCGCCCATGCATCAGGTTTAGTTGTCTGCACACCGCCAGCGTCTAATAGTCATGTGGAAACTGCGATCGGGGCAATCCTTGCGGCAGCTAGCGAAAAGCAAGTAATTGGACTATACGAACCGCACGGGGATCAAGATTCATCCATTGATCTGCTGAATAATCGGTTTAAAGATTTGGGCGTAGTCACCGCTTTCCCAGCCATCAAGGTAAGGGAAAATCCCAACGAAGCTACCTATCAAACCTGTGATGAAGCAGGTACTGACTTGGGACAATTGCTAACTCGCAAGCAAAATATCAAACAACTCAAGGCGATCGACGCGGATCTTGATAAAGCTTTAGGACGTTTGGCAGGTGGTTTGTATATTATCTCGGCTGCCAAAGGCGGCGCACGCAGCGCCATGCTAGCCTCTTGGGTTGCCCAAGCTAGTTTTAAACCTTTAGGCTTTACGGTTGCAGTGGCAAAGGATCGGGCGATCGAGTCGTTTATGCAAGTAGGCGATCGCTTTGTTTTGAACGTGCTTGAAGATGGCAATTATTCTAAATTGATGCAGCATTTCCTCAAGAGATTTGCTCCTGGGGCAGATCGCTTTGAAGGTGTCAAAACTCAGTTATCGAGCTTTGGCGCGCCAATTCTCACTGATGCTCTTGCCTTTATCGAGTGCGAAGTAATGAGTCGGATGGAATGTAGCGATCACTGGATTATCTATGCGATCGCCGAAGAAGGTCGCGTCTCAAAACCTGAATCTCTCACCGCCGCTCACCACCGCAAGGTGGGTAATCATTACTAAAAAAAACAGAGCGCTTCGCTCCCTGTTTTTGAAACTTAAACGGTGATTAAGGTTATAATGTCTGTAAATTTAGCTACATTTTAAAAACTAAACTCTCATCGTTAGGAGTAGAATGTCATAGATTCTTGACATTCTACTCCTAATTTTTTATTTATTCATGCTGAACTTCCGAAAAGCGCGATCAAAATTGCAAACCTACTGGTTTAAACTCTTTGGCAGATGGCGATCGTGTCCCCTCACCTGTCCCATTGAAAGACCACATCGGAAGCATGTTTTTTGGAGTTGGTTTGGTAGTTGCTGTGCGATCGCCATAACAGCTTATTTAGCAACAATCACCAATTCTCCTTTGATCATGGCTCCCTTTGGAGCTACCAGTGTTTTAATCTTCGGCATACCTGAAAGCCCTTTCGCGCAGCCTCGCAATGTGATCGGGGGAAATCTCTTAGCAGCCCTAATTGCCTTGACAATTTTAAGTATTTTCGGCTCTTCCCCTTTGTCTATGGGCTTAGCCGTAGCCACAGTAATCGCCATAATGCAAATTACTAGTACCTTACATCCTCCTTCAGGTGCAGTAGCCTTAGTCGTCATGATGACCAAACCTAACTGGCAATTTCTGGTTACACCGACATTAGAAGGCTCAATAATTCTGGTAACTTGCGCTGTAATCTTTAATAATTTTGCTGAAGATCGCACTTACCCGAAGCATTGGTTGTAAAAATAAAATATCACTACGTGATATTTTATTTTTAGATATTTTTTAGACTTTGCCAAAGCGACGATCGCGTTCTTGATAATCAATTAGCGCTCGGTGAAACTCATGGCGATCAAAATCTGGCCAAAGTGTATTTGTAAAATACATTTCCGTATAAGCCATTTGCCAAAGCAAGAAATTACTCAAGCGCATTTCACCACTAGTCCGAATTAAGAGATCAGGATTATGGTTTCCTGCTGTGTATAAATGTTGCTCAAACACATTTTCATCAATATTTTCAGGCTGAATTTCACCCGCTAAAGTTGCCTCAGCAATTTGGCGACAGACTCTGACGATTTCGCGACGACTGCCATAATTGATCGCCACAGTAAAATGAATGGCTTGATTATTGGCTGTGGCAGTTTGCGATCGCTCAATTTCATTTCGCAAAGACTTCGACAAAGAATCGAGATCACCCACAAAGGAAATGCGTACTCCTTCGCGGCACATTTCCTCCAATTCACGACGCAACATCCGCTCAAATAGAACCATCAAGAAGTCAACTTCTTGAGCGGGTCGGCTCCAATTTTCCGTAGAAAAGGCATAGACCGTCAGAGCCGCAATTCCCCAATCTTTGCAGCATCGTAATAAATCCTTCAAGGCATCCACACCCTGACGATGTCCCGCAATTCTGGGCATTCCCTTTTGCTTTGCCCAACGTCCGTTACCGTCCATAATTACGGCTACGTGTTTGGGTAAGCGTTGGTGATCGAGGTCTGGTGGCAAAGTTTGCAATAGCTTAGCAGTCATTTCTTTTCTGACGATTTTCGACTTACCATATTTTTGAAATTCAATCTTGACCAGAGCCAGTTAAATTCTGGCACTGTTCTTCCTAAGGTCGTTGGACGATTATTACCTAGTTTAGTTTCTAATATTTCTCGTAGACGACTACTGGAGATGGGGCGATCTAAGATGCCATTCTCCGCGATCGCAATCGATCCTGTTTCTTCTGAAACAACGATACAAAAACAATTTCTAACGCGATCGGTAATGCCCATCGCCGCACGGTGTCTTGTGCCAATTTCGCGCGAGGCGGCTCGTTCAGAAATTGGCAAAATCACACCTGCCGCCAGAATGCGATCTTCTCGAATCAGGATCGCTCCATCATGCAAAAGCGTTGAAGTTTGAAAAATTGTATGCAATAACTCTTTTGATAATAAAGCGTTAAGTCTCACCCCTGGCACTGAAAAATCACGATCATCAATTGGTTCACCCGTCTCAATAATCATCAATGCACCAGTACGATTTTGCGATAGTTCAATCACTGCATCATTAATTTCTTCAACTACTGAGTCAGTCTCCACAGGTGTGCGTCGATTCGCTGTGGGTTGAATTAACGATAGTAAATCGCCTCGTCCCAGACGTTCTAGAAATCGCCGTAGCTCTGGTTGCAAAATTACCGCCATCGCCACGGCTGCACCAATCAATAATTTGTCGAGAACAAAATTAAGCAATCGCATACCAAGACGATCGCTTAATACACTCGCGATTAGTAAAAAGATGATCCCCCTCACCATCAATAGGGTGCGGCGATCATTGCTGAGGGACAGCATGAAATAGATCAATCCCAATACCGCAAGGATATCGAGTGCCCTCATAATGAATGCAATTGAGTTGATATTAAACCACTGCATTCATCATCCTCTCATTCACAACTCAACTCCAACTACTTCCGTAATACCAAAACATAAAACGCATATCCGTTTTATGTTTTTAAAACCCTGACTAGATTTAGTTTTTAATTCACAAAAGTGTTGTCACACTTTTGTGAATTGGTACATTACCAAAACATAAAACAGCGTAGCCGTTTTATGTTTTTAAAACCCCTAATGGGTTTGTTTTTTATACCAAGTTAAGAAATGGCATACCATTTCTTAACTTGAAAACCCTGACTGAGTTTGGTTTTTAATTCACAAAGTCGTCACACTTTTGTGAATTGGTATAATCTCTCTGGCAGACAATCTTGACGTAATAGATCCTCACGAGTTTCTCGTTTGATGATCAAACTGGATTCTCCAGTTCCCACAACCACTGCCGCAGGCTTTGGCAAACGATTGTAATTGGAAGCCATGCTGTAATTGTATGCGCCTGTACCAAATACAACGAGAATATCGCCAGCCTTAGTCTCAGGCAATTGAATATCTTTAATTAAAATATCACCTGATTCGCAATGCTTACCTGCGATCGTTACAGTTTGCGACAAGGATGCACTCATGTGATTTGCCACCACAGCCCGATATTTTGATTGATAGGTAATCGGACGAGGATTGTCTGACATCCCACCATCTACAGTAATGTAGGTTCGAATATCAGGAACCGTTTTGCTACCACCAATTGTATAGGCTGTTACACAGGTTGAGCCAACTAGCGATCGCCCTGGTTCACAGAGTAGTTTGGGTAGCGCTAATCCTGCGGTAACAAAAGCATCGGTTACACCCGCACTGACAGTTTTGATCCAGTCTTCGATGCTAGGAGGATCATCAGACTCTACATAGCGAATCCCTAGCCCACCACCAATATTTAGCTCAGAAAATTTCAAACCATACTGATCGCCAGCGAGTTTAAACCACTGCACCATCACGCCGCCAATATCTTGATGGGGCTGCAACTCAAAAATTTGCGAACCAATATGGGCGTGGATACCGATGCAGTTGAGGCTAGACTGAGCAACAAAAGCAAATACCGCTTCTATTTCATTGGGATCAAAGCCAAATTTACTGTCAATATGTCCTGTCTGAATATATTCATGGGTATGGCATTCAATTCCAGGGGTTAACCGCAACATTATGCGTGGTGCATTAAAGCTCACTTCAAGGGATTTCTCTTGAGCGAGATGAGCCAAAGTTTTTAGCTCATGCCAGTTATCTACGACAATGGTGCAGCCTGACTCTAAGGCATAGCTCAGTTCATCGGCAGATTTATTATTGCCATGAAAATAAATCAAACTCGGCGAAACCCCAGCCCGTAAAGCGGTCAAGATTTCACCTGCCGAGACAACATCAATCCCTAGCCCTTCAGAACTAACGATCGCACAAACCGCTAGGCAACTCCAAGCCTTAGAAGCATATAAAACTTGGGACTGTCCCTGATAATGCTTGGTAAAAGCATCTCGATATTGCCGACAGGCGGTTCTAAGACTGACTTCATCTAAAATATAAAGTGGTGAGCCATATTGGTTCACTAAGTCCACTACATCACAACCACCTATTTCCAGATGATCGTTAGAATTAACTATGGCAGTTAAGGGCAGAAGCTGTTGATTAGGAGACAAACTATCTAAGCTTGAAGTCGTATTTTGCAGTGAATTAGACTGAATTGTGGAGATGGTCTCTTGTCTGAGACTGGGTAAAACGGTAGTCATGAAATACCAATAACAATAAATTTGAGCAAAGTTTTCCTAATCTATTATAAAAAATAGCGGCAATTTTATTTGGAAACCAGCAATAAAGCTAGCAATTTTAGTTCCTAAGTACTTATCCAAAATAAATTCCTAAAGCTGTAAAGTTTCGCCCCTGCGGGGCGAAACTTTACAGCTTTAGGTTTGTGATGATTCACCAACAAAAACACACTTTTAAATGTCTATTTTTTCTAGGTTGAGCGATCGCTGTAACTCTTCGATCTCATCTTTATGGGCGCGGACTTTAAGCTTCGTCTCAGGCAAAAGTTGCAAACTAACTTGACGTTCGCGAGGAGTACCACGCCAATAAAACACACCCGCGATCGGCGAAAAGATCATCAGCCATAACCAAAGATTTTCCAGATCAGGGATTAAAATGCCTAACACTACACCCAGACAAATTAAGCCAACTGCCGCGAGTATTGTCATAAATATTGCCAAAAAAAGACTTGGCTTGACTTGACCTGATAGGGTTGCGACATCTCGCGCAGGATCAATCTCGATTACTTTGTAAGCTCTCTGCTGAAAATGATCGCGCACTTGCTTCAATAGGTGATCGTCCGTAATTTCTTCGACAGTGAATAGTGCATCAGTTGTGCGATCGCGGATTGAGCCGCGCAAAAAAGAAATTAATCCAAAAAACAACAGGATTGTTAAGAACAGAGTAGAGTATATTGTCGGAATAGTTGCAGGCATTCGGGCTGAGATGTGATGGGTTTTGGTTACAGTCTAATCAATCACTTATATTATAAGTAAGTAGACATACTTACAGTGCTTTGCGCTCAACCCCAAACCAAGGGATTTTTTGAAAGTGTCGCTAAGCAACACTTTCAAAAAATCCCTTGGTTCAGTTGGTCGGGAATTGCAGTAAATTTAAACCCCAAACAACTATGTTGCGATCATGGCGGACGTAATAGGTTTTTCTAAAGAGAATTACTGATACTCAAATTTTAAATTTGATCTATCATCCTGATTTTGATATAAAGATTAACGATTAAACGATTAAGGGTTTAACGATTAAGCTACTTAGGTAAAAACAACGATGACTGAATATCCTAAAGCTACCTATGTAGGCAAGTATGTCGATGATTCGTTTAAGCTTGCCAAATTTTTCAGAGTACTCCGCAAGCGTTGGATCGTCATCGTCGCTGTCTCGGTCAGCGTATTCGCTGGAAACACTTACTACACATTTACCAGAACTCCACAATATCGCTCAAGTGCTTCGCTTCTGGTTAACTCGACGATCGCCGTATCAGATATTCAACTTCCAGGTTTATCCACTAGCTCTCTGGTTAATCTTGGTACAGAAGTTGCCATCCTAAAGAGCCGACCTCTAATTGAAATTGCTGTTTCTAAAATGCAGCAATCTCCGTCAGCACTCTCCTTTAAAGACCTTGACCCGTTGACGATCATGAACGGATTAGATATCCGACCCGAAAAAGATACGATGGTTCTGCGTCTTACCTATACAGATAGCGATCCGAAGCGAGCGCGAGAAGTTTTAACTGCATTAACCCAAACTTACGTTGAATATAGCTTAAAAGATCGCCGTACTAAGTCCAGTACTGCGATTAAGTTTATTCAAGATAAACTGCCACAGGTTAAGCAACAACTTGATAAGTCGGCTCTAGCAGTTACCCAATTTCGTAAGACCTACAATATTGTCGATCCTGATACCTACGCTGCTTCCGTTTATAAAATGCGTGAGGCTTTAGAAAATCAAGCGCAAGATTTACAAATTAAAATGGCTCAAGTCCAACAGCAGTACGAAGCGCTTAGCCGTCAAGTTGGTAAATCTCCAGAAGCTGCGATCGGTAGTGCAATTTTACAACAAGATACTCCTTACCAATCCTTAGTCAAACAATTTCAAGAAGTTGAAACTAACTACTTTTTAGAGCGCACTCGATTTCGTGAAGATCATCCTACTGTGATCGCACTTAAAGATCGTCGTGATGAACTCTATCGGTTGCTGGAGACTCGTGCTCAATCAGTAGTTGGGGTTAGAGGCAGTACGACAAATATTACTAATGAGCCGAATAGTGCAATTCAGCAAAACCTAGCTTCCCAATTATTCGATGCTCAAACTACCCTTGCAGTGAGCCAAGCTCAACTAGAAAGCATTCGCAATGCCCAGTCTGAGGTTGCTACAGCTTTTTCTAAGATTCCCCAGATACAGCAAAGGTATGTGGAAATTCAAAGACAACTTGCACTTGATACTTCAACCTACAATAAGCTGAGTGAAAAACTAGAAGAATTAAGAATTTCTGAGGCTCAAGAAATTTCATCATGGAAAATTTTGGAGCCACCCCTTACTCCCATTAAACCATCTTCTCCAGATATCGAGAGGAGTTTAATAACTGGAGCAATTTCTGGAATAGCATTAGGAATCTTATTTGCTCTGTTACTCAATCGCTTAGATCAGCGCATTCGTGAGGTGGAAGAAGTCAGAGAACTGATTGATATTCCTTTGCTTGCTTCAATTCCAATGACAGAAGTATCCTCTTTAAGCGCAGCGACTAATCAAGGTATATTGCCCTCTAGTAGTTATTATGCTTTTAAAGAAGCGCTAGGTTCTCTTGCCTTAAATTTGCGCTACCTAGGTACAGATAACATGATGAAAGTGATTGCTTTCACCTCGTCTGTGCCTTCGGAGGGTAAGAGTACATTGACTTATAATCTTGCCACGATTCTATCGGCGCTAGGATATAGAGTTCTCTTAGTCGATGCCGATATGCGAAAGCCGTCCATTCACAAGTTAGCTGGACTAAGTAATAAAGTGGGTTTGTCTACGGCTTTAGCTACACCTAGTCCTTGGCAAGATTTGATTCAGGCTGGAGATGAACAAGATAATTTGCATATTCTGACTTCAGGTTCTCTTCCTCCCAATCCGATGTTATTGCTAGAGTCGAATAAGATGGCAGCACTCTTACAGGAATGGCGACAAGAGTATGACTATGTATTAGTTGATACGCCACCTGTAATCGGCATAACCGACGCTCAGTGTTTAACTTCTAAAGTCGATACATTTATTTTGGTAGCTGCGATTAATCGTTCAACTAGAAGTGGAATTTCCCGTGCATTAGAGATTTTATCAACAGCAAGAGCTAATGTTTCTGGTTTGTTGATTAATATGATTGGCTCCTCTGATAGTGAATATCACTATGGTTACTATAATCGCTACTATCTGAATGCCTCAGAAGCTGAAGAAGAGGAATCTGATGCGGAAGTAGAAGTCATCGAAAATTAAACCCAAAAAGAATAGCTGCGGCGCAAAGCGCCGCAGCCATTCTCTTAAAAATCTACACCACGTTTGAGGTCTACGCCTTTTTCGGCATAGTGCTTGTGACAGACCATTTCTGAATGAACGGATGCAAGGTCAAAATAGGCAGGTTGATTGAGGCAACGCCCAGTGATGATTACTTCGGTATCGCGAGACTTCTTGAGTAAGGCTTGGCAGATCGGCTCGACAGGAAGCAAATCCAGATCGACAGTAGGATTTAGTTCGTCCAGAATGATCGTTTTATAAAGTCCTGAGGCGATCGCTGCTTGAGCAATTTCCCAACCACGTTGAGCTTCAATGCAGTCCATTTCCTGCTGTTGACCACGCCAGACGATCGCATCACGTCCACAGCGCTGATGATCAATCACATGGGGATAGCCACGTTTGAGAGCGGCGATCGCTGCATCTTCGGTATAGCCAGCACCGCCCTTGAGCCATTGCATGATCAAAACACGATGAGATAAATCGCGGCTAATTCCTGTCCCGATCGCCTTAAGCGATCTTCCCAAAGCCGAAGTGCTTTTACCTTTACCCGCACCTGTATAAATCTCAATCCCCGTCACACCATATTTCTCGGCATGAGCTTCATCGTGCGATCGCATTTCCGAGTGCAGGTCAGCAATATCGATCAGTGATTGCGGTGCGCCGCGACCTGTGCAGATTACTTCTAAGTGGGGGAGCTTATTTTTTAAATCTTTGACCACGCGATCGACAGGAATTAGTCCTAAATCGAGAACAGGATTAATTTCATCTAAGACCACTACGGAATAAAGGCCTGAAGCCATTGCGCCTTTAGCGATCGCCCAACCACGTTCAGCTTCTTGGCGATCGAAGGGCGTGACATGCTCAGCATCAAAAAATTCAGCCCGACCAGTTCGCACATGGTCGATCAAGTGGGGAAATCCTTGTTGTAAAGCTGAGATCGCCGCATCTTCAGCATATTCACGTTCAGCCCCCTTGAGAAATCGCAATAACAAAATTCTTGTGCCAAAGGGCGATGTGTCGGACATTCCTAGTCCTAGAGATCGCAGCACCACACCTAATGCTGCTTGTGATTTGCCTTTGCCTGTTCCGTCATAAACATGGATTTGTCCGATCTCACGTTCGGGACGCACCTGTGCGGTCATAATGCCAATTGCTGCCATGTTTTTATCTAAGCTTTTTCATTTCTCATTCATTGTGATTATATCGAAAACCCAAAACTTAAAGACGACGCTTCCAAGGAGGCTATCACCTCAACCTAATTTCGGTTTTATCTTAATTACTCAATTACTCTTCCATACGTCGATATTAGACCTCCTGCAAATTAAATGTGGGCAGTCACATGCTTCAATTCATAGTTGTACAAAGCCGCAATTAAATTACACCATAAACCATAACTACGACGGCGATTGCGGTATCGTTCAGCCAGAATTTTGAAGATTTTAAAACGACGATTGATATGTTCAATGCAAATACGTTCTCGTGCGAGTTGACGGTTTGAGGCTTTTTGGTCTGGAGTTAGCGAGTCCCCTTTTGGTTTCTTAACGGGTAAACGACTATTAGCATGTAGCTTTTGGAGCCCTTGATACCCTTTATCTTGCAAACTTTAGTTTCAGGATGGAGGTGTACGTCAGAAGCTTGGAAGAGCTTAAAATCATGCTGACTGCCCTTGCCAAAAAACAAGCAGATTACCTCTTTAGTCTGCTGATTGACGATTACTTGACATTTGAGTGTATGTCGCTTTTTCTTGCCAGAATAAAACTGCTTTTGACCTTGTTGAGGACGCTCTATAGGCGTTTCTGTCACATCAATGATCGTCACATCTGGACGACCAAACCCTCTCACTAAATTGCTTCTTTCCTGGTATGCGGAAGCACCCTGAGCGCATCCATTCCTCTTCTACCCAATGCACTATGCGGCAAACGGTTGATTCACTCACCTCCCAACTATTGCCAATGTGGAAATAGGTTCGATATTCTCGCCAGTATTCCAAAGCCACTAGAACTCGATCCGATAATCCTAACTTCGTTTTTACTCCACGTTTGGCGCTCCAGCCCCAAAATGGTCGTAGGGCTTCGACCATTTTTTCAAAGGTGGTACGTTTTACCCCAAAATGTCGTTTGAAGTCTTTGGGTGATAATGATTTGGCTATTGTGGTATCAACCATTAGCGTAATTATAAGTTTGTAGAATTGGGGCTTGATTTTGACACTTTTGGCTGCCTCTGAAAATCAAAAATTCACTTCTAACCGACTCTCAGCCTAATTTGCAAGAGGTCTAATGCAGCCATTCAAAGAAAGTATCTTAGGCAAATAAAATATATGTATTAAGTTACCGTTGATTATGCCAAAAAGAACCTTGATGAACTATAGCAATCCTAAATGGTTTGTGGAAGGACACCCCAATGGGGTGTCCTTCCACAAACCAAAAAAATCCACAAATGATATAGGACTGCTATATGCGATCGGGCTACAAAAGAATCTGAAGGTGTAGGAATAGTTAGTGAAAATCGCAGCTACATTTTGATTGCCTAAAAAGAATGGGAATCACTCATGGAAACTGCGATAATTATGTAAACTCCTAATCTTCTGCAACAGGTGTTGCCTTTCATCCTTGAATTGGCGTTTTAATATTTTTGGTTTTGGTTTGAGCGCACAGTACTTTAGGGTAGCTTGCAAAAGAGGATTTGCGTTTTCTCCCTTTACAAGGTGAGATTAAGAGGGATAAAGGACTTCTAAAACAATCTCTTATTTAGCTTCCATCCAGTTTTTGCCAGTATGGACATCCACCTCCAACTTGACCGAAAGCTCGACCGCCGACTCCATCGCTGCTTTAATTTTTGGTTGTAATTTGGCAACTTCATCGGGTGGTACTTCAAACACAAGTTCATCATGGACTTGTAATAATAATCGCGCTTGATAGTCTTGCAAAAGTTCATCCACCCGCAACATCGCAATTTTGATAATATCAGCGCTAGTTCCTTGAATCGGTGCATTGACCGCCGATCGCAACAATGCCGCCTTCTGATATCCACCTACTTGACTTAGCCCACGGAAATAGCGTCGCCTGCCCAAAACTGTTTTTACATAACCATCCCGTTCTGCTTCAAATTCTACATCCTGCATATAAGTAAAAATGCGTTCATAGCGCTGATTGAACTTCTCAATAAATTGCTTGGCAACCTTCACAGGTACACCGATATCACGGCTAAATTTCTGCGCTCCCATGCCATAGATCACCCCATAGTTAATGATTTTCGCTAAGCGCCGCTCATCACTAGTCACTTCTTCTTTCTCTAAGAGCAGTTGGGCGGTGACAGTATGCACATCTTCTCCAGCATTAAAAGCTCTCATCAATTCAGGCTCTTGACTCAAGTGGGCAAGAATCCGCAGTTCAATTTGCGAATAATCCGCCGACATTAATATCCAACCCTCTTCAGGCAAAAATCCTGCTCTAATCCGCTTACTAAAAGCTGTGCGAATGGGAATATTTTGCAAGTTCGGATTAGAACTGCTCAAACGACCTGTTGAAGCAACAGTTTGATTAAAATCAGTATGTACGCGCCCAGTCTTTGGCTGAATCAGCGAAGGCAAAGCATCGACATAGGTGGATTTGAGTTTGGCAAGGGTGCGATTTTCGAGAATTGTGTCAATGAGTGGATCTTCACCTTCCAATTTGTTGAGAACTGCAACATCAGTGGAATAGCCAGTCTTGCTTTTACGTGACTTCTTTGTAAATTTTTCGCCCAGCATTTCTACTAAAATTTCGCTTAACTGCTTAGGAGAATTAAGATTAAATTTCTTTCCTGCTTGCTGATAAGCGGCGATCGCTAAAGCATCTAAATCTTTTTCTAATTCCTGTGAGAAAATACTCAAATATTCTTTATCAATTCTAATGCCGCACCATTCCATTTTTGCTAAAATTGGTTCTAGTGCCATTTCCACATTTTGGAATAAATCCCAAAGTTCAGGAATCGCAGTTAACTGCTCTTGTAAAATTGGCACAAGGCGATAGGTAATGTAAGTATCCATCCCGCAATATTGGGCAACTAAGGGAATTGCTATTTCAGCGATCGATTTGCGTTTACCAACTAGAGTTTTGTAGCTGACAGTGCGAATCTGGAGCAAATCCATCGCCATGTCATCGAGCTTATGGCTAGCTTCAGGATCAATCACATAACTAGCGATCATCGTATCGAATACCACTCCCGCTAGTTCAATTCCCGCAGCCTTAAACATCAAGCGATCGAACTTAGCATTCTGTAAATATTTCGGATAGCTAGTATCTTCGAGAATGGGGCTAAGAATTTCTCTCACCTCTTCCCATTTCAGATTTTCCCCTTCACTATGACTCAACGGAATATAAGCAACTTCACTAATCGAATCGCCCCAACAGCAGCCTATTCCTACTAATTCTGCTTCAAAGGGATTTAGCGCCGAAGTTTCCGTATCCCATGCCACAGGTTGTTTAGTACTACGGAACATTTCCACTAACTGCTCTAATTTAGGAATTGTGTCCATAATCTGCACATCTAACTTAAGCGAAGCAGTCGCAGCGATCGCCTGATCGGTTTCCTGCTTAGCAAAGTCAAACCACAACTCCTCATCTTCTCCATGCTGAGCCGATATCTCACTCCCATCGTTCTTAGGTAGAGGTGCTGGGGGTGAGGGCTTCTTCTCATAATTTCCTGATAACTTAGCTTGAATCTGATCAACCCGATTCACAAAAGCTTTAAGCTCAAGCTCTTCTAATAAAGGAATTAACTCTGCGGTATCAAAACCTGTTAATTTGCAATCGGCGATCGCCATCGGAAGCGGCACATCAGTTTTGATTGTCGCCATAAATTGCGAATGCTTAGCAGCTTCAATTCCTTGCTCTAACTTGGTTTTAACTGCTCCCTTCATCTTCGGTACGGCTGCCAAAACATTCTCTAAGCTGCCATATTCCTCAATTAATTTAATCGCCGTTTTCTCACCAATTCCGCGCACCCCTGGAATATTATCCGAAGCATCACCACATAAAGCCTTATAGTCCACAACCTGCGTGGGTGATACTCCTAGCCTCTCTTTCACCTGATCAGCATGGTATTCCACAATCTTATCTTTTTGACCAATGTTCAGCACCGAAATCCGCTTTTCTGCATCAATCAACTGAAATAAATCGCGATCGCCACTTAATATCTTCACGGTGTAACCCTCAGCACTCGCCGCCTGTGAGAGTGTTCCCAACACATCATCCGCCTCAAAACCTGCCTGAGTAATTGCTGGCAAATTCATCGCTGCTAAAACTTTCTGTAAGTTCTGCATGTCAGGAATAAAACTTTCAGGTGTTTCCGAACGATTAGCTTTGTAAGTATCGTCAATCTCATGGCGAAATGTGGGTGTGGCGAGGTCAAAGGCGATCGCTACGGCTGTGGGTTTTTCGCGATCGAGCATCTCAATTAATGCTTTCAAGAAGCCAAAACAAATACTAGTGGGGATTCCTGTCGAGGTTCGCAAGCCGCCTTCGGGATGTTTGCCAAAGGCGTAAAAGGCACGAAATGCGAGGGAATGTCCATCAACGAGTAAAAATGTGGGGTGGGTTTGTTCGCTTGAAGTCATGATGCTCGTTTTAAAGTTTTGGCGATCGCTAGTCTTAGGTTAACCGATCGCTGATTATAGTGCGATCGGGGTAAAAATGCCTATATACCTCAGCTATGCACGATGACTGCCAAAAAAATCCTTGTTCTGGCGTCAACACCAAAAGACTTACGGCTTGCATCGCTAAAATTTGAACCTAATTTTGTCTATTTTTCGGCATCCATTTTTCGGTAACAGAACCTTGCAGACAAAAATAATCGCTTTAAAATTTTGCGAATAGGACTAATCGTGATAGTTCTGTTATTCATACATAATGACTCTTACAGGCAGCAATTAGAATCTCTGTATCAGTTACTTAGTAAACGAGACGATGTTCATTGCTAATGCGTTTTGACCAAAATCCACTAAGTCCATATTTGAGAGGTTCAGGTTTACCGATACCTGAAAAAGGCGATCACTCAATATCTTTGATAAATTCTACTATTGTGTTGTAAACTTTTCGATCCGTTTTTGCCTATGTATTATAGTCCTCAAAGGCTTCTGCTTCAAATAGGATGTGTCTTCTCATGAGATGTTATCCCAATTAAGTTCTACGAGATTATTACGGTTTTGGATGTTTTCCACCGCAGTTAGTAACTGATGTTACGTGGAACGATTTTACTGGATGTAAGACTTTACTAGAGTTACAGGCGATCGACACTTTAGAGCCATGATATTTGACCTCTGTAAGGTCGAGGTTGCGTAAGCCCTTGACGAAAAATGCTTTTAGGTAGATGACCATGCTTTTGCGTTAATGTACAAGCTTTCTGCAACCTTTACGCATTTCTAAGCCAAGTTATCCCCTATCAAGACAGTGACCTAGAGAAGCTATACACCTATCTCAAACATTTAGCACTGAAATTACAAAAAAGAACATCAAGTTCAGGTTATCAGTTTGATGATGAAATGCAGCTTGCATACTATCGCATCCAAGAGATTAACGAAGGTTCTATCAGCCTAAATGAAGGCTATGCCGCAAAACTTGATAGGCCAAAAGAAGTTGGCAGTGGCAAAGTTAGAGAAAGTGACTTACCTCTGTCTCGTCTCATCGATCTAATTAATGAAAATTTGGGGAAGAACTGAATGAAGCCGATCAGCTATTTTTTGACCAGATTACCGAGGTTACCGCCCAAGTTGAGGCGATCGCCCAAGCGGCCCAAGCTAATCCCATCGATAAATTTCAACTTGCTTTTAGCCAAGTATTAGAGTCACTCTTTATCGAGCGGATGGAATTAAATGAAGACCTTTTTGCTCGTTATATGAATGACCCTGAATTTAAGGAATTAGTATCTCAATGGTTAGGACAACAGGTTTATTCGCGAATCCCAAAAACTATTTCTTATCCAATCAAGAAAAAATCAGGAAGACTGGTCTTGGAGATTAGCCTACAATGCTTTGCGCTCAAACACTTTTAACCTAAATTTGTTATACATAGCGCTTAATATCTCCATAGGCTCGATAGAAGCCACCTCGTGCTGACTCGCGCAACTCCTGCACCCAATACTTTGCACCCTCTTCTCGAATATCCCGTGGGAATTGTACAAACCAATCAGAATGATATCCTTCGGAAACCGCCCGTACCCGTAATTCGCTCCCTTGTCGAAAACATTCAACGATTACGCCTTGACCTGATGTGACGGAACTAGCGGAACTGGTAGTTTCCATGGGTGTAGTTATAGAGGCTGCTGAAGATGAAGCCTTAGCCTCAATTTGCCGAGTTTGCGGTAATTGCCCTGTCTGTGCCGAGGCGATCGCTTCTGCTGAAGCATCGACACAAGCTAGCACGCCATCGGTAGTTACGAGATAAAGGCGATCGCCTAAAAACTGCATCGAGAGCGCTGAACCACACCCTGTTCCCAATTTCCAAAGCCTTTTACCTGATGCTTCAAAGCAATAGATCGAAGAGGAGCTATCTCCTGCAAAGACATACTTTCCACCCTTGGAAGTGGCACAGGAATAGACAGAAGCATCACAGGCATAGATTTGTTCGACTTCACCTTGCTTACTTAAGCGATAGAGTTTCTTAGCTGAAGTTCCTGCATAGACTCCTTCTCCCTCTAGCCAACCAAATAGAACCGCACCGTTAGTTGTTTGTTGCCATAGCTGCCGTCCTGCTGCTAAATCGTAGGCAGTTACGCCTCCATGATGTCCATGATAGAGATTTGTACCATCGCAACGTACCATCCAGCCTGCTTGTCCTTGGCTGAGTCTTGTCCATTGCTCCCCTGTTGGCTCGATTTTGACGATCGCGCCATTGGCATCGGAAACCGCTAGCGTACCGTCGTAAATATCGAGCCAGTAAATATCAATATTCGGATCAATTTCGTAGGCGAGACGAGGTAATTTACCGCTGAGGTCGTAAACATTGCCATCATCGCAACCCACGTAAATCCAAATGTCATCGGCAACTATACATTTCACACCTTCAGGCAATTGAAACTGGTTATTGATCTGTCCTTGATGATCTAAATTAAACACTTGTCCCCTTTGATTCCCCAGCCAACAGCGATCTCGATCAATAAAAATGCCAAAAGCCGACGAGCTAGACCGAAATGACCACAAAATTGGGGCGCGGGTTGCGGTAGAGGCAACACTTTCTACAGAGCGACGGGTAACAGGCGCTCGCTTTTGACGTTCTCCCATCACCGCAGGTGCATAGCCTTTGCGCTTTTTTTCGTTAATCTTTTTCGTTGCTTCAGCTTGAGCTTTTTCGGCTGTGGGATAGGTTTTGTTTTGTTGTTGACCTTTATCGCCAATGCGTCCGTAGCGAATTCGCACCTCTACACCCTCAACAATGACCTCATAAAACTTGTGCGATCCTTGATCGCCTTCTGATAGCTCAAGGTAAGTGATATCCAGACTCATAGCTCTACTCGTGGCGATCGCCTATGTGTTGACCTGTATAGCATTTTGCACATGAGTGCATACTCGTTTGCAAAACAAAAAACAACTACAGTAAGGGTTTGCGGTTTTCATTGTACCTACGGCACAATTAAAACCACTATATGTGCTGACTTGATTAACCAATTTTGCCCGATTGCTTGACTTTGCGAGCAGTTACCTTACAAAACTTCAATTCAGCTATTTGCGCGATCGCTTCTTTGAACTATATTCTTAGAGCATGATGACAAACTACCGACCACCCAAAAGATGGCTGTATCCCATCGGAAAATTGTCCAAACTTGCGGCTACGATCGCCCTCGCTGCATTTGCCTATATTCCTTCTTCCGCAAAAGCTGAAACCTATATTAATAACCGTACCTGTCCTGCGGACTTTCCGAGCTTAAGTAAAGCTCTAGCTAAGGATTTACCAGACTATCTCAATCGCGTTTACAGTCGCTTAAGAATTAAACGCGAGGTGATGACCATTAGTCAGCCAGAACTAGAACCTTTGCCTCTTGCCCCCGATCAAGCAAGCGATCGCCTCCCGCAACAGATATTTTTATCGATCCTCGAACGACAAACGGGTAAAACCGCAACATCACAACGGGCTTACTGGTTATTTGTAGTTCCTACTTCTAACGGTTGGCGGCTAGCGATCGCCTTTATGCGAATCGGGCAAGCGCCGCCTGTAGATGTCAGTGATGCGGCGATCGCTGATGCTACAAATAAGTGGCTACGCGACTATTGCGATCCTCGTTATCAGCGCTAACATATGTAGATGTCGGCACAGCCGACATCTACATATGCTGGGAAATTATGTCTTTATTTGAAACTGTGCGATCGCAAATGCCTGTGGAAGTTCCATCGCAGTTAGAACGCATGGATGCTTTTTGGAAAAGTTATCGTCAAGGTGATCAAGCGATCACCAAGGTAGTCCAAACTTCACAGGAAAAGTTAGGCGACAAAGATTTTGATGCGATCGTCTGTGGTGGCACATTGGGCATATTTATCGCCTGTGCATTGCAGCGTCGAGGTTGGCAGGTGGCGATTATTGAACAGGGGATATTGCGGGGTAGGGCGCAAGAATGGAACATTTCACGGAAGGAATTAAATGCATTTTTAGAATTAGATTTACTCACAGAAGTAGAACTAGAAAAGGCGATCGCGACTGTATATAATCCTGCTAGAGTTGGCTTTCAAGGTGGTAAGGATCTTTGGGTGCGGGATATTCTCAATATTGGCGTTGATCCTATTTATCTATTGGAAGTTCTTAAACAAAAGTTTTTAGCTGCTGGCGGCACGTTATTTGAACAAACTGGCTTTAAACAGGCGATCGCCTACGCTGACGGTGTGTCTGTAGAAGTTGCCCTCACACCTAGCGCCTCTCCCGTAGGAGAGGAGAATAAGAGGATTACAGGGCGCTTATTGTTGGATGTGATGGGGCATTTCTCCCCGATCGCCAAGCAAGCGCGATCGCTAACACAGGGCAACATCAAACCCGATGGAGTCTGCATGGTGGTGGGAAGTTGTGCGAAGGGAATGCCCGAAAAATCCTATGGTGACTTGATTTACAGCTTTACGCCGATTCAAAATCAATGTCAGTATTTTTGGGAAGCTTTTCCAGCTAAAGATGGAAGAACTACTTATATGTTTACCTATGTGGATGCCGATCCACAACGTCCCAGTTTTGCTCAATTGATGGAAGACTATCTATTTTGGCTACCGAAATATCAGGAAATAGAACTTAGCAAACTGGAATTCCAACGAGTTCTCTTTGGCTTCTTTCCATCCTATAAACAAAATCCTTTGCAAACACCTTGGGATCGGATTTTGCAAGTAGGTGATAGCTCAGGAATGCAATCTCCGCTTAGTTTTGGTGGTTTTGGAGCGATGGTGCGGCATTTACCACGCTTAACTGATGGAATTAATACAGCGCTGCATCATGACTTATTGTCCAAAGAAAATCTGCGATCGCTACAGCCCTATCAGCCAAATCTGTCGGTAACTTGGCTATTCCAAAAATCGATGAGTGTTGCTGTCAATCAACAAATCGAAAGTGATCGCATTAATTATCTACTAGGTGTAACTTTTACGGCAATGGAGAAACTAGGCGATCGGGTTCTCTATCCATTTTTGCAAGATGTGGTACAGTTTATTCCCCTCGCGCAAACGATGCTTGCCATGTCTATTGCTGATCCTGTGCTAGTTTGGAGGATCATGCAACAGGTTGGTATTCCCACCTTACTAGATTGGCTAAAGCATTATCTGGGGTTGGGCGCATATAGTTTTTTGAATCAAATTAGTCAAAGAGTGGAACCTGCGATCGCAAATCTCTTGCCTGAACAAGAATATCAATGCCAACGTCAGTTTGATGCATGGTACTACGGTTCAGGTGGCGACTATGAGATACAAAGAGTAAAATAGGGCTGACTGCACAAGACTTTCAAGAACCTTATCCAATCATTTAACCCTAGGAAATCTTTGCGAGTTATAGGGGGCATGAAACCACTAGCTTTTATTTCCCAACAGGTCTAATGACACTAACTTGATTGCAATTATTGAGAAACCGATCTAGTAAATGTTTCTGTGCGCCGAAATGGAGATGGGTATAAGAAGCATGAACTCGATATTTTTGCCATCCTTCCGATGGATACTGTAAATGTGAATCATAGCCTTGTAGAGAATATAAGGGGCGATCGCTTAATTCGGTTAAAGATGAACGATGAAACTCATGCCCCCAAACCCGA
Organism: Pseudanabaena sp. SR411; assembly: GCF_002251945.1. GTDB lineage: Bacteria > Cyanobacteriota > Cyanobacteriia > Pseudanabaenales > Pseudanabaenaceae > Pseudanabaena. The sequence continues at coordinate 47,334 of NZ_NDHW01000045.1, forward strand.
TCACCTTTATTTACTAATGGACTATCTTGCAAGGTGATCGCTTGTCGATATCCAAGGGTTAAGCGCTTGCCCATCTTTGCTGCTGTCGGGAAAATATTCACCATTGGGAATGATTGCTCATGGAAATCAACAATGCGATCGCATAGATACATGAGTCCTCCACATTCGGCATAGGTGGGAATTCCTGATGTAATGGCCTTGTAAACAGATGCTCTAGCAGTCTTATTTTCGGCTAATTCACTGGCAAACACCTCAGGAAAGCCGCCACCAAAGTATAAGCCTTGGATATTTTCTGGTAAGGTGCGATCGCTAATTGGACTCCAAGGAATTAACTCCGCACCCATTTCTCTAAACAAATCGAGATTATCAGCATAGTAAAAACTGAAGGCACGATCTTGCGCGATCGCAATACGAAGCCCCTCACCCCCAGCCCCTCTCCTAGTGGGAGAGGGGAGTAATATTTCTTCTCCCCCTCTCTCACTGGGAGAGGGGGCTGCGGGGTGAGTGCTTGCCATCAATGGCAATAATTTTTCCCAATCAAAGCAAGTCTCTCCTAAATGGGCTAACCGCTCAATAATTCCATCGAGATCAGACATTTCCGCAGTGGGAACTAGTCCTAGATGGCGATCGGGAATGGAGATATCATCTTGACGACGGAGAACACCTAAGATTGGCAAATTTAATGGTTCTAAAGCTTGGGTTAATAGCTCTAAATGGCGATCGCTACCAACACGATTAAGCACAACGCCCGCAATGTGAATGCGTGGATCAAAGGTGCGATATCCATGCGCGATCGCCGCAATTGAACGAGAAGTACTAGCACAGTTAAGAATTAGGACTACTGGCGCATCTAGCAGCCTTGCAACGTGAGCAGTACTAGCAGTATCATCTTTCCCCGTTGCACCATCAAATAGCCCCATTACCCCTTCGATGAGTGCATATTCAGCATTCTGGCTATGTTTCGCAAAACAGCCCTTTACATAATCTTCCGAAGTAAGAACAGGATCGAGATTGCGACAGGGTAGCCCTGTGATGTAGGAATGGAACATGGGATCAATGTAATCGGGTCCCACTTTAAAAGATTGCACTGGAGATTTAGCAGATCGCGCTTTCATTGCTGCTAATAGTGCCAAAGTTACGGTGGTCTTGCCTACACCACTACGCTCACCTGCGATAATAACTGCCATTTTATAGATAGGGTTCCGCGATTTAATAAAGAACCAGATTTTTGGTAGCGCGGCTTCGCCGCGCTACCAAAAATCTGGTTCTTTATTTTACTGTATGTCCCATATTGATTTTTAATCCTGATCATGAAATAAACGTCGCAAGAATTTATCTTCTCCACCAGATATAAACTATGCCACTTTCCATCTCATAAGCCCGATCGCTTACAGTCTCAAATTTGCCACTAGGCTCGTAGAGTCCCAGCTTTTTAAAAACTCTGCCTCCGCGATCATCTCTATAGGTAAATGGTACTCCATCATAGTTTTTGAAGGATTGACGTACTCCATCTTGCCATACTATCTCCGCATCGAAAACTTCAACATCAGAAGAAACCTTGCAGGGCATTGCGGCTTGAGGTTTGGCAGAGCCATTTACGAAGTACATACAAAATGCATTGCGAGTCTGAATATCAGCATGGGCTGGAGATACAACTCCTAATGCGGCGATCGCTGAGATTACACTAATTAGGGCGGCTTGAATTTTCATGGGTTAATTTCTTGATTATGAATAACACAAGCCAAAAAGACAAAGCCAAATCATAAATTGTTCCATTTACAGCACTTTACGCCCAAAGCCAAGCCAAGAAATTCTTTAAAAGTATTGCTTCACAACACTTTTAAAGAATTTCTTACGGTTCGTTTGATTGTTAATTACTGTAATTTGGTAAGTAGCTCACCATAATTAAAACCTAGAAAGATGTTCCGCCCGCTTCGCGAGCGGAACATCTTTCTAGGTTTTTAGTTTACTTATGCCTAGCTACTTATTAGGGAATAAATGGAATAAATTGCCGCAAAAACTTACGCAGTTTCAATAGACCGATGACTTCTCGCACCTTGGGTGAGACGAAATCTTCAGGTGGTATGCCATCGAGCGATCGCAGTTTTTCCATGAGTTCAGTATATTCGGCTGCCGAGAGTTGTTTGCCATCGATCGGCGATCGCGCATCGGTATAGATTTCGGCACGCAAAACTTCTTCGGGGATATCTTCCTGTACAAGTTGTTTTGACTGTGTTTCGGCAAAACTAAGCATCGGCATCATCGCAATAGCAGAGATCTGGACACTCAAGAAAGTGGCGATCGCTAATCTGTGATTTCTGCTTTGCTGTAAATTTGAGCGGTGTACAGCTTGACAACTTTTAGCGCCCCAATCTATTTGGTACATCTTCACAGCCTCCTGGGATAGTTTTACGAGATTTTTTGCCACACCATGCACAGAGATATTGGCGCGTTTCTTCGGATAAATCGATCGCCTTGCTAAAGTCGGCATCTTCCACCACTGCACCCGTGTATTCCCCTGTCTCAAAGTTGGGGAGATGTTGGCGATCGCGGGGAGAGGCGGTTTCTAGCTTGCCATAAAATAGCCTCACTCGACTCAGATCTGTACCGCGCAAGTTTGCCTTAGCCAAGATCGCCCCCACAAGATTTGCACCCGTGAGATCGCAATTTACAAAATTTGTCTTAATCAAGTTCGCTCCACTCAAATCTGCATTTCGCAAATCCGTATTACAAACATCACGACCAGCTAGCATCATTCCTAAATTAACTACGCGCACTCCATTAGCCAAGTCTACGACATAGCCACCAGTTCCATCCAGAATCGGACGACCGAGTAAGCCATCACGTTTGAGTGGAGTTAGAAGATTGGCACTGGATAAGAAGCGAATAATTTTGGCGCGTCCGTCAGCATCACACCCACCTAATAATGCTGCGGTTCTGGCTTGGGCGATCGCTCTTTCTAAAGGCCAGTCTTCCAATTGTCCCTGTGGATCAAGAACGAGATCAGAAATCCCTTGAAAATAAGAATCAATGGTTTGCTGTTGAGTGATTACATTTTGCTGACCTGTCAAACTTTCCGAAATTTCATTTTGTCGCCAAGCCACCCACACCGCCAAAATCGCGATTAAAATCTGTCCCACTGCTCCTAAAGCTTCCCATTTTAGGCTGTCAAACCAACGCGCAAATGCGATGTCAAACTTAGTGACATGGGTTGCCATTAATATAGCGACTCCAGCGAGAATAATCGATAGGGTAATATCCCAGCGTTTTCCCAGTGGCGACTTAGCGAGCGCTGTTAGAAATGGCGGTAAGAGAATTGGCAGAATAATTGTTGTGATGATGGCAAGCCCGATATAAACCAGTTCATCGCGTTCTAAATACATGGCGATGAGGGCTACAATCGATGCGATCGTGGCGATGATTAAGAAAAATACTTTGATCCGAGAATTTGGTAGAGCCAATCTAGTTAATTCTGTTGATTTTGCTGAGAATTTGGGATAAAAGATGTATTAACCTTGATAATCTTACAATAAAGAACCAGATTTTTTCGTGGCGCGGCGAAGGCGCGTCCCTAATACCAAAACACGACCTAGATCGGCTGAAAATTCGCCGAATCCGCTAAAAACCCACGCAATCGTCGCGAAATTAGTTCTCGACTTCCCATTCTCCGCCCAAGCTCTTTTTCCAAAGCTCCCACTGGTGTGAGGTTTTGCGGCGCACGGGGATCGCGGGTGGGATGTGAGGCATATTGAGGAATTAAATAGGTGCTTTGATCAGCGATCGCCTTAGCTCGTTCAAGGGGAATTGCACCATCCAGATCGATGCGAATAATCCCATGTAAGTCGTGATAGCCCAGCTTTTTATAGTTCAAATCTTTACTACCCGATCGCAAATACCAACTGAGATTGGAGCCATGGGTATTGGAAATCCGAAAAATCGGTGTGCGCTCTCCCACTTTTAGCGATCGCATGACTTGGGCATTGTCTCCTTTCAGATAAGCTTTACCCATCGTTTTGACATAGCCAATCGTATCGTAGGGAGTTTGATAAACCCGATAGAGCAAGGGCCCATCGCGGACAATCAGCGTATTCTCTTTAATTAATTCTTTATCCAAAGAGAGGGCATTAGCAATCCGTAGTTCTTCATCAAGCATTTCCCCTTGCACTAGTTGAGAAGGCGTATCTGGTTGATTGTTACTACTAGTCAAACAGCGATCGTATTTTAAATCACCTCGACCACTGACAGGACAAGGAATTGACGTGACAGGAGGAATGAGATTTCCACCCAGAGCAATAATCCTTGTTACTTCCGTTGCTACACATTTAGCTCTACTGATCGTGCGATCGACCAACACCGCCCCTACTGAAATCGTTGCAAAAGCTCCATACAAAATCTCATCATCTCGCCTCCCCAAAAAGCTAGCATCAAGGCGCAAACGTCCATCTATAAACAAAATTTGATGAGGAAGTTCGGGGGCGATCGCTGCCCTGATTGGTTGCCATTCGCCATTGCTAAACTCAACTTCAGTATTTACCTTGTCACTAGTAGGGATTTCTTCGGGATTGATGCTGACAGGTGCATCGTAGCCCATACTCCAAGGTTCTAGGCGAATGTTATATTCGCTCCAAAAGTTTTCTGCTAGTGGTTTTACAAGGTTAGTAACCATAGAAATAACCTATTCAAATAGGAATGAATTATACAGGAGCAAGCTATTAATGCAACACGCTATAAGAGTCCGCACTTTGTGCCGACTCTTATAGCAATTCACAAAAGTGTGATCACGCTTTTGTGAATTGCTATAAGTTGTTTAAATTCTTGTTGCTGTTGCTCATTCCTTTCTTGGTAATCCCTTCTCAGCCTAAAAATTGACATTAAAACCCAATAATTAGGGGTGCGGCGCAAAGCGCCGCACCCCTAATTATTGGGTGGGAAAAAGTTATATAGCAACGCAAGAGATAGCTCTGACAAATCAAAACCCAAAAGACGAGTGGCGGCGCTTCGCGCCGCCACTCGTCTTTTGGGTTACAAAACTTACACTGTATAAGTAGATGGGCTTAATTAATTACAAACTCAAACCCGTAAGGTTGCGCTCCGCAGGGGCGTAACCTTACGGGTTTGGCTAATTTATTCTGCACAGGTACTTAGCTTAGAAAAAGACTAGATATATACTTAGTTTTTTCTGATCTGTTAGTATTTTGGAACTGAAGGATCGATCTGATCGCTCCATGCGTTGATACCACCTTGTACATTGATCCCATCAATGCCAGCCTGTTTGAGAATGCCCAAAGCCTTCATCGATCGCCCACCCATTTTGCAATGCGCGATCAACTTATGCCCATTAAGCAAGGCTCTAACTTTTTCTACACCATTGCCATTTTCGATTTCTGGCAAAGGTACTAGTACAGTGTTCGGAATTCTGCCAATTTCCCATTCATTAGGGTTACGGACATCAATGATTACATAGTCTGATGCACCAGCATCAATGATTTCCTTGAGGTCTTTAACCGTAATTTCAGCGATCGCTTTTTGTGATTCCATTTCAGTCTCTTTTTGTTGAGGAATACCACAGAACATCTGGTAATCAATCAATTCTTCGATTACAGGACGGACTGGGTTAGGACGCAGCTTGAGTTCGCGGAAAGTCATCTTTAAGGCATCGTAAAGTAACAAACGCCCACTCAGAGTATTTCCCTGTCCTAGAATGATCTTGACAGTTTCAGTAGCTTGGATCACCCCAATGATTCCAGGGAGAATCCCTAACACGCCACCTTCAGCGCAGGAGGGAACCAATCCTGGTGGTGGTGGTTCTGGATAGAGATCGCGATAGTTGGGACCACCTTCATAATTGAAGACAGTTGCTTGTCCTTCAAAGCGGAAAATTGAGCCGTAGACATTAGGCTTATTAAGCAATACGCAAGCATCATTGACGAGATAGCGCGTAGGGAAGTTATCCGTACCATCGACAACAATGTCATAGGGAGCCATGATCTCTAAAGCATTGGCTGAGGATAACTGCGTATTGTATAAATCAATTTGGCAATGGGGGTTGATTTCCAAGATCCTCGCTTTTGCCGATTCGATCTTGGGTTTACCGACCCAGCTAGTGCCATGAATGACTTGACGCTGAAGATTGGAGGTATCCACCACATCGAAGTCCACGATGCCAATACGTCCGATCCCTGCGGCAGCAAGGTATAACAACAAAGGCGCACCCAAGCCACCCGTACCGATGCACAGTACGCTGGCAGCCTTGAGGCGCTTTTGTCCTTCTACGCCAACCTCAGGCAAGATCAGGTGACGGGAGTAGCGCTCGTAGTCATCTTGGGTGAGTTGAATCGAATTTGGGTCTGGGTTGAGCATGATTAAATAAATCGCACTTTGAATGCGTAAGCGATCGCTTACGCTGGTTTGGCGTGTTTTTGTATTTCTATTGTAGTTTCCTAGTTTACGCTTTAAGTAGCTAGACGCAATTAAAAAACTATGGCGCACGCTGCGCGTGCGCCATAGTTTTTGGCTCTGGTTTTTAATTATGCTCAGCTACTTAATGCAATGTTGTATCTTTGTTGCAGTTGGTTTAACTGCCATAACTACGATCTAAGATTTACAAAAGTTTAGATTGCAAAAAATTAAAGTGTGACTGAATCCACGCAGTATTATGGAGCTTATGGATACCCCTTACATTTACTACATTCCGATTTACCCTGATGATGATAATTGCGAAACTCTGATGCACTTATTCATCGGTAAGCCCGGACTAGACAACGAAATCCTCACCCTATTAGAAACCCTTGACAATCGTGAACATGAGGGCGAAGCCGTAGACTATGTTCACGAGCTAGAAGAAAAGTTTGATTTAAAGCGAGTTTCAGTTAGGTTTTTGCCGCGAAAACGCGATCGCGCAGTGCCAATTATGACTTGAGCCATAAAGTTCTTGCTTTGAAAGAACTTTATGGTCAGTGCCTGCGGTGCTGACCATAACAACAAAGCCCAAAGAGTATGACAGTGCAAAGCACCGCCAATACTCTTTGGGCTTTTTATAGTGATATCCCCACTTCGGTTAATTTCTGTAAAGTTGACCTAGCTTGTAAAATTAGAATGGATGTAAGAAAAATTGTAGATGTAAGTAAAGCAGAGCATTAAAATGGCATTTTTTGATTCTGAAATTGTTCAACATGAAGCCCGCAATCTATTTCAAGATTATCAAGCCTTAACTCAGCTTGGCGGTAGTTATGGCAAGTTTGATCGCGAAGGCAAAATTCTCTTTATTGAAAAAATGGAAGAGATGATGGATCGCTATAAAATTTTTATGAAGCGGTTTGAATTATCCGATGACTTTATGGCGCAGATGACCCTCAAGCAATTGGAAAATCAGTTGGGCAATTTTGGCATTACGCCCCAGCAAATGTTTGACCAGATGAACATAACTCTTGAAAAAATGAAGTCTGAACTTGAACTTCATAATTAGCTAATGGCTCGTAGCTTTTAGCTATTGGCTTTTAAATTGCGGGCGTGCAATCACAATTACACCACGCACTGTCATTTTACTGGTGGCAAGAGTGGCGATCGCTTCGCGGATAGTTGCACCAGTCGTATAGATATCATCAAATAGAATTACCGATCGCGAGTTTGTCCGTTGAGAAACTTGGGCTGAGGGAACTGTAAAGGCTTTAGATAAATTTTGCTCACGCTCTTGGATAGTCTTGGTTTGCATTTGCGCTTTAGTATCTTTGACCCGTTGCAACAGTTGGGGAGTGCATTGCATTGCGGTCAGATCACAAAAACGACGGGCGAGAATTTCAGCTTGGTTAAATCCTCGCGATTTTAATTTGTTGTCATGGAGAGGAATCGGAACCACTGCTAGTTTTTTATAATTTTGAGTAAATTCCCTAGTATCTGGCGATCGCTTCCATCTTTCAGCGATTTTTTCGGCAATCAGTTCCATAATTTCAGGATGATTTTCATATTTGCTAGCAGCGATGCCCCGCTTCAATGTGCCATCGTAAATTCCCCAGCTATAAAGTGGAATCTTTGGGTCAATGGGATAATCTTTTTGTAAAAATTCTGGTGATTGATAAGCAGTTATTTGCCGATCGCAGTCTTTGCATAAAATGCGATCGGCAGGACGTTTGCATAATGGACAATTAGCTTGCCAAAGTGAATCTGTAACGACATTTGCTAAGCGATCAATCCTTAAACCTTTGCTAATTGATGTGAACCAGTTCATGATTTTTGGATAATCGCTTAATAGAGAGTTGCGGCGCTTCGCGCCGCAACTCTCTATTGTTTTTTTGACTAAAAAGCTAGGCAGCAACTGCTTGTTTAAGCGGTTGCCAATTTGACTAAAAAGCTAGGCAGCAACTGCTTGTTTAAGCGGTTGCCAAGTGACTTGGCGATCGCTAGCAGTTTCAATCACGATTTTTACACGCGGATCTTGATCGGGGATCTGGCTGAGTGTCTCTAACTCTTGCCTAGAGAGATATTTACCTTCAATCAGCCACACGACTAAACCCTTGGACTTTGCGGGTAAAGCATTGAGTCGAAATTGGATCGCAGGCGGAATAAAATATGTGCGAATTTCAGTTTTGCCAAGGTGAGAGGGACGCACACCATGAACATCCGTTAGATAACTACTTATATCGCCTAAACCACGCGCCGTAATGAAGAGAATTTCATAACCTGCGTTCTTCAAGCGCAGTTGGTAGCGACCTTCATAACCACCTTCAGGAGGAACGCGCATTGCTAAAGCACCTGCTTTCTCTAGGTCTTTGACAATTTTATCGGTTGCAATCAAGGGCATGGTGACATCCTAGGCTAAATGATAAATATACAGCTAACAGTATTTTATACCAAAACACAAAATGACTACACCATTTTGTGTTTTTAAAACCCTTACTGGGTTTGGTTTTTAATCCATACCTAGAAAGCAAAAGGATGCGCTTCGCGCATCCTTTTGCTTTCTAAAAATTTGTCCAGCGCAAAGCGCCGCATATCAGTCAACAACTTGGACATCAATATCAATCGTGCCTGGTGGGGTAAGCCGTACAAATTTATTTTGCTGTTCTTGCAAGGGTTCGCCACAGCTAGGGCATTGAAACTGACTTGACTTTGAAGCATTAAAAGTCGCAGCACATACAGGACAATCTGCGGTAATGATGCTGCGCTTAATCCACCATTGCAAACCCAAAAAGGAAACTACAGGGACAACTGTAACTAGACCAATCAAGATGAAGAAGGAGTTAACCAACCAGCCTAGCCCGATCGCACTAAAAGCCCAAAAAACAAGCATAGTCGTCAGCCAAAAGCGCACACCTGACCAGCGATCGCCACCACCACCGCCATTGGGAAAATTATTGCCAAATGTGTAGTATTTCATGAGTTTCAGTCCCTGTATTTACCCTTTATTTGCATGTAGCGATCGTAACACTCTTATCTGATCTTGCCCTTCTGTCCTTGGGTATGGTTAACCATAAAATCAAATCCCTTTAGGGGTTTAGCTGTAAAAAACTAAGAAGAGAGGGGGGCATCTCGAAGCGCTGCCCCCTCTCTTCTTGATTTGCATAGTTTATATTTCCAATGATCGCTATAGAATTAATTTTGTAACTTCTGGATATATTTGCGGAATCAACGTGAACCCTGCTAGAACAATTTGTCTTGGCTTCTTGGCTGTAATCACTTTCGGGGCATTTTTACTAATGCTACCTCTATCTTCTAGCAGTGGTAATTGGTCTAATCCAATAACTTCTCTGTTTACATCCACCTCGGCTGTGTGTGTTACAGGGCTATCCGTAGTTGATGTGGGTAAATTTTATTCCTTCTGGGGACAACTATTTTTAGTGGTATTAGTCCAAGTAGGCGGTTTGGGCTATATGACGGCAACTTCCGTGCTAATGATACTAATTGGGCGTAGGTTTAGTCTGCGTGACAAAGTGACCTTGCAACAGTCCCTAGATACCACTGGCATTCGTGGAGGACTGCAATTGGTAAAGTCAATCATTGCCGTGACCATGCTGTTTGAACTAACTGGAGTATTGGTTCTAATTCCCATCTTTAATCAAAAGATGAGCTTCATCGATAGCGTTTGGCAAGCAATTTTTCATAGTGTCAATGCTTTTAACAACGCGGGATTTAGCCTCTTTACCGATAACTTAATGAGTTATGTGAATACACCAGTAGTCAGCATTATTATCGGCTTACTGATTATCTTTGGTGGTATTGGCTATCAGGTGATTTTAGAAGGATATCTATGGTTAAGAACCAAATTTTCACGCGATCGCGAATATATCTCCTTTAGCCTAACTTTTTGTGTTGCCGTTAGTACGACGATCGCCTTGCTATTGTTTGGAACTATATTTTTCTGGTTAACAGAGTTTAATAATAGTGAAACTTTAGGCAAACTACCATTGTTTGATCAGATTATCGGTGCTTGGTTTCAGTCGGTAACTACGCGCACGGCTGGGTTTAATACGATTGATAATGGCAAAATGACTGTAACTGGGATATTTATCACGATCGCCCTCATGTTTATTGGGGCAAGCCCTGGTGGTACGGGTGGCGGTATTAAAACCACTACAGCAAGAATTTTAGCTAGCTGTACGAGTGCCGCTTTGCAAGGTCGGGATGAGGTGACAATTTACAAGCTCCAAGTCCCAAATGGTCTGATTTTAAAGGCTGTTGGTGTGGCTGTGGGTTCATTGTTTACCGTGATTTGCTCAACAGGTTTACTATCGCTGACCGATCGCAATATCAGCTTTATTAGTATCCTGTTTGAAGCAACTTCCGCCTTTGCGACAGTAGGCTTATCCACAGGGATTACATCCTCTTTGTCTTGGGCAGGACAACTTGTAATAATTGCAACCATGTATATTGGGAGAGTTGGCATATTACTACTGATGGCAGCGATCTTTACTGATACCCGTCCGAGTCTGATTAAATATCCTAAAGAGTCAATGCTAGTCGGTTGAACTCCTAAAGACATTTCTACGTGCTGTTTTTAGTAATATATAAAATTAAAGCAGCATTAGATTTTACTAAAAGCTTTGCCTAGAAAAGCCTTTAGTAAAATCCACCATCACAGCACAATGCAGAATACAGGAAAATTTTGTGGATATATCTTCTTTGAGTTTTTTTCGCAGCCTACGCCATGAGAATAAGCAATTTGCCGTGATTGGCTTAGGTCGATTTGGAAGATCGGTATGTTCTACTCTTGATCGATTGGGGCATGAAGTATTGGCTGCTGACAAAGATGAAGAGAGTGTTTCTAACGTTCGAGCCAATAACCTAGCAGCCCATTGCATTCAGTTAGATTCCACTAATCCACTCGCTCTTAAAGAATCTGGCATTCTCGAAATTGATACGGTGATTGTGGCGATCGGTAATTTTTTAGAAGAGAGTATTATTACCACTCTCAATGTCAAAGAAGCAGGTGTAAAACATGTAATTGCCAAGGCTTCATCAGAAGTCCATGGCACATTGCTGAAAAAAGTGGGAGCCGATCTCGTTGTTTATCCTGAAGCAGAAATGGGGAGGGCTTTGGCGCGATCACTTACGCAGCGAGGAATTCTAGAACGCTTTGAACTCGATCCAGATAATAGTATTGTCGAAGTGATGGTTCCTGAAGAATTTGACGGTAAAACGATTCTCGAACTAAAGCTACGTGGTCACTATGGTGTAAATGTGATTGCTGTGAGTCATGATCAAAAATTTGAAATTAACCCCGATCCTAATCAAAAGCTCCTCAAAGGATCAGCGATCGTGGTGATTGGTAGTAACAAAAATATTAGTCGTCTTCCTATTTCCTGTGATTTGTTTAATACCGATGGAACTTCTGTAACCACTCAGTTACCATTTCATCAATCATCAGAAGTCAAGCTCAAATAGAAAAAGATAGAAATGTCATTTGTCTCAGGTTTAATGGCTGGTTCAGATCTAATAGAGGATGACGGTGCTTTGCGCCGCCATCCTCTATTGGGAGGTATTTTCCCAGATGCGTAAGCAATTTATACTTTGGGATCACTTGACACTGTTTATGCTCACATCTTATCCCAATTCCCAAAGGTGTTGCCACACTTTCGGGAACTAAAGACCAAACCCAGTAAGGTTTTTAAAAACATAAAATGGCTACGCCATTTTATGTTTTGGTATTAATTGAGTGGAAATCTAATCCTGATAAGTATTTTAACTAAACCTTAACTATTTTGGGCACACGAAATATAATGTGAATAATTTTAAAAAATTTTTTACCTTCGGAGCCTAAATGATCAGACATACCCTTGTAGATAATCTAGCGGAAGATTTTCACAATGTTAGCAGTGCTTCTGTTCCGACTCTCGCGAATATTTGGGCAAAGAAGTATATTCAAAATCTGCAAGCGGATTCACCGAAGCAAGATATTCAATCTAATAATTTGGGGGAAATTCTCTCACCAGAGAGACGTAAAACTACTGCGGCGAATTTATTGCAGTCTTTGCGTTTTTCCAGCGCTCAAGCATGGGCGAAGACTGAAAATCTACTGATGGGACAGTTGCAAGCCCACGGTATTTCCGCAGATCTGATCGATCCTTGGCAAATCGCCACAGATTCTCGTTTTTTATTGGAGCAAGCTCTCAACATATACACAGAAAATTCGCATTCTCGTCTAGTCCAAATAGACTTGAATACCGATGGGCAGAATCTAAGGCTAGAAAGTCACACACAACTGCCAACAATTGGACAACTTTCGGTAGCGATCGCCCAAAGTGTTGGCAAGATTCGCAAAAAATACACATCGGTTGATCCAAGGGCAATCGGATTTGTGAGTATGCAGTTTCATTACAGTGGACAGCTACTGCTCGATTCACTGCCACCCCTAGAGAAACTGATGGTGAACTCCTACTTCAAAGTCATTGACGATCATCTCTACATGCCCTTGCAAAGATGTTACGAAGCGGCTGGAAATTTGGAATATGAGGATACCGCTTTGGAATCTGTGCGTCATTTGCTGACATTAACCAGTGAAATCGCGCGGCAAGTTTCTCAGAAAACCCTGATTATGCATTCTGACTATCAGTGCCATAGCGGTGTGCTGAGTTCGCCTCAAGTTCGTATTTCCAGTTTGCGTGATATTGAGATGTTCCAAGTTTATCTTTGTCTATGTGTGCTGGAAAAAAGTGTTTCTTCAATTCAGCAAGAGCTTTTCCCCCTCTGTATCATGCTCTATCCACCTTTAAAAGTTAGTTGGGAACTAGTCCGTACTTTGTTGAGATTACTTGCTCAAGAAATGCATCACCATCTCGCCGAAGAGCATGTCCAAGAGTTTGAGCCTTATCTCACAATTTTGAATGAAATGTTTGGTGATGATGTGCTGCCCGAAGCCTGATAATAATAAAGCTAATGATATTAAGCCATAACCTTAATCAGAAAGCCATGCTTTGTGTGGCTTTCTGATTAAGGTCAGGTTTTCAATCCTCAGCTTAGAACAGCTACGAACAGAAAAAATTAAGCATGACCTGTATTTGTACGATTAGCCAAGCGATCGCCATCACATCGGCAACGGTTGCCAATATTGACGAAAACGCGCAAAACAAAGAGATAAGGGGCGTTATTTCCGATAGTCGCAAACTCAAAGCTGGTGAGTTGTTTGTGGCTCTAATAGGTGAAAATTTCGATGGTCATGGATTTGTGGCTCAGGCGATCGCCCAAGGCGCAGTAGCAGCGATCGTTAGTCGTGAGTGGGCTAGTTCCAATGCTGCTACAGGTTTACCTGTCTTAGCAGTTGACGATACGATCGCGGCTTATCAAGATCTAGCGCGTTGGTGGCGAACGCAGTTTGAGCGCCCAGTCGTAGCGATTACTGGCTCCGTGGGCAAAACTACTACTAAAGAAATTATTGCGAGTATGTTGGCTTGCTATGTCGCATCTGATCATCGAGTCCACAAGAGTCAGGCTAATCATAATAATGATATTGGTGTAGCGCAAACCCTGTTAGCGATCGCTCCTGATCAGGATGATTTTGTGGTCGTGGAAATGGGAATGCGTGGTTTAGGCGAAATTGAGCGTCTTGCGAAAACGGCTCTGCCCACGGTAAGCGTAATCACCAATGTCGGGACAGCGCATATTGGCCGATTAGGATCAAGGGAGGCGATCGCCCAAGCTAAATGTGAACTGTTAGCGGAGACACCTCCCAATGGCACGGTTGTTTTGAATGCTAGTAATTCCCTTTTATTGGAAACTGCGAGCAAGGTTTGGCAGGGTAAAACGATCACCTATGGTTTGGGAACTGGCGATATCAATGGGGAACTGATTGACAACCATTTACAGGTAGAGGGTTTGACATGGGAATTACCCTTACCCGGTCGGCATAATGCTTTAAATTTCTTGGCAGGTTTAGCCGTTCTCAAGGCTCTAAATCTTGACTGGCATCAGACAACTCAAGGTATTGGGAAACTCGATCTACCCTTTGGCAGAGCGCAATTATACGAGTTACCTCAAGATGTGATCATTCTCGATGAGACTTATAACGCTTCTCCTGAAGGAATGTTAGCCGCTCTAAGACAACTTGCTGATATGCCAGCCAAGCGTCATTGGGCTGTCTTAGGAACAATGAAGGAATTGGGAGAAATGTCTACTCAATTACATCGTCAAGTTGGTGAAGCGATTAGTAAATTGGGAATCGAAGGAGCGATTATTTTGACCGATGGTGAGGCGGATGCAATTTTAGCGGGAGCCAATGGATCGTTAAAACATGCGATCGCCTGTCATTCCTATGAAGATATTACGCAGACGCTTTTACAAAAAGTCAAAAGTGGCGATCGGATTCTTTTCAAGGCTTCGCGATCGGTTGGTATGGATCAAGTGGTCAAAGCATTTCGCCAAACTTGGCAATAGGTTGCCTTGTAATTACAGCGCTTTGCGATCAAATCAAAAGCAAGAAATTTTTGGAAAGTGTTACTTCGCAACACTTTCCAAAAATTTCTTGCAGTAATAGTGTATACCCCTCCATTAATCACGTTTTTGTAGGAGTTGTTGAATAACGCTGATTAGATGCGATAGTTTCACAGGTTTGGCGAGATACTCATTTGCCCCAACCGCTAAACATTTTTCGCGATCGCCTGCCATAGCAAGAGCAGTTAAAGCGACAATCGGAACATTGTTAATATTGGGATTTGACCGAATCTGGGCGATCGCGCTGATCCCATCTAGGACTGGCATTTGAATATCCATCAGCACTAGATCAGGGCTTTGGTCAATGATCATATCAATGGCTTCTTGACCGTTAGTTGCAAAAATTAGCCGATATCCGCGACTAATTAAATAATTAGAGAAAGTTTCAATATTGCTTGGATTATCATCTGCTAGCAAAATCAAAGCATTAATCGCTAAACTATTTTCTAAACTGTTATCAAAAGTGTTTGCACAGTGATGATCGTCATCTAAATCATGCTTTGAACTGATGTTATTTAAGTTAACGCTCTCTCTATAGGGCAGAACTATCGAAAAACAACTTCCCTCAGCAACTTGGCTAGTGACATTCACAGATCCACCATGCAGTTCTGCAATCTGTTTGACTAGGGTGAGTCCTAGCCCTGTACCTGCATATTGTCGATTTAGACTACTATCAATTTGGACAAAAGCTTGAAATAACTTACTAATATCTTCTGGAGAAATACCAATACCTGTATCGATGATTGAGAAAATTAGCACATAGGAACATTCGGTAGTTAATTCTGGTACTTCTATCCTCTGAAGCTTCACTTCTAGGGAGACCATTCCATCTTTAGGAGTGAACTTGACTGCGTTGCTGAGCAGATTAATCAGGGCTTGCCTCATGCGGCGTTCATCAACTAGGACTGTCTGGATATTAGGTGAGATCGCCAATTTGAGCTGAATATTTTTCTGATTAGCAACTTGCTTCACAAAGTTGAGGCTAGATTTACAAAGATACTCCACCGCTACAGAGCTAAGTTCTAAATCTAATTTCCCTGCCCCAATTTTAGCAACATCCAAAATGTCATTAATTAAAGCCAACAGATGCCGACCACTAGTTTCGATAAGCGATAGCGATCGCATCTGGCGTTCGTTTATATCTCCAAATACACCCGTCATTAAACCTTCAGACATTCCTAAAATTGCATTGAGCGGTGTGCGGAGTTCATGACTCATATTGGCAAGAAACTCATCCTTGAGTCTAGTAGCTCTAGCTAACTCAGTATTGGTTTCTATTAATTGTTGATTGGCGAACTGAAGCTCTTGAGTACGTTGCTTCACCCTCGACTCTAACTGCTGATTGAGTTGATAGAGAGCTTCGATCGCCTCTTGGCGTTCGACTTCCGCACTTTGCAAAGACTCTTCAGCCTGTTTGCGATCGCTAATATCTTCAATAACACCAACAAAAAGTGGTGGCTGACCGACTTCATCTAAGATTTTAGAACTAGTTGTTCTCACCCACAATATCTTGCCATCTCGATGTAAAAGACGCTTTTCCATTTGATAGCCTTCACTTTCCCCAGATAGGACTTGAGTACGCAACCTCAAGTTATCTTCGATGTCTTCAGGCAGCATATTGTCAGTAAATCGCATTAACTGCAATTCACTTTCAGAATAGCCAACCATTTGTTGATAGAAAGGGTTAGTCCGCACAAATCTACCGTTAGCATCAGTAATCGCCATACCCACAACTGAGCGTTCAAACATCGCACTTAAAAGAGATTCACTGGCTCTCAAGCGTTGTTCACTCTGCTGCAAGGATATTTCCGCGATTTTGCGATCGCTGATATCTTCAGCAACAGCCGCAATTTGTTCAATTTTCCCATAGGCATTCTTTAAAGGAAAACAGCGTCCCCATATCCATCGGATCTCTCCATCAGGAAGCACAATCCGATACTCTTCACTAAAGTTTCCACTATCAGCAGTTAAAGCATGAGCTTGATTAATTCTATCTATATCTTCAGGATGAATTGATTGCATCCATATATTAGGATTTTGACATAAATTCTCACTTGGTTGCCCCCATATTTCTGAATATCTAGGACTCACATACACAACCTTATTAGATCGAGCTTCACGAATAACGATCACCGCCCGATTATGGTCAGCAAATTGACGAAACATATTATTACTATCAGCTAGTGCCGATGTCCGTTCCTGCACTTGACTCTCTAATAACTTATTTTGGCTTTGGAGTAGTTCTAGTTTCTCTTGCTCTAGTCGTGACATTTTTGTTTCTAGGACAGAGACTAATTTATAAATCTCAGTTGGTTGCAGTGTCCTTAGCAGATCGCTTTGACCAATGATTCCCTCCATTTGTCCATTGGTATCAGTAACTATTAAATGATTAATCATCCGCTCTTGCATAGTCTCCCGCACTGCCCACAAGGTCTCATCTCGACTGACTGTCGCTACAGGGAAGCTCATGACTACATCTACAGATGTTGTTACTAGATCTAACTCTAAAGCAAGATACTGAACGATATCGCCTTCAGTAACAATGCCTACAGGACATAAACCACCATCACAGTCTGTGACAATTATTACCGAACTAACTTTCTGCTCTAGCATCAAGTTCGCAATTTTTGAGACTGAAGTTGTAGGCTTTGCATAAACTACATCGGTAATCATTACCTCTTGAACCTGACGCAAGCGCAACATATCGATAGGTCGCAACAACTGCCGCAAACTCTCATGGGTGAGTAACCCAACAACTTCACCACGATCATTTACTAGGGGCAAATGTCGAATGTTATAACGATGGAAGCGGTTGATCGGCACAAGTATATCGGTAAATTCCCATTCCAATAGTGATTGAACTGGATATGTCATCACCTCAAAGATTGCCGTCTCAATTAGATTACATGTTGAATTTTGGGCTGATTGTCCACAGAGTTTAACTAAGTCACGTTCTGTCAAAATCCCAATTAGTTTTTTTTCTTCGGTTACTAAAATGCAACTATTTTGAGCATGGGCTAATTGTAAATTTGTCTCTGAGTCAATTTCACATAATAGATTGCAAGATTGACTACCTACGCTCATCAAGGCGATCGCATCTGCAACTGTCGCACTTGCTGAGATCACTAAGGGAGAACGAATGATCGCCTGTTCAAGTGACACTTCCTGACTATTAGCATACATAGGTGCAACCGCAGAATTTTATAAGATTTATATCTAAACATCCCTTAGCCAAATTCTACTTTAAGTTCTTAAGTTTTTGTTTAATCATCACAAAACAGGATAAGTACTTATAGCGGTTTTCCAATAAGTAAGTACTTGTGCAGAATAAATTACCCAAACCCATAAAGTTGCGCCCCTGCGGAGCGCAACTTTATGGGTTTGAGTTTTGTAATTAATTAAGCCCATCTACTTATGTACTCATTTGAAAACAAAAATTCAAAATTTTTGCTTAATCCTATAGCGATCCTAGATGGATTGTGAGAATGAGTCCCGAAGGCGAGGATTCTCACAATCCTCAAAATCTTACAACTCATTTAGGATCGCTATAGGACTATAACAATCCTAAATGGTTTGTGGAAGCGCACCCCTTCGGGGTGCGCTTCCACAAACCCAAAAATCTACAAATGATTTAGGACTGCTATATAAAGATAGGACTATAAAGAAATCTCTATCAGATGGTTTGGTTGGTAATAGCTGTAACAAATATTTACCACATATTTGTTACAGCTATTGCTAGTCTTCTTAGGGTACATGTTTGTTACATAAATCCATGAAATTAGTTGTTAATAAAAGTTCTGCTGTAGTTTCTGCCAAACGCTTGTGGGTGACAGCAATAGTGGGAATGCTAGCTGGATCTTGTAGCAGTAATTCTACACCTGTCTCTACAACTTCTGCGTCGGACAGACAGGACTTTCAGGCGGCAATGATTTTAGTTGGTCCCAGAAATGATTCTGGTTGGAATCAAGCCCATTACGAAGCAACTAAATATGTAATGGAAAAGCAAGCAAGTATTCAGTTTAAGTATGTGGATCAGGTTAATCCTGGCGATCGCCCTAATCTTAAAGCTTCGCAAGTAGCTGATGAACTCATCAATAAGGGCGCTAAACTCGTAATTTTTAATTCAGATGATTTTAAAGACGAAGCGTTAGCAACTGCCAAAAAACATCCTAATATATCTGTCATTCATGCCAGTGGTGACTATGCTTGGAAGGAAGGGAAGAATTTTAAAAACCAGCCTAATCTGGGCAATGTCATGCCACAGATTGAGTATGGCAAGATGATTGCTGGTTGCTCGGCAGCCCTTAGCTCTGAGACAGGTAAAATCGGTTATGTGGGACCACTAATCAATGATGAAACTCGCAGACTAGCTTCAGCAAGCTATTTGGGTGCTAAATACTGTTGGCAAACCTATCGCAAAAAGAATCCTGCTGATTTAAAATTTAAAGTTGTATGGATTGGTTTTTGGTTCAACATCCCTGGTAAAACTCTTAATCCCAGTAAAGTTACCGATGATTTTTACAACAGTGGTTTTGATGTAGTAGTGAGTGGCATCGATACACCAGAGGTGTCCATCCAGACCAAAAAGGCTAATGAAGCTGGCAAAAAAGTTAAATTCCTCCATTACGATATCAAAACTGGTTGTAACCTTGCTCCAGATATTTGTGTCGGTGTTCCCTATTACAACTGGGGTCCCGCCTATCTTGAGCAGATTACCAAGGCAAAGGAAGGTAAATTTGCGGGTGAGTTTGTTGTTGCCAAACCGAATTGGGCAGATTTGAATAACCGCGATACTTCATCGGTAGGTTTTGAAAAAGGTAAGGCTTTGCCTCCTGAAAACAATCAGTTCTTGACAAAGTTTATTAATGGCTTGGGCGATCGCAGCATCGATCTTTATAAAGGTCCACTGAACTATCAAGATGGAACTCCTTTTCTAAAAGCTGGTGAGACTGCAACACCACAGCAGATTTGGTACTTTGCCAAACTAGTGCAAGGTATTGAAAGTTCGAGTAAGTAGATAGCACGGCAATCAAGTTCTTGGTTTATTTGCTTACAGCGCTTTTTGCTTAAGCCCAAACCAAGAAAAAATTTGAAAGGATTGCAAGGCAATCCTTTCAAATTTTTTTTTGTAGTTCGTTTGATCGGTAATTGCTGTAAGCTAAAGAATATTAAATTTTACTCAAATAGACGTTGAGCTAGAGCAAAAAAATAATTCCTATAGTATAGTAGTTATCCTGAAACAAGCCTTATAAAACTCACTCAAATAAAAAAATTGTTTTTATAGATGAACTTAATTATAGCTATATCTGCTCAGTGATCCTCTTGTTCTTACTTAGTAAGCAGATAGTTATATCAACGGGTAATAAAGAGAAATGAATATATTCTAATTGCCTGTGAATTTCGGTATTGCTCATACATGCTACTTACCAGACTTGCTCTAGTGGACACATCAACCCAATTTCAACCTAAGTTTATTCAAGATTTGAAGCAGTTACATGTTCTGTTTCAGCAAGCTACTGGTGAACTGTTGGTGGCTGGTGACCAAGAAGAAGATCCTGCTTGGCACATATATTTTTATTTGGGGCGGCTGGTGTATGCCACGGGAGGTAAACATCGTGTTCGGAGGCTAGCAAGAGCAATCCGCCAGCATTCACTCCATGTAAATATTCAAGAATTACTTGAAGATGCCGAGCCGACGAAGGAAGCTTGGGAGTTAAAGGTAATCGAAAAGGCGATTCATGACAATCAACTGACAACAGAACAGGCGCGTGCGATTATTCAGTCAAGTATCCATGAAGTTTTTTATAGTCTCAGCGATCAAAAGCAGCCAAAATCATCTTGGAAGCCCTTAGAATCTTTGCCTTTTAAGCCAATTGTTGCTTTGCCTGCGATCCAGACTTTAGATAGTATTGTGGCTGCTCAAACGAGGTGGCAACAGGCGGGGTTATCCCATGTACAGAATATGATTCAGGGGTTTTCCTTTGATTTAGCTCCCTATATAGCTAATCCAGACCAGTTAGATGTAATGCTCAAGGCTGACGCAATCACGACCAAAACCTATAAAACCCTTAAGAAAATTTTAAACGGCAAAAATACCCTATGGGATATGTCGATTATTATGCACTGCTCGATGATTGCCGTGATGCGATCGCTGTTGCCTCTGGTAGTAGACGGAATTGTTGCTTTTCAAGAGGTTGAGGATTGGACATCACCAAATTGGAAATTCCCCAATAAGCCCAAGGATATTCCAATGCGAGGTTTAATAGCCTGTATTGATGACAGCCCTCAAGTGGCGATCGAAATGCGGCGTATCCTTGAGCCATTGGGCTATGAAGTTTTGGGAATTACTGAACCATTGCAAAGTGTTAGTACTTTATTGCAACGTAAGCCCGATTTGATTTTTCTGGATTTGGTGATGCCAAATACTAATGGCTATGAACTATGCACTTTTCTCCGCAAAACTACGACATTTCAGGAAATTCCAATTGTCATTTTGACGGGACGAGATGGGATGATTGATCGGGTAAGAGCGAAGATGGCTGGGTCTTCGGACTTTTTGAGTAAGCCCCCCGATCCTGCAAAAGTTCTGCAAATACTGCGAAAGTTTTTGCAAGTACCTGAAAACTAATTAGTTTGTGGACATTATCGCGCAACTCATCAATGAAAACAGTAAAAGTAAAGGGAAAAATTTAGATATGAGTACGATTTTAGTGGTTGAGGACACAATGACCCAAGCTGAGATTATTACAGGCAGTCTTAGAAATGCTGGCTTTAATACAATCTTGGCGATGAGTGGCGCTGAAGCTAGAACTAAAATTAGCCAACAGAAGCCCAGTGCCATTGTGTTAGATGTGGTGTTACCCAATGAAAGTGGATTTGAGTTATGCCGAGATCTCAAAGATAAACCTGACACGAAGGATATTCCGATCATCCTTTGTTCAACTAAGAGTGGTGAAATGGATAAGTTTTGGGGTATGAAACAAGGAGCTTCAGCGTATCTGACTAAACCTGTGGATGTGGCTGAACTGATTCGCACAATTAAATTATTAGTAAAAGATTAGGAAGCGATCGCCATGACAAGTCAGATGATTGACAGTCAGAAAAAGTTAAATCAGTTAGCTAAATCCCAGATTAAGACTGAACAATTTCTGTCCTTCTATTTGGAGTTAGACCAACAAGCCTTACTTCCTACTCATCAGTTACTTGAAATTGTCAAGGTTAATTTGTCGCAAATAACGGCGATCGCAGGTTTGGACAAGAGCATAATGGGGATATATAACTGGCGTGGAGATGTGATTTGGGTGGTCGATTTGGCTAGCCTTTTGGGATGTAAGCCTCTCTACGCACAGGGCTATGCACAGGAAAAATTTCAGGACAAGTGCCACATCATATTTCTGCGTAGCCAAGATAACGTCATTGGCTTAGCAGTTTCCCATATAGGGCAGATGATGCGATGTGATGTTGCCAAAATCCAAACTTCAGCACTCACCTTTGGAAATCCAGAGATGATGCAGGTTTGTCGGGGCTATTGGTTGAGTGGTGATGAAGAAACATTTTTAGTGCTTGATGGCGATGCGATCGCGCAGATTATCTAGACATAGATAAATTTTATTTTGAGATTTTTTAATATTTTTTTAGATTATTACGGAGAATCAGCAATGTTGACACAAGATAACCAACCCAAAAATCAACCACAAACACTCAACAACAGTAATAACCCGAATGGCAATTTGGACAACGACAATCAAACAGAGTTAGTTTCTCTAGAAAATTTACTAGAAGATGTACCACCCAATCCGCAAAATAAAAAGTCAAAAAAATGGGGGTGGCGATCGCTAACGCTTCGCAACAAGGCAACCTTGGTAGCGGTATTGATTAGTACGCTCCCTGTGCTTGTTATCGGTAGTGTGGCGGCTTACATGTCGAGCGTGTCCCTAGACGAAAGAATTCGCGAAACGCAACTACAAAAAACCAAGGCGATCGCCGATAAGATCAATCGCTTTATGTATGAGCGGTATGGTGACATTCAAGTTTTAGCGGATCACCCGATTATCGCAAATTCTAAAGTACAGGCGGTATTACCTCAGACAGAGAGAGAAGCTGTGCTAAATGACTATGCTCGTACTTATGGAGTCTATGACCTAGTTGCCTTTGCAAATCTGAATGGAATCACTACAATTCGCTCCACATCGACGCAAGACCCCAACGCTAGCATTAAAGAGAGTGACTTCTTTAAAAATGTCATTGCCAAGGGAACTCCATTTATTACACAGCCAATGCTGTCACCGACTGATAAAAGTATTAGCTTGATCGTAGCTGCACCCGTAAAAGAGAATGGTACAGATAAGTTGATAGGGGTAATGCGATCGCAAATTCCTGTTGATCGACTGGGTGAAATTATCGAAGGAAGTATCGATGAACAGGATGAGTATTACATCCTTGACGCTAATGGCAAAATTGTTCTTGCCACAGAAAAATCTCAGGAAAACCGCCAAGCTCAAGATGATTTCACGGAGATAGCCTCAGCCATCAATAGTAAGACCACCAAAACTGAGGAGGAACGTTTAAAGAGATTTAATGGTAAGGAGCAATACGCAACCTATGTGCCATTACCCAGCTATCGCAATATGCCTAATCTCAACCTTGGTGTCATCATTACGATCGATGTTGACTTTGCCTTTAGATCCAACACAAATATCATCATCGCTTTTGCTACAGGTACAGGGCTAACGGCGCTAGTCGTTGGTTTCCTTGCGACCTTGTTGGTTAATCGCGGTTTGAAACCAATTCAGGATGCGGCGGATGTCGTTACCAAAATCGGTCAAGGGGATCTGGATACTCGCATGGAAGTTGTCAGTGAAGATGAGATCGGGATCTTGTCTACGAATATTAACTCGATGGCGGAACAGCTCAAGTATCTAAGTGAAGTTCAGCAGCAGGAAGCCGAAAGATTGGAAAATGCTCGTCAAGAAGCTAGAGCCGAGGCGGATGAACGGGCAGAACAACAAAAGCAAGAAAAAGAATTTTTGCAACGTCGTGCGTTGGAATTGTTGATGGAAGTAGACCCTGTTAGCCGTGGTGACTTGACGATTAGGGCTAACGTGACTGCTGATGAAGTCGGGACGATCGCTGACTCCTATAATGCAATTATTCGCAACTTACGGAAGCTGGTACTAGAGGTACAAGGCGCATCGCAGTCCGTAACCCAAACCGCTACAAGCAACGAAATATCTGTGCGATCGGTATCCAATGAGGCGCGGAAACAGTCAGAATCAATCAACTCAGCGCTACAGGAAATTCAATTCATGGCTGAGTCGAGTCGAGGTGTAGAAAATAGAGCTAAACAAGCAGAACAAGGAATGCAAATAGCGGTGGCAGTTCTCCAAGAAGGGGACGACGCAATGAATCGCACGGTTGAAGGGATTTCGGAAATCCGTGAAACTGTTTCGGAAACTGCGAAGAAGGTCAAACGTCTGGGTGAGACTTCGCAAAAGATTTCGCGAATTGTAAACTTGATTAGTAACTTTGCGGCTCAAACTAACTTGCTAGCGCTGAATGCGGCGATCGAAGCCGCACGCGCTGGCGAAGAAGGACGTGGTTTTAGTGTGGTTGCAGAAGAAGTTCGCGATCTGGCGGAACAGTCGGCAACATCAACGGCGGAAATTGAACAGCTTGTGGAAGAGATTCAATTCCAGACCAATGAAGTTGTTGCGGCGATGGAGACTGGTACAGAGCAAGTAGTAACAGGCACAAAACTGGTTCAAAATGCCCGTGAAAAACTAACGCAGATTGCAACAGTCAGTAAGCAGGTCAACTCCATTGTGCGAGAGATTGCGATCGCAGCAGATACCCAAACCAAAACTTCCGATCGCATGGGTCAGACGATGCAAGAAGTCTCGGCGATCGCGGCGGATACCTCGAAACAGTCTGAAGATGTGGCGCGATCATTCTCTGAGCTTTTGCAAGTTGCTCAAGATTTACAGGTAAGTGTAGCTCAGTTCAAAGTCGCTTAAGTTTAGTTTATTCAGTGCAAAGCACTGAATAAACTAATTAAATATTGATCCTAAGATTTAGAGAAGACTATGTTAATTAAAGACAAGCCAGAAATCCCTCCCTCTGAAAATCCAGCCCAAATTCCATCGTTAAAATCAATCACGAAAATATCATCGCCAGAGAGAGCGTCATCTATATTGAAACCCAGAGTTCCCTTCTGGAAACTACCAGCCCAAGCTTGGAATAACTTGAGTGTACGTTGGAAATTGTCGATTGTGCTGTTATTGGCTTCAGGTTTGCCCGTATTAATCGTCACTCAAATTCTGGTTAAATCCTCAGAGCAAGCTTCCCTTAAAGAATTAAAAACTTCAGTGCAAGAAAAGGGTTCGTTCTTTGTTTCAGAATATGTACTTTGGACAAATAATGAAAGTAAACAGGATGCCGAAGCGATCGCCAAAGCGATCGAGGCAAATAGTTTTGATCTCAACGATGCTACAGAACTAGCATCCAAACGCGCCAGTCTGCAACCGTTGCTACAAGTGAGTAGCGAAGGTGTTGATCCAGAATCTATTAAAAATGTAAAAATCGTTACAGATAGCCGTGGGCGAAGCATTGAAGGAAATACGCTCATCCTTGACGAAGATTTTACCAAGTTCCCACTGCTTGCAACCAAAGATCAAAAAGATCAACTAGAACTAATTCCGCAATTATACAAACAGGGGACTATCCCCACTGGTAGTAATTTGGCAAATTTACCAATTGTCAAAAATGCGATCGCCACGGGTACACCAATGTACGGCATCGAACTAGTAAAATCCTCGGATTTACAAGCCCTAGGACTAGAAAAACCTGCCAATATTGGTCTTCGTCCTCAAGCAATTCAAGGACTTGCGGAAGCTAAGCAGCCAGCACCAGCAGGAACCTACGAAATTGAACAGGGTAAATCTGGGCTGATCAGCATGGCTGTATACCCGATCAAAGTTAAAGGACGCATCGTTGGTACAGCCGTGGTGGGAGCGTTACTCAACCGCAACTATGGCATCGTTGACAAGTTCTCTAAGCGCTACAATATGCCCACTGCGACGATCTTCGCTCAGGATTGGCGCGTTACCACCAATGTTCCTTACGTCGATCCCAATACCAAAAATCCCGACAAGACCAGAGCGATCGGTACTCGTTCAGCCCGTGAGGTTTCTGATGCTGTACTTCAACAAGGACAGGAATATGTTGGGGAAACAAACATCACAGGGATCAATTACCTCACATTTTATGCCCCTCTTTACGATCACCGTAAGCTCATTGATGAGAATGCTAAACCCGTTGGCATTGCTTATGTAGGTCGTCCGCTATCAGAAATTCAAGAATTCGTTAGTAACCTATCTAATGTAGGCTATGCGATCGCAGGGATTTCAATTCTTGTCGCTGGTGCAATCGGGATTATTGTTGCGATTTCCTTTGCGCGTCCTTTACGTCTTTTGTCTAGCTTCACCCAAAAAATTGGTCTGGGAGAAATGGGTGGGCGCTTGGACGATAGCGATCGCCGTGATGAAATTGGCACATTATCACAAGAGTTAAATAACATGGCGGAGCAGCTAGAATTGCTAATTGCCGAAAAGCAACTAGAAGCTGAACGTATTGCTGAAGCTAGACAGGAAGTTGCTCAGGCTGAAGCAGAGCTACGCATTCAGGAACAAAAAAAAGCCACCGAGTTTATCCAAAAACGAGCCTTGGAATTACTGATCGAAGTTGATCCGATCAGTCGTGGAGACTTAACCATTCGCGCTAAGGTAACAGAAGATGAAATTGGCACGATCGCCGATTCCTATAACGCCACCATTAGAAACCTTCGCAAACTAGTATTAGAAGTCCAATCCGCTTCGCAATCTGTATCTCAAACTGTTTTGCAGAATCAACCAACTATGCAAAACGTATCCGACGGAGCCGCAGAACAGGTACTTGCGATTTCCCAAACCCTTGAACGCATCCAAATACTCACCGAATTGATCGCAGGTGTAGAGATGCGTGCAGTCCTAGCTGAAGCACAAGTGGAATCAGCAAACCAAGCATTGCTTGAAGGTGATGCGGCGATGAATAGTACCGTTGAAGGTTTCACTGCGATTCGGGAAACCGTCTCGGAAACTGCCGGAAAAGTGCAGCAGTTGGGAGAAGCTTCACAGAAAATCTCGAAGGTCGTCAAACTGATTAGCGGCTTTGCCAGCCAGACAAATATGCTCGCCCTAAATGCTTCCATTGAAGCCGCAAGGGCGGGGGAAGAAGGTCAAGGCTTTGGGGTAGTTGCCAACGAAGTCCGAGCGCTGGCTCAACGATCAGCAAAAGCTACCACCGAAATTCGGCAATTGATCGAAGAAATTCAGGCGCAGGTTAATGATTTGGTCAAAGCGATGGCGATGGGGACAAAACAAGTGAACAGTGGTTCGCAATTGGTTGAAGAAACTCGCCAAAAACTGACGGATATTTCGGCTTCCAGTCAACAGGTTAACCAACTAGTCAGAGAAATCGCTCAAGCATCCGCTTTGCAATCACAAACCTCGGATCAAGCTAGCCAAACAATTCAAAACGTAGCAGCGATCGCTACTTCTAACTCTAGTTATGCCCAAAACCTGAATGATGCTTTTAGCGAATTACTGAAAGTTGCGGAAGAATTGCAAGTTAGTGTCGCTCAATTTAAAGTCAACGCTTAGAATCTAATCAAAAGAATCAGGACAGAGAATCAGCCAAAAGCAGTAGGATAGCAGCCATGTACAGTACAGAAACAGAAATTCACGATCAAGCCTATCAATTTTTCAAGCAAGAAGCACCTGAATTTTTGCAGACGATTGAGACTGGATTGCTCTCTCTACGTGAAGACCGAAGTACTGCGAATATTCACGCGATTATGCGGGCTGCCCACTCCATTAAGGGAGGCTCAGCTAGCCTGAATCTAGAAGGTATTAAAACGATCGCCCATCAATTAGAAGATGTCTTTCGATCGCTTTATCGTTTTGAAGGCGAGATTGATGCCGATGTGGAGGGCTTGTTATTACAGGCTTATGACTGTTTGCGTCTGCCATTAATGGATCAACTGCAATCAGGACATTACGAATCTGCGACCGCGATCGCCGCCGCCGAGCCAGTATTTGAAGTGCTAAAGCTGTATTTGGGTGATACGGATGAGGATGTTGAATTACCGACAGCAGCCGAGTTAGGTGTTGATATTGTGCAGATCGTGTTTGAGGGCGATGTGCAGCAGGGAATTGTACGGTTGCAAAGTGTGCTGGCTAATCCTGAAGGTGTGCCTGTGACAGGGGAAATTCGAGCGCAAGTAGAAGTATTTAGTGGTATCGGCGAACTATTAAATTTATCTGGGTTTAAAGCGATCGCCCAAGCCACATTACAGGCGCTCGAACAGCATCCTGACAATCCCATTTTGGTAGGAAAGGTGGCTGTCGCTAATTTTGAAGCAGCCCGTGCCGAGGTCTTAGCAGGCGATCGCGCGCAAGGTGGGCAACTTAGTCAAGAGTTAATCGCGCTGACAAAATCCCATGCTCAAACGGCTCCAGATCAAGCAAGTCAGATAGTAAAGATGGCAACTTTATCGGAAGAAAATCCTTTTGAGGAGGAGTTTGATAATGCTGATGATTGGTTTCTCTCTTTAGAGCAAGAACTAAATGAAATTAAATTTCCAGATCCTCTGTCCGATCCACCAAAAGAAGCTCAAAGCAAAATTCAAATAAATACGCACAGCAAAACTCAAGAAGATTTAATCTCTGATAGTTTTGCCGATGATTTTCTAGAAGTAAGTCCAGAAATCAGTTCAGAAATAACCCTAGGAACAAGCTTAAATCTGTTTGCTGATAGTCAAGAATTTGATCATCCTGATGATATCTCCTTAATCAATTTAGACTTATTGAAAGCAAAAACAGAACTATATAGCCTTGACGAAGTAACTATTGATGATATCGATATTGATCAACTAGATTCAGATCAAAATTTTGATATTTTTTCCACTTCTTCCTCTTCAGAATCAAGTTTAGAGGACGACTATGCACCTCTAGGGAAAAGTGACTTCAATGATTTTGATGCAGTATCCGATATATCTGAATTATCTAGTTTCTTTGAATCTCCAGAGTCTTCATTAACCGAGCAAAACACTTCTTCTTTAGCTAGTTCTACAGATGACACCAAGCCGATCCTAGCTAATTATATTCCCAAAAAAACTGTCAATATTCCTCCCACTGTCACTCCTTACATCGCCGAAACCATCCGAGTCGATTTGCCCAGATTAGATCGATTGAATAATTTTTCTAGTGAATTAGTGACCCAAGAAAATGCTTCGATTCTCCAAAATCAGCAGCTTCAATCTAAAATTGAACGCATTCAAAAGCAATTCAAAAGTTTTGATCAACTTTCTAAAAATCTCCAAACTTGGTTGGATAAAGCGCAGCGATCGCAAGTTAGAACGCAAGAAATAACTGTAGATTCTTCCCATCTTAATGCTATTCCCACCAATTTTTCTGCTTCGGCGAGTCTACTAGCAGATTTCGATCCATTACAAATGGATTCCTATGGTCATCTGCATAGCTTTATCCAAGAAGCCCTCGAAGATATCGCGCAAATGGACGAAGGAATGCGCGACATGAAGGTTTTAATGCAACAAACGCAGCAAACTCAACGACGCAAACAGCAAATCCTGAAGCAGTTACGGTATGACCTCTTGTGGTCAAGGATGTTGCCCTTAGGCGATATCCTTAGCAGCTTGCCGCGCATGGTGCGGGAGATGTCCAATAAATATAATAAACAGGTCAATCTAAAACTATTTGGTGCAGGGACATTAGTTGATAAATCCGTACTGGAAAAACTTTATGATCCCTTTGTGCATTTAGTCCGCAATGCCTTCGATCATGGTACTGAGTCTACGCAAAAGCGTTTAGAACTCGGCAAGCCTTTAATTGCAACCATTGAGATTCGTGCTTATTATCGCGGCAATCAAACCTATATCGAGATCAAAGATGATGGTCAGGGCATTAACCCTGCGAATATCAAAGCGAAGGCGATCGAATCTGGTGTATTGGAATTTGCCAAAGCGGATCAGGTTACTAATGAAGAGATCTATCAACTTCTATTCGAGCCTAGTTTTTCGACAGCAGATGTCGTGACTGAGTTATCAGGTCGAGGCATGGGGCTATCAACTGTCCAAGAGCAAGTCCGCAGTCTCAAAGGATCAATTGAAATTAAGTCAGAAATAGGACAAGGTACGACTTTTACCATTAAATTACCGCTCACTTTGAGCATAGCTAAGTTGATGATCTTCAGTATTAAAGAGCGATTATTAGCGATCGCGATCGATACTTTACTGGGAATCGTCACCATTGATGCTAGCGAGGTGCAAACTATTCAAAGCAAAGAGTTTTACCGTTTTGAAGATCGGTTGATTCCCCTATATCCCACCGACCTATTTGCGGATGGCTATCCATTACCCAAACAATCCCTAGACATATTCAATACTGAATCATTCGCTGAAGAAAATCAGACTACCTTGCTACTATTTTCTGATGGCGATCAAGTTGTGGCCCTACCTATAGATCGCGTACTCAATGAGCAGGAATTAGCCATTAAGCCTTTTGGAAAAGCGATCGCGCCACCACCCTATCTTTATGGTTGTACCGTATTGGGCAATGGCACACTTGTGCCAGTAATTGATACTTCAGCTTTGTTTTCGATTAAGAAATCAGTCCATACAACAGTTGGAGGATATCTATCTATCAATAATGCTATTTCCACCCCACCATTATTGGACTCTAAACCAAAGTTCATCCAAAGGAAAACGCTTCTAATTGTGGATGATTCACTCACTGCTCGCCAAGCACTTTATTTGACTCTAGAAAAATTTGGTTATCAGGTGATCCAAGCAGTTGATGGGCGTGAGGCGATCGAGCAACTTGCGAGATCCTCTGAAATTCAAGCTGTATTGTGTGATGTGGAAATGCCAAACATGAATGGATTTGAATTTTTAGCAGCCTGTCGTAAAGAGCCTCGCTATTTAAATATCCCCATTGTGATGCTCACTTCTCGTAGTGGCGCTAAACATCGCGGTGTTGCTCAAATGCTTGGGGCTTCAGGATATCTCACCAAACCTTATCTAGAGCAAGAACTAATCAAAACTATTCAAAGTCTCCTCGTATAGATGGCGCGAAGTACTGCCTATACGAAATTATAATTAACTACTATGCTTAGCAACAAAAAGAAAGAAGAAACACTTAAATTCCTAATCTTCTCGATGGGAAATCTCAATTTAGCGATGGGAATTGATAGTGTGGTGCGGATTATCCCTTTACCAAAAATTTATCGCAGTGGTGACAAGTTATTGGGAATAACTAACTATGAAGATCAAGAAGTTTTAGTGATTGATTTATATAAGCAAATCTATAGTCAAGAGACAAATCTAACTAAAGGCTTTTTGGTGATTTTTGCAGGTAAACATAGCTTGTATGGTCTGACGATCGCCGCTTTACCTAATGTGGAAGATGTTCCTGTGCATAAGTTACAACCAGTACCAGCCGAATATCGCGATCGCGACACGCTAGGAATTGCTAGCCATATGATGCAGGTATCAATCAAAAAATCTGAACCGCAAACTGTATTTTTACTGGATTCAGAACTATTACTAAAAATGGCAAGTTAGGAACAGCCGTCAAATAAAGAACCGTTTTTTGTGATACGGCTTTGCCGCGCCACAAAAAATCGGTTTTATAATAAAAATTGCGGCAATGATGGAGATTTATGCGGATCTTATTGGTAGACGATGAAGAAGAACTAGCTGAGCCATTACAACGGATTTTGACAAATCAGGGGTATGTGGTTGATAGTGCAAATAGTGGCGATCGCGGTTGGGACTTAGCTAATACAGGTGATTATGACCTATTGATTTTGGATTGGATGATGCCTGAGAAATCAGGAGTGGAGATTTGTAGTGAATTGCGTCAAAAAGGAGATAGTACCCCAGTCCTGATTCTTACAGCCAAAGATACCCTTGATGATCGCGTGGCAGGGTTGGACAGTGGAGCTGATGACTATCTGGTCAAACCCTTTGAATTGCGAGAATTGCTAGCGCGAGTCAGAGCTTTACTGCGACGCGCACCATCGCCGATCGCCTTAACTAGTGAACCTGCAAAATTAAGTTATGGAGATTTGGAACTTGATCGCGATAATCAAGTTGTATATCGAGATCAAGTGGCGATCGCTTTAACCGAGAGAGAATATCAACTCTTAGAATATTTTATGTTGCGTCCTAATCAATTGCTAAGTCATGAACTGATCTCACAACATCTTTGGAAGGAAGGCGAAGATGCCCCCACTAGTAATGCCTTAGCTGCACAGATCAAGTTATTGCGCCGCAAAATTGATCGCGATCGCCCAATTTCTTTGATCAATACTGTATATGGCAAAGGCTATCGCTTTGGCTAAAAGCTAAAGCGATAGCATTGTCTTCTTTTCCCTCCTTCCACCTATTTACCTAGATGAGCGGAAATTTTATAAATTGACACGATTCTTTAAATCATTGACGGATGCTAACCAAGCTTCATATTCATCACTGTCTTGCCATAATTCTTTCAATTCAGAATTTTCAGCAAGAATGCATTCGATGGCTAAATGAGCTTTTTGGACTAAAGCTGTTGATGGCTTAATTTTGTTGGCTTCAACCCAATTGTCAAGTCTCTCGGAATAGGCGCTACGCTTGCCCCAATTGCCTTGCAATCGGGCAAGCACTTCGATCGCCGCGATCGCCTCAGTTGCTTCAGAGGATTCCACGCCTTCATCACCACAATTCAGCACTGCATTTAGCGCATCTTCAACTGGTGAGAGGTCTTTAGCTTTTTCAAGTTCATAAGTCCAGTCACAAGCATCATCATTTCCAAAGGAATCAACAGCCCAAGTTCCCATACGTTCCTCTTCAAAGCAAGTTTTAGCAGTAGTGCAGGTAGCCCTGCCCTGCCAAGGAAAGGATTTGGGGCAAGGATAGGCTGCGCTTCGCGCAGCCTATCCTTACCTTTTTAGGACTACCGATTTCCAGTCTAAGTCAATCGCGCTCGCATTGCACATCACATTGAGTTACAGAAAATGTAACGACGATAAGCGATCGTAAATTATGTCCTAAGCTAAAAATGTAGAAATCTTGAGGTTTAGAAATCAGCATTATGAAAACTTGTTATCGTGCCACGATTATCAGCCTTTTAGCTTTAGCCCTGATGGGATGTGCAGCACCAAACAGTTCTAATCCTCAAGTTTCACTAATTAGCACAGTTAGCCCAGCCCCCACTGTCGCTACATCTCCAAAACCAATCGTCAATAATAGTGCTAATAATCGCAAAGTGAAACTTGATGAGCGTTTAGTTAAGGCAAGTACCAGTTTTGGATTTAATCTATTTGATCGCATTGCTAAACAAGACACTAATAAAAATATATTCATCTCTCCTGCGAGTGTATCGATCGCTTTATCGATGACCTATAACGGTGCGAGTGGTGAAACTCAACAGGCGATCGCCCAGGCTTTAGAACTACAGGGTCTCAAAATCGATGAGATAAATGACTACAATCGGAATATTCAACAATTGTTAGCTAATGGCGATACCAATGTTGAGTTAAATATTGCGAACTCACTCTGGGCAAGAAAAGATATTGCTTTAGAATCATCTTTTTTGAATAGAGTAAAGGAGTTCTATCAAGCCGAAATTACTAATCTTAATTTTAATGATCCTAATTCCGTAAATACGATTAATGCTTGGGTAAAGCAAAATACTAAAGACAAAATTGAGAAAATCGTGGATCGCATCGATCCCGATAGTTTACTCTTCTTGATTAATGCTGTTTACTTTAAAGGCAAATGGGAAGCTCCCTTTGAAAAATCGCTCACCAAGCCTCAGCCCTTTACCCTTGCCGACGGCACAAAGATTCAACATCCTGCCATGTCTCGCTCTGGTGAATATCGCTATTACGATGCGCCCAACTTTCAAGCGATTAGTCTTCCCTACGGTTCTGGACGCTTCAGTATGGAGGTATTCTTACCAAAGTCTAGCTCTAATCTCGTGGAGTTTCAGCAACAACTGACAGCAACAAATTGGCAAGAATGGTCAACCAAATTTACGCGTAGAGAAGGCTTGATTCAATTGCCACGCTTTAAAGTGGAATACGAGACTAGTCTTAAAAATGCTTTGCAAAATATGGGGATGGCGATCGCATTTGATCGCGGTCAAGCAGATTTTCGCAATCTCTCAACTGTGAAATCTTTTATCAGCGATGTGAAGCATAAAACCTTTGTCGAAGTCAACGAAGAAGGTACGGAAGCGGCGGCAGTTACTTCTATCGAGATGCGCGTAACTTCGGCTAGACCTAATGAAGAGAAACCGTTTCAGATGATCGTCAACCGCCCATTTTTCTTTACAATTAGCGATCGACAAACTGGCACAATCATCTTCATGGGCGCAATTAAAAATCCCAAATAAATCAATTTATACCAAAACACAAAATGGCTACGCCATTTTGTGTTTTTAAAACCCTTACTGGGTTTGGTTTTTAATTCACAAAAGTGTTGCAATACTTTCGTGAATTGGTATTAGAGGGGAGTTAATTAGTAGACTTCGCAATTACATTTTTATAAGTTCCATCTAAAACTGATAGAGCCGCTACATATTGTGGATCTTCCTTTGTACCAAGTTGCTTACGGGTGATTGGTTCATTAAGCGAAACCTCCACATTAGGAATAATTCCACGCTTATGGATATTGTGATGTAATGGAGTTTCATATTTCGCGATCGTTACGGCTAGCCCTGCACCATCTTCTAATTCATAGAGCGATTGAATTAAGCCTTTGCCATAGGTTTTCGTGCCAACGAGTTGAGCGCGATCATTATCTTGTAATGCCCCAGCGAGAATTTCACTAGCACTAGCACTGCCGCCATCGGTAAGAACAACTAAGGGATCAGTGGTAATTGCATCGCCTTTCGCCTCAAAACTCTCTTGAATGCCATGACGGTCAACCGTGTAAACAACAGTTCCTTCAGGAATCCACATTCTGGCAATCTGTAAACCTGCATCGAAGAGTCCACCAGGGTTGCCGCGTAGATCGAGAACATAGCGATCGGCTCCTTCAGACTTAAACTTCTTAAGAGTCTTTTCCATATCTGCGGAGGCATTACCATTGAACTGATTTAAGCGAATATAACCAACTTTATGATTCTGTTCTTGATTGAGCTTGGCAATGATCGGCGTAACCGCAATGCGATCGCGCTTAATCAAGACATCAAGTTTCTCAAAGCCTTTGCTATCAGCGAGTGGACGCT
Source organism: Pseudanabaena sp. SR411 (assembly GCF_002251945.1). Taxonomy (GTDB): domain Bacteria; phylum Cyanobacteriota; class Cyanobacteriia; order Pseudanabaenales; family Pseudanabaenaceae; genus Pseudanabaena. The sequence goes on from NZ_NDHW01000045.1 coordinate 82,583, forward strand.
CTAAACTGAGCTTCACTTCTGAACCGATCGCTCCACGCATTCTGTTGGCACATTCATCGAGGCTTAAGCCCTTCGTGGGAATGTTATCGATGCCAACAATGCGATCGCGCGATCGCACACCCGCCACATCCGCAGGTGAGCCTTCAATCGGTGCAATCACGGTGACATTATTATCTGGTTCATCAACGGCAATTTGTAGACCTACACCTGTTAATGCTCCTGATGTGCTGGTTTGCATACTCTTAAACTTGTCTGGCTCTAGCAAGCGCGTAAAAGGATCGTCTAGAGTAGCAAGCATTTCCCGAATCGCTTGATAGGTATCTTCTCGGCTGTTAAATTTGCGATTGACAAACTGACGACGGACTTTGTACCAGTTTTGATGATTAAAATCAGCGTCTACATAGGAACGGTTGACGATTTGCCAAACATTTGTTAGGAATTTTTGTTCTTGTAAATAGTCGGTCACCGCAGCATTTGCGCCACCAATCCAGAAAAACTGCATGGCGATCGTTACTAAACCAATTACGAGCCAAGACCAAATACGACGCTGTTTTATCATGCTCTGTATAAAAATTTTTATATAAAAATATTTCTCTATCCTAACTAAATCTAGCTTTCATCGCACCCAATTTCCCGATTTTTAGTACCTAAGATACAGAAACCCCATAAATTAGAAAAGACGATTCGCGCGATCTCTAAATCTATGGGGTTTTCAAATGCAGCATTGGCGGAAATTTCACGCAGCACTTATTTTTTATACTTGTTTGCCTTTGCGTCCGCAGGGAACACTCGATTTTCGGGGAATTGCTTTCTATGCGCCACTAATCGGTATTTTTATCGGTGTGGAGATCGCCTCTTTTGACCTGTGCTTAGGACTGCTCAAACCTGACCCAGAATTTAGATATCTGCGATCGCTACTGACAATTTTATTAGGACTATTAATTACAGGCGGATTACATCTTGATGGCGCGATGGATACTGCCGATGGGCTAGCCGTCACTGATCCTCATCGTCGCCTTGAGGTGATGGCAGATAGTAATACTGGTGCTTTCGGGGCGATCGCAGGAATCACAATTTTGTTGTTAAAAGTTATCGCGCTTGCCGCCATTAAAGATCAACGCTTGTGGATTTTAACTAGTGTTTGGGCATGGGCAAGGTGGGGACAGCTTCGCGCCATTATGGCTTATCCCTATCTCAAAGCGATCGGCAAAGGCAAATTTCATCAAGAAGATTTGCACCACTGGCAAGTGTGGCTTGTGGCGATTCTATTAACGGCTGGCAATCTAGCGATCGGCTATTTTTACAACTCGCTTTATTTGGGAATTGGTTTAACTGTAATTGGTTTTAGTTTTACATGGCTCATCGGTGCATGGTTTAATCGTCAACTCGGCGGACAGACTGGCGATACCTACGGTGCGATCGTTGAGTGGACTGAGGCGCTGAGTTTATGTGCGATCGCCTACTTGTAAAACAAAGCTCTAGTCAGTTATACCAGTTCACGAAAGTGTGACAATACTTTTGTGAATTAAAAACTAAACCCAGTAAGGATTTTAAAAACACAAAATGGCTATAGCAATGTAAGTTTTAGGGCATAAAACCCAAAATATGAGTGGCGGAGCTTTGCGCCGCCACTCATATTTTGGGTTTTGATTTTTGTCCGAGCTATCTCTTGCGTTGCTATAGGTAGTCCTGCAAAGGAAAGGACTTGTATGGTTAAGGACTACCGAGTGCGGCGCTTCGCGCCGCACTCTCTTTTGGGTATAGCTAGAATAGTACTTTTACTTTTGGATGGATGCTTGCTCGATCGCAATAATTTTATCGACTTGAAAACCAGCCAAGGTAAAGTCTTGGAGGATCTTCTCAGTTGGGTATGGGGCGATCGCTGCAAATTGCTGTTCGTTATTTGACAACACACCTAAAACGCTAATGGGAACTTGTAAAAACAAATTTGCTCCTGCAAAGGCAACATAGGCAATAATCATTCCTAAAGATTTAACTTGAGCAAGCATTGGAACTTCACTTAATGATTCGCTCAATGATAAGGGCGGAAGTTGATACAGCCCATATAATATTCCTAACATTGCTAAAGCTGTAATCGCACTGAGAAGGCGTTGCTTTGGCATCTTAAAAAGACTCAAAATCTGACGTTGCTGATCAGTGATTTTGTCGGGCTTCATTGCTAAGACTAGCAAACTAAAAATTTCAAAGGGGCGTGACCATTGCATGAGAAATACGGGAACAATCCCAATTACCAGCATTAGCAATATTTCTATCCAAAATAGCGATAGGCGATCGCTAATTGATAACCCTAGCCAAGTAATTCCTAAGAAGATCGGAAAAGCTATAATTCCCGATAAATGAATCCATAAAAATGGTTCAGATTTAAAAGATTTAAAAAAAGACATATTTTTAACAGAGAAATTTATTGTTTAGAAACTTTTAAAACTACGCCTGATTGGCTCCTCGTATTTTAGTATTCTATAGCAATGTAAGTTTTGCTTAAAACCCACAAAGATAAATGGCGGCGCTTTGCGCCGCCATTTATCTTTGTGGGTTTTGATTTGTCCTAGCTATCTCTTACGTTGCTATATCAATTCACAAAAGAGTTAGCTAAAATCCAAGAGGCGAGTTGCGGCGCTTTGCGCCGCAACTCATCTTCTGGTTGTTAATTATGCCGAAGTTCTACTTCATTATCTAAAATTAGGTTTCATTCGCTTCTGATTTGGGTATTTGTAGAGGATTATTGTCAGCATCTAAAGATGTAGTTTCCTGAGATTTAGGTTTAGTATTTTCTTCCACAATCTCTGGTAGCCCTAAAGCACCTGAAAGGAAATCATCAATTTCTGCTCTAGCTGTATTAACTGAATCTGTAACTGGTACATCAAAGGCAGAAAAGTCAAACTCAGGATCATCGCCAAATTCATTTCCGTTATCTTCAGTTCCAAAAGGATCATCGTTAAGACTAGGAAAGTCTGGTAATGCTTCTAAATCTGGTAAATCCATAGATAAATCGTCAAATTTCTCATCAGATTCATCCATTAGACTGTCTAGTAAATTATCAGCAAACTCATAGGAATCGACATTTGACATTTCCGCAATTGCATCTTCAGATGGATATCCAATAGATATATCTTCATCGTCTAAACTAGCAAATTTGGGGCTGTTTTCATCTTCGTCTGTAACTTCGTCAAACCAATTATCTGAAAAATCCAGAGAAAGATCGGGTATGGATTCAGGAGATTCTGAATCTAATTCCAAGTTGCTAGCTTCAGAGATACTAAATTCTGAAAAGCTTGCCATAGAATCTTCAGCTAGATTTTCAGCGATCGCATCAAAAACAAATGACTCTTCTGGCTCCATAGAGTTGTTTATGGAATCTTCTACTTCTAAGATTTCACTAAACAGAATTGATTCGTCATCAGTTTCTATGTCTTCAGTAAGCTCCTCAAAAGTTGATGCATTCTCGTCTATATCTAGGTTATTAGCCTCAGAACTATTTATAAATTCCTGATAGTCTAACTCTGGTTCTTGCTCTAAATTGTTGCCAAATATTGAGGAGACATCTTCTTCTCCGTCAATTAACAAACCTTCAGCGAAATCTACAGGAGATTCTTCGTCTAAAGAACCAGTTAAAGCATCAAAATCATTAGATGTATCAAAGCTAAATACTTGATCCGATAAGCCATAGTCGATTTCTTCGATCTGTGACATGTCTGGCAGACCAAAAGTTGAACTAGAGATATTGGTCACAACTGAAGTTTGGACTTCAGAGAGATCTTCTGGAACGTCAGCGGGAGGGACTAAACCTGATTCGAGTCCCTCAGTTTGCCAAATTAGCTCTGAGGTCTGCTCATCTAGATCTTCACTTTCGTCAAACAATGAAGGGAAAGCAGTCTCTGACTCCTGTTCTGTCAGAGTTGAAACCCCTGCATCTTCAACTTCAGGATATGTCTCAAATCCTGCAATAAATGCATCATCATTATCAATATACTCTTGAGGGTTGACTTGCGTAATAAAGGGATCGATAGATTCTGTGATACCTTCATCAAATAGTTGCTCAACATTAGCGAGAGCAGGATGATCAGCCGATAAGTTATCTTCTATTTCAAAAGAGAAGTCTTCAGAAAGTTCATCAGGTTGATCGTCTAGTTGATCATCTAACTGTTGATCAGACAAATCTAATAGTGCATCTTCTGGTGTATCTATTTCTAAAGCATTCTCTGATTCTGGCGCAAAAGACTCTTCTTGAAGATTGATAGAAATGTCAAATGGATCGGCGAAATTTTCGCTAGCTGAGATTGTACTTGTCTCAAAAGTATCAGACAAGTCTGATTCATTAGAGCCAGTCTCTTCAAGTTGCCAGATTGAGTCTAGCTCATCAGGCTGTTCCGATAGGCTACCAGTTGGATTTTGTTCAATCTCAAGTTGATCTTCTAGATTTTCTTCAACCTCGTTAATTTCATTAAACAACGAGGACAAATCTTCATCCTCTAATTGCTCGTCAGGTAGCTCTAACAACGATATCTCTTGCTGTTGAGATTCTGAAGCAAAAGGATCATCGCTTTGAAGACTTGAGGGAAAATCAAATGGATTAGAAATAAGTTCGTCACTTTCTTGACTAGGACTATTATCAAAAAATCCATCAGAAAAGACTGCTACTTCATCTGAATCAGAAGAAGCCTTTGACAAGGATTCATCTACTTCAAAAGTAAACTCAGTTGATGACTGTTCTATATCATTGACAGATGATGGTGTAATCTCCAATTCTGGCGCGATCGCCGAAATCATATAACCATCTGTTTGATCAGCAAATTGATCTTCAAAAGCTTCAATGGTTTCTTCTGTAAAGCTATCATTGAGACTCGTATCAATGAGACTATCATTTTCAGCCAAGTTAGCATCATTTGTTAAAGGATTTTCATCCATTTCAAAAGTAAACTCTTCTGCAAATTCATCATCTGAAGATGCATCAAGATAAACATCAGGAATTTGTGCTGGTAAATCAGCCAGCTCATCATCCAACCCTTCTGGAATTGACTCTTCAAAAGTACTGTCAGTATCAAAAGGCTGCTCTAGAGAATCACTAAGAGCTTCATTCAAAGCTCTATCAAATGGTGACTCATCAAAAGATATATCGAAAGTATCGCTAAAAGCGTCGTTAGGAGGACTTGCTAGAGACTGCTCTAAAGATTCATTGATTGCGTCGTTCGATGCGTATTGGCTATAATCTTCAAACTCAGTAAATTCAAAATTGTCTGCAATGTCATCTGGATTATCCACGAGAGCATCTGCGGGATCACTTCCATCCAATGGAGTTAGAATCTCATCCTCATCAGCGATCGCATAATCATCCTCTTCTACTAATGACTGCATAGATGTCTGATCATCCATAGCAAATGGATCGAAATCTATTCCAGATGTATCTATTTCCGTCTCTTGAATTAAAGTACTACTGTCAAAGAATGAACTTGAATCATCCAACGAGGATTCTATATTCATTTTTGGGATCTGAAAATCATCATCCAGATCAGGAATTGTGAAATCAACAAAAGCTGGCAAATGAAGATTTGCATCTTCAGCAAGTGGTGATGGAGTTCCAAAAGCTGTGTCTTCTAAGAATGAAGATGTAGCTGAGGCAATCATCGGATCACTGGAAGCGTCATCAATTGCAAACTCGTTAACTCCCTCCATGGGATTTTTTAACGTTGCTTCAGTATCAGATACTTCGTCAAGTGAAGATTCATTATAGATTTCTTGTTTGAGATCAGCAAGGAGTGATTCTTCTATTAAAGATATATCTGTCATATCAGAATATACTGTTGAATCTTGATTTTGGTTGTCAAGAACATCTTCTGAGATGAAGTTTTCTGAAATAGAATCAAAAATTTGCTCTGGAGGTAATTCGATGGAATTATTTTCGGCTAACTCACTGTTAATACCATCGTCGAGTAGATTTTCAAGATATCTACTATCAGTAGCAGTGTTGTCTTCATCATCAGGTGTGGCATATTTGGCTGTAAATGCTTCCTGCTGTTCTGACTGAGATAAAGTGACTGCTGTTGCTGTCGCAGCTACGGCGATCGCAGGTACAACCAAACCTAAATTATTAGCTTCAGTACTACTCGATTCTGATGAGGAATCAAACAAACTATTGCCTGATGTATCAGGACTGTTAAACTCAAATTCTGAAACCGCATTATTCGCAGGGCTTACTAACTCAGATGATTCAGGCAAGCGGAAAAACTGAATGCCTTGTAATAATTGCTGAGCTTGATTTCCCATGGCTTCAGCTTGTTGTCTAGCCGATCGCGTGAGGTCAGCAGTACGATCAGCGAGTTGGGCAATTTCACTGATATAACTAGCCGTAGATCCTGCCGCATCTGCGATTTCGGTACTAGACTCAGTAATAGTTTGTCCAATTTGCACAACTTCTTCAGTAGCACTTTGGATGCTATTGAAGGCAGATTGCGATGACTCTACGCCCGACGTGAAGCCAGCAACCAGTCCACTTAAATTCTGTACTTCAGCATCGATCGCTGTTACCACGGTTTGGATTTGAGAGGTGCGTTGTTGCAGTACCGTCAATCCGTCATTGGTTTGCGTTGCCAAATCGTTAACTTGACCTGCGATCGATTCAAATTCACGAGCCACGCTAGCAAATTGTTTAGGATCTTTTTGTTCAGCAGCGCGGGCTGCGACAAGGGTGGCATTAAGAGCCAGCACTTGGGTTAACGAAGCAATTTGTCCTTGATCTTGCACAAACTGTTCTGCCAAGCCAACGAACTCACCCAGTGTTTTCATCCTCTGTACAATCTGGGCTGAACCTGTCTGCAATACGGTGATGCTGTCAGTCAGTGTATTAATTGCGGTTTGTCCAGAAGCAACGGTGTCGCGGACTTCTTGGAGTGATTGGTTGGCAACATTGACCTGTGCAGCCGATCGCTCCGCAATCGCCGCTACTTGTTCAGTTAAGGCTTGACCTTGGGTAACTGATTGAGCTTGTTCGGCAGTGTTCAGCACTACGGTTTTGGCTAATTCTTCGAGATCGGCGGCTCCCTGTGCTACTTGTTGCGCTGTACCCAAGACGCTGGAGATAATCTCCACCAGTTTTTCGCGTAAGCGGTTAAGTGTATCGGCAACTAGTCCTGTGGCGCGGTCATTTACTTGGGCTTCTATGGTCAGATCTCCCTCTTCCATTGATGAGACGACATCTAGAAGATCCCCGACTTCCGCCTCCATTAGCTCAGTTTCTGCGAAATTCTGTTGGATTTGGGCTGCTGTTGAGATGTCATCGGAGGAAGATGATTGACTTAATTCACCACGCAAGCGAATTTCATTGGTTTTAACTTGTTGAAAAGTACTTTTGAGTGAGAGTCCAAGATGATCGATTTCATCTTTGCCTGTAATATTTACACTTGAATTTCCTTGCTGACTTAAGAAGCGATCGCATTCTTCCGTAAGCGGATGAAGTCGCTTTTTGAGGGAATTGACAAATCCTAAAATGGCGATCGCTAAAATTGCGCTGATGCCAACAGCCGTACCACCGACTAAAACTATGAGCTTATTGGTGATTTCCGCTTCAGGTAACTGCGTGGCAACGAGCAAATCGCTGCCTGCGATTTTGCGGTATGCCCAGAGATAGCCTCCAGTTTGGACAATTCCCGATGGTTCGGTTTTAGCTTGTTGAGCCAGACTAGTGAGAGCCTGAGTGATCGAGGGATTTTGGGTTTCTATTGCCTGAAACTGGTAAGAAGCGGAAATTACTTTGCCACTACTGCTAGCCACGACAAAACCAATTTTGCTTTCATCAGTAGGCTTTTGGGTCGCTGTATCGACCACTGACAAAATCTCACTGGCGATCGCATCAGCATTAACGATCCCGACTACTTTCTGTCCATCACTGATGGGAGCGCTGTAGGTAATGATCGTCTTGCCTAAAGCAGTATATGGCTGTGACCAAGAAGCTTTGCCCTTCAACGTTTCTTGATAAAAGGCGGCTTTGGAAATATCAGGGCGATCGCCAGACAATAATTTATCATTGGGAGCAGCCAGTTTTTGCCCAGAGGTCTCAGGCTTTAACCCAGACTGTTCTTTCCAAACGTAGGGTACAAGTGGCTTAGCAGGTGGGAATAGTAAATTACCATTTGATGCGATCCCCATACCTGAGACAGAGTTAGCATTTTGTAAACTCTCAACCACTATTTTTTGAAAAGGAGCAGCTACCCTTGGACGAGGCTGTTGTTGCAATAAAATTTTTGACGCAATCGCAACTTCATCGACGGTCTGCTGCACATCGGTGAGTTTAGCTTCAAGCTGACGGGTTTGAGCTTCGGCAGATCGATCAACTTCCCGCCGTGAGCTACTTAATAATTCTTGATAGACAAAATATCCTAAACCACCTAGCCCAATTAGCGATGTCCCGATCGCAATCAGCAGTAATCCCAGCCCCATTGAGCCTTTAGGCTTGTTTGGTTTGGAGGTGGTCGGCGACTTAGGCGATCGCTTTGCAGATGACTTATCGCTCTTACCTAAAGAAGTCGCTCGATTTTTATTAGATGTGCTTGCCATATGCATTCGCTATAGGGAAAGGATCGTAGCATTTTTGTGAGAATCATCCTACACTATACCCGCCACAATCATGTAAATCATGTAGCCAAATAGGTATGTCTTAACCCGTACTTTCCGTACTTATGGTTGCAAAGCATTAGCTAGAAATCTGCCAGCGTTGCGGTTGCCAAATATGATTAGGAATACTCGATAGGATAATTTCAATGGGAGTATACTCGTTCTCTTTAATATTCGCTACTGTTTGGTTTATTTTTTTTGGAGAGTTCGTGGCAGGGTTGGTAGTAGTGAGCGATGAGAGTAATGGATCAACTAACTCCGATGCATATATATCTAGCTCTTGATACTCATTAATAGTGAGACTGCCGATTACGCGATCCACGATTACACCGACCCCACCCAGATTTTTGTTACTCAAATTATCGGCAAGTTTACTCAGCCTCACCACTGTCAGAGATTCAGTGATTAAAGTGCGTTGCTCCCCCATTAACAATCGTAATAACAGCAAAGGCATCACAGTTGCTTGATGATGCGTTACACCAATGATTGCTGTTTCGTAAAACGGCAAAGCTAAAATGGCATTGCGTTCGAGAATGATAATTTCTGATATTAAAACATCGGGAAAAGTAACTGAGCGATCGCCAACTTTTGCCACAATATATCGATTACTTGGTGCAACTTGATGATCAAGTAAGTTCTCTGTGTTGGCAGGAATGCTCATTTCACACGTTGTGGTAACTTCTTCAAGACTTCAGATAAGGATTCCCGACTAACAGGTTTAGGCAAATAGTCATTAGCTTTAGCGCGTTTTAGCCCATAATCAATTTCCAGTTTGGTGCTTTTGGTTGAGCATAAAATTACATACTGATCTGTAAGTTGCTGATGCGATCGCAGTTCTCGCAAAAACTTATAACCATCTTGTTCTGGCAACACAATATCCAAAAAAATTGCTGTGTAGGAATTGTTAATAATTTTATCCAAAGCGCCAATAGTTGACTCGCAAAAATCTACAGAATGTCCAAGATCTCTCAAGAAAGAAGTTAATAAATGTCTTTGAATCGCGGAATCATCAATTATTAGAAAATGCTCACTCATGATTTTTACCCTAAACTTTATCCAGTTAATTAAATACTGCTACTTATGCTGACTTGAGAATGAATGTAACCCCCAACATTCTTTATGAATCACAAGTTTACCTTTGTAAAACTGATATAAATTGCTCTCCTAGACTAATGTATCTGTTGATAAAGGTGCAAGTTCTCTCAATAAGTTACGCAATTCGTCGCGGAATTTTGGTGTATCTGACGACGATCTTGGCTTGGCTAGAAATCGACAATTTGCCCACCTTGCCCTAAAGTTATTGGTCATACTATTTTCAGCAGTAACTAACACTAAAGATAGTGTAGCTAAATCACGTTGACGACGAATTTGTTTAATTAAATCAAATCCATTTAAGCTTGGCATATTGATATCAATAAATACAATCGTCGGTTTGTAATCTAAGATTTTGTCGGTAGCGGCTTCTGCATCATCAGTAAAGTCAACTTGATACCCCCAGCTAATCAGCAATCGTTGCATTTGTTGCAGTAAAACAGGTGAGTCATCCACAATAAAGACTCTAGGCTCGTCTTTAGGTGCGGTTGGTGCATTTGCTTGGATACGCGCACCAATGTCACTGTCGGATTTGCGCTCTTGCAGTGGCACAATTGACACAATATTTTTTTGAGCTAACTTGTCCAACAATAAAGCCGTGCGATAAATTGGCTGTTTAAAAGTATCAGCGATCGCACAGATGCGATCTTGCCCCGTTGTGACCTTAGCAAAAAGAGGGAAATTGTCATTGCCCACCCTCGCTAGTAAATTTGCCGCATCAACGAGTTGGACTAATTGATAAGGATGTTTAACACAATCAAATTTTTGCCATTGTCTGACTTCATTGGTGATGGTATTTTCGAGTACTGATAACTGCCAAATCGGTAGATTGATTTGTAGATCGTTAGCTGGTTTCCACACAAACGAAAACCCATCTTCTAAATGCAATGACAACAGGTTTTCTAAGATCACCTCTTTTAAAACTTCCTTAGTAATTTCAGGATGTTTTTTATAAACATTGTTCACAAAAGGGTAGCAGTAAGGACGATTGCTTTGGCGCTGTTCCCATTCAGGAATGCGCGAAAAATTGATGCCTTTGCTATTGTATTTGCGAACCAATGTGGGTATGACTTGACCTTCTTCTTCTGCTAATACTAATCCTCCACCCGTAAGTAATAATTTCCACCGATGATATTTTGTCTCTACACGGATTACTCCTGTAGAACGACTCATGACGCGCATAGCTGCTAACAGGATGTGTAATGTGGCATTCCTCACTACCTGTCCGTCCGTCAAGTTATTAGACACAAGGTCTGAGTTAGGCAAGGAACCTGTCATAGCAATCATGTTTTTTGACTGGGAGGCACTTGGATGGGAAAAATATTATAAATATTACAAAAAACGGATCACTTCATCATAGATCGTAGCAACTAGAGATAAATTCGATTGGTTGTCTCAGATACATTATCCCAAATTGTATTCAGGTTAGCACCGTATCGTCTGTAAGCAATTCTACTTAGTTATAGCTTGCCATTCACTCCATCGCAATTCTAATTATAAAAATCGGTTTTTTGAAAGCCCGCCGACGGCGG
>NZ_NDHW01000046.1 GCF_002251945.1 Pseudanabaena sp. SR411
ATATTCTCCTTTTCATTCTCTTGGATTTGCTCAGTTCTCCATTCTCTGGGTTGCTTCTTCCTGCTCTTTTTCTGATTTTCTTAATCAACTTAGTCTAGACTCCAGTAAGTCTGCTTGATAAGCCTTACTACTCTTTGGCTGTAAAGACCTCGATGCTAAAAATTCATCAACTCGTGATTGACGTAAGTCTGTAGTCGCGATCGCTTTGGGCGGTTCACCGTAAACAACTAAAATTGGTTCTGGAATCGACATAGCAATATCAAGTGTAGTGTTAGAAGACGCGAAAAAAGCGATCGTTTTCAAGCCTCAAAACCCCAACTTGTCTTAGAAACATCTTAGAGCAAATAATCATCATTTATTTGCTCTAAGATTTATACGAATAAATATTTATACTTAGTGCTGGTAATGTGTTTTCTAGGTTTCAGGACTTTGCTTATCGCGTTGCGATATATTGAAGGGGTGTCTGCCCGTTAGTTAGTTGTCGTTATGCAAAAATGGTTTAATACTGCTGGTCCTTGTAAGCCTGACATTCATTACATGTTGTCAGCGACAGAGCGCTTGCCTGAAATCAAACAACTAATTGCTCAAGAAAACTATTTTGTCATTCATGCGCCAAGGCAAGTGGGTAAGACGACAGCGATGATTACTCTCGCCCAGGAATTAACGGCAAGTGGTCAATATACGGCGGTGATGTTATCACTAGAAGTAGGGGCTGTGTTTTCTCACGATCCTAAGTTGGCAGAAAGAGCCATATTAGATGAGTGGCAGGATGCAATTAGATTTTATTTACCACCAGAGTTACAGCCAAGTCATGGCATTCTTGGAGAATCAGGTCGTCAGATCGGTGCTTTTTTGGCAGCATGGTCACAAGAATCATCGCGCCCTTTAGCAGTATTTCTTGATGAAATTGATGCCCTGAGTGATGAGACATTGGTTTCAGTCCTGAGACAAATTCGCTCTGGATTTCCACGTCGTCCTCAGGGATTTCCGCAGTCAGTTGCGTTGGTGGGGATGCGTGATGTGCGTGATTATAAATATGCTGCTGGGGGGAGCGATCGCCTAAATACCTCTAGCCCTTTTAATATCAAAGTACGCTCCTTTACGCTGAGTAACTTTATCCTTGAGGATGTGAGGAATCTTTATCAACAGCATACGGATGCAACAGGTCAAATATTTACGCCTGAAGCGGTCGATTTAGCTTTTCATTTGACACAGGGTCAGCCTTGGCTGGTGAATGCGATCGCTAAGGAAATTGTGGAATATATTACAAAAGATCCATCTATTCCCATTACTGCTGAGTTAGTAAATCAAGCTAAGGAAATACTGATTAAGAGACAGGATACGCATCTGGATAGCCTTGCTGAAAGACTCAGAGAAGATCGAGTCAGAGCAGTGATTCAGCCTATTCTCGCTGGGCAGGAACTGCCAGATGTGCCACAGGATGATATTCGCTACGTCTTAGATTTAGGGCTTTGTACTAACGAAAATGGTTTGGCGATCGCTAATCCTATTTATCAGGAAGTGCTTCCTAGAGTGCTTGC
>NZ_NDHW01000047.1 GCF_002251945.1 Pseudanabaena sp. SR411
CCATTTTGGCAACGTTCTGATACTTTACCCAAATGGGATATAACCATTGTTCCTAATTGATTGGTATCTTATTTCCTCGCAAGTCCCTTAGTATTTTTGAACCCTGCTTTTGCTTCAATCCAATAGCGACTCTTACGCTCAATGAATGTCTTGGATGGATCGTTGTAAAAGTCTGGTCAAAAACTTTGACAGAACTTTAGACAACGCTAATGCGAGAATTCATCTTTGCTTTATCAGGTTTATGCTTAAGCGCCTTGCTAAAGCTTCCTAAGATACCAAATGGGTTCTATAAATGAAGGCGGCGCGAAGCGCCGCCTTCATTTATTTGGTTTTTGATTAGAACAATTGCTATAGCCAGTTACCGAGCAATACAAAGGGAGACCAATAATAGGGATGATCATATTTTTCATTTTTGAGCAAAGACTGTTGGGCTAGTCTTAAGGATTCGGCTCTGGTGACATTAGCCGAGGATAAACTTTGATAGAGAGCAATCATAAACTTGGAAGTAGCTTCATCATCAACCGACCAGAGCGAGGCGATCGTACTTCTCGCTCCTGCTCGTACCGCCATTCCCGCTAAGCCTAGAGCCGCACGCTTATCTCCCACAGCCGTTTGACATGCACTCAAAATCAATAATTCAATTGGTTCTAAATCACTGCGGTTTTTAGAACGTAACAACTGATAAAGATTTTCAATGGTTAACTTTCCATCGTAAGTAAGCAAATAAGTGTTTTCAGCTTCAGAGCTGAAGTTGCCGTGAGTAGCAAGATGTATGATTGGAAAAGTCAGTGATGTCAGAGTTTTGGTAAGATTTTGCTTCGTAAAACTAGCATCAAGAAAGATCGAACTTAAAGGAACTTGTTTGTTAATTTCTTGTAATTCATCTTTAACATTTGGCAATGCTGAAAATCCTTGTCTTGCCTCAGTCAAACCAGCAATTAGGGCGATAACTTTTTGCTTAGCGATCGGTTTGGGGTCGAGGAGTTGCAGACTGGGCGTGAGGGCAATGCTGTAATTCTCAACTAAGAACTGCTTACCATCATGTAAAACGGACATGGGAATATTTCTTAAAGAACCATCTAAAACAAAAATAATGGTTTTGACATGACTTTGGGCGATCGCACCAGTAGCAGGACGAATTAACCAATCATAAATTCTTTGAGCATTGGAGAGATAATCTTGCGAAGAGGGATCGCGTAGGTTTAGTCGTAAATCGATGACCATATCATCGATTTCTGCTGCTGTGACGTTACTGGCATAGTGGCGGAGCGGTTGATTGGGCAGACTGAGGATTACTTCTAATCGGTCTTCGAGAATGATCGGATAGATTACAGCCGCAGTTCTATCAATTTGATTAATGTCCACTTGGGCAGCATTGAGACAGTCAGAACGGAAGAAATTAACTAGTTCGGCAATTTGCAACGATTCGATCGCTGCTTGAGCTTTGATTAAGTTGTTCTGTTTATCACCTGTATCATCTTGCAGCAATAAACTCACAAGTTGCCGATAGACTGGCTCCACAGTTTCCCGAAATGAGAATTGGACATTGGGATTCACAAATACGAGGTCGCTGCGTAATTGGCGCAAACCATTGACAGCTTCTGTATAGGCAAGAATCGCGCCCTTGATATCACCCTTAGCCTTGAGCAGTCTTCCTAATTGCCATTGCCAACGATAGGCGATATCGGTTGCATTGATACTTTGGGCGATCACTAGAGCTTGTTGAGTGAGCTTTTGAGATTCTTCGATTTGTTTGCTTTGTTCATAAGCATTGCCAAGACTACCAATCGCATAGGCAATAGTGCGACTATCGTTGATGGATTTAGCCTGTTGGACTGAAACTGCTAATATTTTTGCGGCTTCGGCTAACAAAGAATCGGCTACTGTTTGAGGGACTAACTTCGTGAGCCTTAATAAGCTTTCACCATAATTGATTCTTACAAAGATTGCCTCGCGACTTGTTTCTAGATTTGATAATAAGAGTGCAATTTGCGATCGCATCTCTACCGCTTCTTGCCAATCATTAGAATCAATTAGCAAACTAAATAGATTCAATTGGGCTTGTAAGTTGGTTAGCGATCGCCCTGCTACTTGTGCAGAATTTTTATAAAATTCTGCTGCTTTTTCGGGATTACCTTCGAGTCGCGCTAGATTTCCCTGTCTTAGCAGCACAATACTCTTTTGTTCATTGTTATTAATTCGCTCAAGAATTGCCCAACTCTTATCTAAAGGTTGATGCGCGAGTTTGAGATCGCCAACGGTGGTCAACATATCACCGTAGTTATGGAGCGAGATCGCTGTCAGCAGATCATCAGAAATTTTTGGTAATAATGCTTGAATTGATTCTAAAGTTTGTAGCGATCGCCGATAAAATCCTTGAACCTTGAACGCTTGAGCTTGATTGAGAACATTGCGAATTTGATTATCCAGATTGCCAAGTTTAGCGTGCAAAATAGCGGCTTCTTGCCAAACAGCGATCGCCTCTTCGATTTTACCCAAGCTTAAGTATAAATTCCCTTGAGTATCTAATGCTTGAGCGATCGCGCTTTGACTGGCAGGATTAACTTCTAGCGATCGGGCTATTTGCAAACTTTGAGCGATCGTGCTTTCTGCTTCTTGCCATTGTCCCAATTTTTGATGAGCTAGGGAGAGATTGCTAAAAGTTATCGCTAGATCTAGGGAGTTATTTTGTTGTTGATAGAGTTTTATAGCTTGCTCCCAAGCTTGAATTGCTTCTTGCCATTGTCCTAATTGATAAAAGGACTTACCGCGATTAAATAATGTATTTGGCTGCTCTGAATTTACTTGAACTATTTGAGAACTCTTCGGCGAAGTAATAGTATTTGCCAACATGGGTTGAATAAATACAGTCAGAAAAAACAACAGAAAAACCAAACCCAGATTTTTGATAAAAGCAATGCGAAGCCTTATTTTTATCAAAAATCTAGTGATTCGGGTTTTCGTAAAACTTTGTGATAATCGCTTCATAGATTTATGCTCTCTACTGGTCAACGGCATTGTAGTTGTTTAGCCCAAGTGGGAGCAGGTATAGCTTGGGGAACTTCTGCGACAAGAGAAACTTCACCATAGGGATTGATTGTCCATCCTTGTGCTTCGATAATGCGATCGGGATTAACTTGTTTATTTGGGGATTGGCTCATTACTTGGCTGGACTGACTGGCTAATTGACTGCTTGGAGTACCTAGATTTTCTTGCAAATTATTACTACTAATTACATCAGCAGGGCTAGCAGGAATACCGCCTCGACCTGTGATCACAAACGCGCTATCTTGGCGATCGGCTAAACATTTCTGGGTAACAAGCTTACTGGCATCACCAATATCTACAGGCAAATTGGTTAATCCTTTACTAGGATCGACTCCTGGGGTATTGATATTTACAGTTCCATTAACACCAAATTGAGAACTAGCGGTAATGTCGCTCAAAGGAGTGAGGACAGGTCGGAATTCTAGCCCAAAGATACCATTGGTTGTGAGGTTGATGTTGCCACCGTTACCTGTAAAGGCATTTGCGAAGATATCGCTATTTTCCTTGGGGAGAGCCACAATAAAACCTGCGGTGATATTGATATTCCCCCCATTACCTCCTGCAAGGGCTGTGCCTGCGGTGGTGCTAATCTGGCTACCATAGCGCATTAGCAAGATAGAGGGAATGTTAAGGGTAATATTGCCTCCATTAGCGCTAGCTGTTTCGGCAGTGATAGAAGAACCGTTTAACAGGGTGAGAAAGTTCGATATGAGAGTGATATTGCCACCAATACCAGCACCGAGGCTGCCAACGGCGATTTGTGCTCCATCCCGAAGGATGACGGATTCAGGATCAATAAAGATATCACCGCCCCGTCCAGTGGAATTGGCTAAAGTATTTGCAAACAAGCCTGTTTTTGATCCAGAGAGATTAAATTGATTCACCACTCTTACGTCAATTTTGCCTGAGTCCCCAATACTAGATGTCGCAGTTTGGATCTGTGCGCCGTTAGAGATGGTAAAGTCATCCGCCTTCACAAAGATATCACCTGCTTTGCCTCTTCCAGATGTGGAAGCAGATACTAAAACTCCATCGGTGAGAGTAAGCTGTTTGGTAGTGAAAGTGATATTTCCTGCTTTTCCTGCATTGTCCATCAGTCCTGTTGTTTCGACAGCGAGTTTTCCTTGTCCTGCGATCGCAATTGATTGGGGAGCCGTGACAAACAAATCACCGCCATTGCCGATGCTAGAAGTGGAAGCGGAGATTTGGGAATTAGGTGCTAAGGCAATATTGATATAGCCAAGATTGCTGTAGGGATTGAGTCTTAAAGTTCCTGCGGGGGATATTCCTTGGGTTTCCGCAAATACCCCGACTGTGCCGAAAAGATTCATTTGGGATGCATTGAGCGTAATGCTACCGCCGCCATCGGGATTAGTGGCAGTAGTGCTAGCAGTCGCAGTAATTCTTGCTTTATCGGTGAGGGTGAGGATCGGCGTATTAATGACGATACTTCCTGCTTTACCTGCGTTATTGGTTTGGACTGATAGAACTGGAAATGCATCAAGGACTCGCGTTAAGTCAACAGATGTAGGTGCGTTAATTGTAATATTGCCGCCTGTTCCTGCGCCATTAGTTTCAGCTAATACTTTGGAATCGTCGTAAATCTTGACTATGGGGGCATTAATAGTTATGTCTCCTGCTTTGCCTTGGGCATTGGTTGTAGCAGTGACTTTACTATTGTCTTTGAAGATTATGCCTTGATTTGCTGTAACTGAAACATTCCCAGCATTCCCAATACTCTGAGTATTGCTAATGATCTGACTATTATTTTGGAAAGTGACGAAACTGGGGCTAGTAATGGAAATATTACCAGCAAGGTCACTGCTTTGAGTAGCACTATTGATAATAGTTTGGTCAAAGGTTAGGCTTCCTAACCCAGAAATCTCAACATCTCCAGATCGTCCACGTTCACCAGTATCTAAAGTAATGGGTACGTTAGGATTACTTGGATTTGGAATGTTTATTGTTTTACTCGTACTGATCTGGAGATTAGAAATAGATAGATCACCCGATCCATAGATGTTTGCCATACCTGCTTGCCCAGCAGATGATAGGGTAAAGATTTCTAAGTTGCTAATTTGATTTTTTGCTACAAGGTTCACATCACCTCCATTCCCGCTTGTCAATCCAGAATTTGATACGGCAAAAGAGAATGTCGAACTTACAAGAGAACTCGTAATATTACTGTTTGGTGCTGAGAAAAATATATCTCCCCCATTACTAGATGTACTAGATTGGGAGAACGAGTGTGAATAAAAAAGAGAGTTACTTAATGAGATATCATTAGAATTGGAAATAATAGAAATCGCCCCTCCACTGCCTACTGCTCCATAGATTGATGATGAGAAAGAGTCTAATCTCGAATCATTTATAGCAATACTACCTGAGAAGGTGTTAACTGAAATCTGCCCTCCATTCCCTACTGTTCCAAAGTCTGCGTTTGAAAAAGAGAACAAAGATGAACTTTTAAGGTTAATATTACCTGAGCTAGCAGAGACCAATATTGCTCCTCCATTCCCTGAGCTTCCTCGAAAAGAATCTGAAGATGCTCTCAATTTTGAATTATCTAGCGTGATATTACCATTTTTAGTGATTACAGAAATATCTCCTCCATTGCCAGAACTAAATCGTGAACCTGAAGATGAGTCAAGTGATGAGTTGTTTAGAGCGATATTACCAGAGTTATTAGTAATAGTAACTACTCCTCCATTCTGCCGAAAGGCTGAACTTGATCTTAATGTGGAATTATTTAGCGTGATATTTCCAGAGTTATTAGCAACAGTAATAATTCCAGATCCTCCTGACCCATTCACAACTGTTGAGGAAGAGGATAAATATGCATTATCTAGTGTGATATTACCAGAGTTAGAAGTAAGTGAGATCGAACCTGCATTGCCCCCTTTGTCTGTATCTCCAGAGAATGAAAACGATATCAAATCTGATTCTAATCGCGTATCAATAAGTTTAATATCGCCAGTTCCTGAACTAAAGGAAATTGCTCCTCCGTTACCTACATTCATAGAAGATAGCGAGTTAAAGTATTTTGAGTATGAGGATAACGAAGAATTAGCCAACGTGATATTGCCAAACTTAGAGGAGAAGGAGATCCCGCCTCCATACCCTGAATTATTCGATGGAGATAAAGAGTATGAGTTCAATATTGAGCTAACGATCGCAATATTCCCAAAGATCGATGTAACAGAGATCCTTCCACCATTTGTTGAATTGCCATCAATAGTGTCTGAGTAAGAGTTCAATGTGGAATTATTTAAAGTAATATCGCCAGCATTTGAAGCAAGAGAAATTGCCCCTCCATTCTCTGCCTTGCCTAAGTATGCTCGAGAGTAGGAACTCAATGTAGAATTACTCAATACAATATTGCCCGAATTTGCAGAGAGAGAAACTGCCCCTCCATTTCCTGAATTATTATTAATAGAGAATGAGTAAGAATTCAATGTAGAATCATTTAACGTAATATTGCCAGCATTTGAAGCAAGAGAAATTGCCCCTCCATTTCCTGAACTATTATTAATGGAGAATGAGTAGGAATTCAATGTAGAATTGTTTAACGTAATACTTCCGAAGTCTGATGCGATCGCAATTTTTCCTCCGTTCCCAGCAGTTTCAGAGAAGCTAAATGAGTAAGCTGACAGACCGCTAGTATTGGGATCGTTGTTGATCGCAATATCTCCTCGCCCATAGACTCGAATATCGCCTCCAGTTGCTCCTGCGACTATCGTACTAGTATCAATTCCTTGAGTAGAGATTGTTCCTTGTAAAGTACTGGGACTGAACTGGTTGGTCAATAGTACTAATCCCCCTGACTGGCTGATCCGAATGTTCCCATTCACAGTAATATCTGCTCTAGCAGGAGAATCCACATAGCTAGCAGTAGTCGCTCCCAGAACCGTTGGACTAGTTGGCAAGCCACCCAACTGCGACCAATCTACACCCGATTGCACATCTAAAGTCGCTTGAGTACTACCATTAATCGCAATCGGAACCTGAACTGGCAAAATCTCCTTAACTGATCCATCACTATTTAGTACAGTCTGATAGTCTGTTAAATTAAAAGTAGCTAAATCTGCATAGATCTTCGTAGCATTAAATAGGGTTGTATTATTCGGGTTAATCGTAGTCGCAACATCGCCAGTACTATCAATCGTGACATTACCGAGCGTGACACTTCCACCCGCTAAAATATGTAGTGATGCTCCTGTATAGTCTCCTAAGGAAACATCACCATTCGCCAAAATCACTGGATCATTAGGACTAATTAAATTCCCTAAACTTCCATTTAGTTTCTCAATCTTTAAGTTATTACCCGCATAAAAATGGGCATCACCGATCACTGGATTAAGCGATCGCAACACCATATTCCCACCCGACCAAAAACCACTATTACGATGGTTTAAAGTAAAAATATCAACGGATTGATTACCCTGAATTAGTAAATCACGCCCAGACACCGCAAAAAATGGACTAGTAGAAGTATCGCGAATCTTCACCAAATCCTGCGCTTGCAGCGTCAAGTCTCGCTGCGATCGTAAAGTTCCCTGTAAGTCTAATTGATCTGCATTGAGAACTAAGTCCTGACCCGCCGAGAGATTACCCCGATTACTAATCGTTGCCCCTGTATTGCTAGTGCCGTACTGCAAACCCAGTGGCACATTGACATTTAACAAAGGTGGTGCTTGGGGATTGGTCGCACTAAACTCGCTACCATCAGAAAACTTAATGCTATTTGCCGTGCTAGCGCTAAACGAACCCGCAATATCGAGCTTTGCATTTGCGCCAAACACAATTCCATTTGGATTAACTAAATATAAATTCGTTGTTCCATTAGTTCGCAATATCCCGTCAATATTCGATACATTTGAGCCTGTCACCCGCCCGATCGCATTAACTGTAGTTGGTGCAGTGTCAAAATGTGCAGTATTCCCAGTCGGCACTGAAAAATCTTGAAAACTATGAAACTGATTTACGCCAACCTGAGTGCCACCCGTGATTGTGTAGGTGTTATTTGCACTATTAAAATTAACTGAAGTATTGACTGGAAGAGTTGCATCGGGCGCGATCGCGTTTTGACCAAAACTTGCTTGGGAGAAAAAATTAAAACTTATCATCGAAAAAGCTGAAGCGATTATCATGACCTTGATCTTGATTTTGATCATGATTTTTCTCCTGCAATCTGAATGTTTTAGCCTTTATTTTGCGAAGTATAACATTACTTAGTAATAAAAAAAGCCGCAAAATGACTAATATGAGGACTTACGCAAAAGAACAAAATGTAAGGGCAATTCATGAATTGCCCTTACGGTAAAATGAGGCTTTCAGGGCGTTTTTACGTAAGTCCTAATATATCTTAAAAACCTGTGAAATTGAGATTGAAGTAAAGCCCATTTTCTTGCGCTGTATTTCGACTATTTGGTACAGAAATCAAAGGAATACCATAATCGAGCCGAAGATCTAAAGTATTGCCAACTCGCCAACGTAAACCCAAACCAGTACCTAATAATGTATTGGAACTAGAGTTTGCTTCTCCTGAACTTGTCCATACGGCGGCAGCATCAACAAATGGAACTATTTGTAATAAACCTTCCCATTCAGGAACACGCAAGATTGGTACTCGCAACTCTGCGGATAGATTTAGTCCATTATCGCCTAGCAATACATCTTGACGATAACCGCGTAGGGTATCTTGTCCTCCAAACCCAATTTGCTCAGAAGGTAGCAGGGCGCGATCTCCAAATTGCAGATCTCCTCGTAGTAACAGAAAAGTATCAGGTGCAAGTAAATTTACATACTGCGACTGTCCACGCCATGCAACAAAGCGACTATCAGGAAAGCTAGTATTTACATTGGAGCCAAATACGCCGCCTAGTCCTAGACTAAACTGCGATCGCAAAGAAATTACTGACTGACTAGAGCGCTGCGTAAATTCTTGAAAAGTCCGTAAAACTGTAGTTTTAGTTACGCCATTATCGTCTGCTCCTGCGGACAAAGGGAATGGAATCTTTAACAAACTAGTTAAACTTTCGCGATAGGAAGCCGTGAAACCGAGTGCTATTTCTTGACTAGGGGTTTGCTCAAGGGGTTGCCGAAAAGTCAGGTCATAGGATGTGGAATTCGCATAAATATCCAATATATTAAAAGGCTTTTCCAAAACGTTGCTATTACCATTATTAAACGCAAAAGCGATCGTGCCATTGTAGGGATTAATCGGTAATGTATAGCTGAGATCATAGGAATTACTTCCATCGGTATTGCTATAGGCAACATTTAGCGCATCGCCCAGTCCCGTTAAATTTGCTTCACTAACTTGGACTTTGCGACGCAATGAACCAACACTGGGAGCGCGGTTGTTATCTAGAGATAATTGTACTTCCAAAGATTTTGCTTCTTTAATCCGTACTTCCAGAATGTTCTGCCCAGCGCGTGTTCCTGCTGATAGCTCTGCGGATATGCTGGCAATTAAGGGATTGATTTGGAGAACTTGGAGGGCTTGAATCAAGCGATCGCGATTAAGGGGTGCGCCTGTTGCAATATTCATCCGCGATCGCACATAGTCTGGACTTAACCGTTCAACCCCAGTTACTTTTATGTCTTCCAGCCCTCCTTCAATTACCTGAATCTGCACTACCCCATTCTGGAGGTTTTGGGTAGGAATAAAAGCTCCTGAGGTTATATATCCTCGGCTTGTATATAAATCTGTAATCTGCGATCGCGCTTGCAGCAGTTCCGAAAAAGTAATTGGTCGCTTAGTAAAGGAGTTCAGAATCTGATTAAGTTCTGCTTTTGTAAATACGGTGCTGTCTAAAACTTCAAATCGATTGACCGTAATCGTTCCAGTTACAGGTACTTCTTTTTGAGGAGTGACAGGCTCACGAGAAGGATTTAACAATTCATCAGGTGACGGAAGCGGTGCTGGTGTCTGGTCTGGTAGTTGTGGTGAAGGCGATCGCAGATTAGGCGTAATAATTTGTGGTGTTAGGGAGTTAGCTCGATCTGTTTGCGCCGATATTGGCAGTGTAAACGCAACAAAGCTAGTTAAGCCTAACCCTGTATAAATTGTTGCTCTAAAAATCGTTAATTTTTTTTTCTGCAAGCCCAACCATCCATAAAGTTCCAACATAACAACAAGCACCTACATGACTGCAATAGTGGATTGGTTGGTCAGCAATTTACTAGGCTTTGGTCATTTGATCAAGTATTTGAGCAGACAAGCAGCAATTCTCATTATGAAACTGATTTTGGTGTTTCCAGCGTCTTAGGCGCTGGAAACACCAAAATCGGTTTTTTGAAAGCCCGCCAACGGCGGGCTTTCAAAAAACCGATTTTTATAAATAGAATTGCTGGCAGACAAGGGGATTAAGCCCTTTGTTAACTTGAGTTAAACGAACTAAAAGATGGCAGGAGGAAGAGCGGGTAAACCTTTGAAGAGAAGATCTAAGGCAGGTTTAGTCTTGCGATAGGTATAAGCAACTAACCTAGCAAGAAGGTTAACTCAGATCTTGCACTATTCCCAAAAGTGTTAAGTGGGAATAGGTTTGAGAACAATTACAAATCCATGATGAGCAGCAATATCGGCACTAATTTGGATATATTTGAGAAGTTTCAACCAAAGAACAGAAGGGAATAAAACCGAAAGGTTTAAATCAGAGGCAGATTTCCAGTCCAAGACAGGAGGAAGCGACCATTGAGTGCTCCAGTGAGCTAAAAGATATTGCACAATTTTCAGATGAATACGGCACGAGCTTCAGTTTCAAGGAAATAGCCAAGAAGGTCTTTTTGCTGAAGAGAAGCAATGAAACAAGAAACAGCAGTATCTAAATCCGCTCTAGTTCTAGGCTTAATTTTACGTAAAAAAGCCTTGAGTTTTGACCAAAGCATTTCAATGGGATTTAACTCAGGAGAATAGGTAGGCAAAAACAAGACCTTTGCGCTAACCGACTCAATTGTCTGTATAACTAATAGTATTAAATGTCAAGGGTGGTGGAGCAATAAAAGGTATGGGTGAAAAGTTTGCGGCTAATCCCGTAACTGGGACTAGTTCGATGAGCATACCGATCGCTACTAGTCCTAGCCGTTCGGGTTTTGCTCCCCAGTTGTCGCTTTCCTATGATTCTGGTGCAGGCAATGGCATCTTTGGACTGGGTTGGAATCTTTCGCTACCATCGATTACGCGCAAGACTGACAAAGGGTTGCCGCGCTACTGGGATGCTGAAGAGTCCGATATTTTCATTCTTTCGGGTGCGGAAGATCTGGTGCCTGTTCTGAAAACAGATGGCACAGTGGATGAAACATTACGAGACGGCTACCGCATTTGCAAATATCGTCCCCGGATTGAGGGATTATTTGCCCTGATCGAACGCTGGACAAAACTTGATGCAGGAGAGGCACATTGGCGATCGATTTCTAAAGACAACATTACTACGCTTTAAGGCAAGACAAGTGAGAGCCGCATTGCCGATCCTGACAATCTTACCCATGTCTTTAGCTGGCTGATCTGCGAGAGCTATGATGACAAGGGTAATGCGATTCGCTACGATTACAAGCCAGAAAATTCAGAGGAGGTGAAAACCTCGCAGGCGCAAGAGCGGAATCGGACTATAGAGAGCTGATCGGTCAATCGATATCTGAAGCGTATAGAACCCATTTGGTATCTTTTTGAACGAAATATAGAACCCATTTGGTATCTTAGGAAGAGTAAGAAAAGAGGTCAAAAATGGGATATAGCAGCAGACTAAGCGATAAAGAGTGGGAGATTATCGAACCTCTGTTGCCGAGAAAAAAGAAAACTTGTCCGCCAAAATGGACAAAACGGCAAATATTAGATGGAGTATTTTACCAACTCAAGCAAGGATGTAATTGGGCAGACTTACCCAAAGATTTACCCCAGTGTACTGTCCCTACTGGAGTCTAGACTAAGTTGATTAAGAAAATCAGAAAAAGAGCAGGAAGAAGCAACCCAGAGAATGGAGAACTGAGCAAATCCAAGAGAATGAAAAGGAGAATATTTAGGATTAGGTATTAGGGTTGTCTTTGTTGACCTTTTTTTGACGAGAAGCGCGTTTTTTGATGATGGGAAAGCGCGGAAAAGGATCTCGCTTGCGTCCAGATTTCCAACCAAGAGACTTACCGCGAGGTTTTGGA
>NZ_NDHW01000048.1 GCF_002251945.1 Pseudanabaena sp. SR411
GCTCGTGTCGTGAGATGTTGGGTTAAGWCCCGCAACGAGCGCAACCCTCGTTTTTAGTTGCCATCATTAAGTTGGGCACTCTAGAGAGACTGCCGGTGACAAACCGGAGGAAGGTGGGGATGACGTCAAGTCATCATGCCCCTTACGCCTTGGGCTACACACGTACTACAATGGCCGGGACAAAGAGTCGCAAGCATGCGAATGCAAGCTAATCTCATAAACCCGGTCTTAGTTCAGATTGCAGGCTGCAACTCGCCTGCATGAAGGCGGAATCGCTAGTAATCGCAGGTCAGCATACTGCGGTGAATACGTTCCCGGGCCTTGTACACACCGCCCGTCACACCATGGAAGCTGGTCACGCCCGAAGTCGTTATCTCAACCCGCAAGGGAGGGAGGCGCCTAAGGCAGGGCTGGTGACTGGGGTGAAGTCGTAACAAGGTAGCCGTACCGGAAGGTGCGGCTGGATCACCTCCTTATAGGGAGACCTATTTATGTCTAGACTGAACCAATACAGAATTAGGTCAGACATAAGTCATCCCAAGGTCGTTCGAGATTTATTGGAAAGCTTTCAAACTAAGTCAGGTTCTAAATTTGGCTAACATAAAGGGCCATTAGCTCAGTTGGTTAGAGCGCACCCCTGATAAGGGTGAGGTCACTGGTTCGTGTCCAGTATGGCCCACTTGAGAATCTAACAACTAGAAGCCAAAAGCTGAAAGTGATAGACAACTCTGGGGATATAGCTCAGTTGGTAGAGCGCCTGCTTTGCACGCAGGAAGTCAGGAGTTCGAATCTCCTTATCTCCACCAAACTACTAACGCGATTACCAACAAAAGCAAAAGCAAGAGTTTAGCAACTCATCTAGTCAGGTAAAACCTAAATAACTAGAGAGACTGCTAAATTCTAGCGAGAGCGAGAATTTAGAAAGAACCTTGAAAACTGCATAGTAATAGTAATAAGAAGCAAGTAGATCCAAAGTGGAAACACAGAGGTCAAGCTACAAAGGGCTCACGGTGGATACCTAGGCACAAGAAGGCGATGAAGGACGTGGTTACCTACGATAAGCTGCGGGGAGCTGGAAGCAAGCCCTGATCCGCAGGTTTCCGAATGGGGCAACCCTATATACTGCCCGTTGAATAAAATAGACGGGAAAGAGCGAACTCAGCGAATTGAAACATCTTAGTAGCTGAAGGAAGAGAAAATAAATAATGATTTCCTAAGTAGCGGCGAGCGAACGGGAACCAGCCCAAACCAGTTGGCATGACCGACTGGGGTTATAGGACAGCAACACTGTACAACAGAGACTAGATGAAGTGTTTGGAATGACACGCCAAAGAGAGTGAAAGCCTCGTAATTAAAAATCAAAGTTGGCAAGCTGTATCCTGAGTAGCACGGTACACGAGAAATTCCGTGTGAATTCGCGAGGACCACCTCGTAAGGCTAAATACTCACTTGTGACCGATAGTGAACCAGTACCGCGAGGGAAAGGTGAAAAGAACCCCGGAAGGGGAGTGAAATAGAACATGAAACCGTGAGCTTACAAGCAATGGGAGGACGATTTAACGTCTGACCGTGTGCCTGTTGAAGAATGAGCCGGCGACTTATAGGCAGTGGCAGGTTAAGGGGAAAATCCCGAAGCCAAAGCGAAAGCGAGTTTGATAAGAGCGATAGTCACTGTTTATAGACCCGAAC
>NZ_NDHW01000049.1 GCF_002251945.1 Pseudanabaena sp. SR411
CATTGTCTCGCTCTCTGAGCCGAAATCAGGTTCAAATCTAACTGATGAGCATTGGCGATCGCTACTTTAACTGCCGTAGGCGTAATCTGGTTATAGACAGCCCGTTTAGGATTACGAAGATGGAGTTGCTGTTGTAAATGCCATGCAATTCCCTCACCTTCGCGATCGCCATCGGTAGCAAGTACAACTTCTGATGCATTCTTCACAGCAGCCCGAAGTTTAGCGACTACCTGTTGCCCCTTACCTTCCGTCAATTGGTAGCGGCATTCAATTTTGTTTGTATCTTTATGCATGGTAAAGCCCAAGCTATCTTCACCATCTTTAGCTAGTTCCGTAAAGTGCCCAAAGGAAGCTTCCACTTGCCATTCACTGCCAAGGATTGCTTGGATGGTTTTGCACTTGGATGGAGATTCAACGAGTAATAGCTTTTTCATGTTTTTGCACCTCTGTAAACTTTACCACCAAACACACTTACTTATAATTTTCAATAGGTTTAGATTGTTGTACGTTTAACATCTCCACAGCCCTAGCAATATTTGCCGCATCAAGGTCGGTAACATGGGACTCAATGACTGTCCCCTGCGACTCCACCAGAATCGGATTAACAGGACGATCCTTCGCGTTTAAAGTCATTGTATCCGAGGCTTTTTCGAGACTGAACTTGTAGTTTCCCTTACCATCAGGACGCTCAAAGATAAGATGATTACCATCATCTCTGCCTTTTACCTGTAGTATTTCGCGACAATCCCGCGCTAGTTTCAGATCTCGTTCTGCATCAGTAATTTGATTAGGAGAACTGGGAATCGCAGAATTTTCAACAGTTTCAGACTTATTGGTAGATTTATCCTTACGCAGATTACTCAAACCATCAAACATTGATAGAGCCAAATTCTGAATCTGCGTTGCATAATTGATTTGGTTCTGTTCTGGAGTAACAGTATTTACCTGTTGAGCATCAGGGTAGTCCTAAAAAGGAAAGGATGGAGGAAAATAAGACAAGAGTGTCTAATGTTACCGAGTTAGCCCATGACAGAGACTAGACCAAACTGCCCATCGTGCCATTGCGAGTCATTGGTAAAAAATGGTAAAACCCG
>NZ_NDHW01000050.1 GCF_002251945.1 Pseudanabaena sp. SR411
TGGTTCCAGAAAAAGAGCAGGCGGACGCGATTACATCAATACTAATGAAATTGGTGTGCTTTGCGCTCTATTTGATTTGGAGGGAGTACTTTGCAGACTACTAGACCTAATACCTGAAGCAATTCAAAAGATTGCTTCTCTAAAGTTTGACAAGGACGAAACTTTAGATTTTCTGGAAGAGATGCTGAAGAAAACCGCCCAGAAAACGGTTGGACTTATCTATGATGAGCTTGTTAATGGAATAGAAATGGGTGCGTTTTGTGAACTAGAGCCGCCTCCATTACCAGAGCCTGTGAGCTTTTCAGATGTTTTTATATTCATGGCTGAATTAGTCCCAATTCTGGGATATTTCTTCACAGTTAATGAAATCCTGACAGGTGAAAGTACTCAACTATTAGATAAAATTGTCGGTTTTTGGTTAAGAGAGCAATGGTTTCTAAATTGTGAGTGCATCCCAAGCGAACCGCCAACAGAACTACCACCAGCTCCCCCAACAGAGCCACCTCTTGATATTCCTGACTGTGCTGATAATTGTCCACCACGTCCATGCACGGTGTCAGTCACCATTTGCAACGGTTTTTTTAGCAACGGTCAACCAATTAGACCTCGATCGAGTTGTTATGGATTCCGTAGGGTTACCTTTGTAACCCCACCAACTCAAATAGAGCAAGGATGGTCAACTGCATATATTGGAGCTAATGAAGTTGATATACCTCAAAATGATGTTTTACCAGCTTCGGAATCATTCACCGATGTAGCGGGTTATAGTAAACCACCTCTATTTGCTAATTTTGGGGATGGATGGTTTGAGGTTTCAGAACCCCCTGCTTTCTCTGGTTATATTGCCCCTTGCCCACCTTGCTTTGATGAAGAGATTGAGGGTACTAAAGAGTTTTGCGCCCTATTCCCTGACGATCCTATCTGTTTGCCTGATGGCGACAATGAGGGAGATTGCGGTATTGAGTATGTATTTGTTGAAGAATTTATCGACTGTGGTTTACCTACTCGTAGCGTTAGATTTACCCTCAATGTTAACGGTCGAGATGTGCCTGTCACAGTTTCCGAGTTTTCTGAATGTGATAGCGATCGCACTGACAAAGAAGTAAGTTTATTTGAGTGTATCAATGGCGTTGATGTCTTTGGATGCAATGACCCAGAAGCGACAAACTACAATCCTGATGTGACCATCAATAACGGCACTTGTGAATATCCCGAAGCTGTTTATGGATGCACAGACCCAGAAGCGCTGAATTATAATCCTGATGCTGAAGAAGATGATGGAAGTTGTGTTTATGAGGTTTTTGGATGCACAGACC
>NZ_NDHW01000051.1 GCF_002251945.1 Pseudanabaena sp. SR411
AGCGCGTACTATTTCCTCGGCAAATATGACAARGCGATCGAGTTCTATCTACAAAGCCTAGCGATCGCACGGGAAATMAAARACCGTCAAGGTGAGGGAACTGCGCTGGGAAATCTGGGAAGCGCTTACATAGCCCTCGGCAAATATGACAAAGCGATCGAGTTCTATCTACAAAGCCTAGCGATCGCACGGGAAATCAAAGACCGTCTCGGTGAGGGAACTGCGCTGGGAAATCTGGGAAGCGCTTACCAAAACCTCGGCAAATATGACAAAGCGATCGAGTTCTATCTACAAAGCCTAGCAATCATGCGAGAAATCAAAGACCGTCGCGGTGAGGGACAGTCGCTGGGAAATATAGGAAACGCTTACTATTCCCTCAGCAAATATGACAAAGCGATCGAGTTCCATCTACAAAGCTTAGCGATCTCGCGGGAAATCAAAGACCGTCTCGGTGAGGGAAATGCGCTGGGAAGTCTGGGAAACGCTTACTATTCCCTCAGCAAATACGACAAAGCGATCGAGTTCCATCTTCAAAGCTTAGCGATCGCGCGGGAAATCAAAGACCGTAGCGGTGAGGGACAGTCACTGGGAAATCTGGGAATTGCTTACCGAAACCTCAGCAAATACGACAAAGCGATCGAGTTCTATCTGCAAAGCTTAACGATCTCGCGGGAAATCAAAGACCGTCTCGGTGAGGGACAGTCACTGGGAAATCTGGGAATCGCTTACGATTCCCTCGGCAAATACGACAAAGCGATTGAGTTCCATCTACAAAGCTTAGCGATCGCGCGGGAAATCAAAAACCGTCTCGGTGAGGGAACTACGCTGGGAAATATAGGAAACGCTTACTATTCCCTCGGCAAATATGACAAAGCGATCCAGTTCCATCTGCAAAGCTTAGAAATCAAGCGGGACATCAAAGACCGTCTCGGTGAGGGACAGTCGCTGGGAAGTCTGGGAAACGCTTACCAAAACCTCGGCAAATATGAYAAAGCRATCGAGTTCYATCTGCAAAGCTTAGAAATCAAGCGGGAAATCAAA
>NZ_NDHW01000052.1 GCF_002251945.1 Pseudanabaena sp. SR411
GTGCTGTCTGCTACACTGATTTCTGGTCAGCTTATCCGACTGTTCTCCCAAGTAAGCGTCATCGACCTGTGGGTAAAGAAACGGGTAAAACTAGCTATATTGAAAGGTTTAATTGCACCCTCAGGCAACGAGTATCGCGTCTGGTTAGGAAAGCTCTAGCTTTTTCTAAAAAGTTAGAAAATCATATTGGTGCTATTTGGAATTTTATCCATCACTACAATGATTCTCTTCCTCTATGTTCATCCTTTCCTTTTTAGGACTACCCAACAATCAATATACGAACAACGTTGTCATCGCATCGAAGACCGCATCGTTAGCCTCACGCAACCCCATGTGCGTCCCATTGTTCGAGGCAAGGTGGGAACACCTGTAGAGTTTGGCTCCAAACTCTCGGTTAGTTGTATCAATGGCAAGGTATTTCTCGACCATCTCAGTTGGGATAATTTCAATGAATCGGTAGATCTTCCGACTCAGGTGGAACTGTTTAGAAATCGCTTTGGTCATTATCCCGAATCAGTTCATGTTGACCAAAGTTGCTCAAGTGGCTTGTTTCTTTCTGGTTTTCTTTGTTTTTGTTTTGCTCGCAGTTCTTTCTTCTTCATTCTCTGAAATCGCTCTTTAGCTTTAATTCTCTTTCTTGGCAATTTCCTAGTAGATAGGTAAAGATGAAGAGAATAACTCTTTGCCTCCTACTTTCCGCTTATACCAATTCACAAAAGTGTTGCCACACTTTTGTGAATTAAAAACCAAACCCAGTAAGGGTTTTAAAAACACAAAGTGGCTACGCCACTTTGTGTTTTGATATTAGTCTCTTTTTCAGCAAGCCCTATTTAGGAATCAGGGAGAGGGAGAACTGAGATCTTGCACCAATCTGGAAAGAGGTTGCATAAAGAGCAAAAACATGAAAAAAAGGGCGTAGTAGTAAATTAAATAACCATTATGGAAAGCATCATTAAGCACGCCCAATAGCAAACGGGGTCAACAAGTTTTACTTGAATGGCTAAGTAACCCCTTTACCATCTCTTGGTTCTGGCTCAAAAGATCTGATAGCAAACGCGAGTTAGGCTTTGTGATTTCTTCTCATCCCTATTCTGCTGCTTATTTGGTGATATTAGGGCGTAAGCGTTGGGCAATTGAGGGCTGCTTTAAAACCATCAAACATCGCTTTGGTTTGCATTGTTTTGGGCAGTCTACAAAACTTGGGGGGGCGTTGGCTGATTCTATCTCTGATTGCTTATCTTTTGGCTCACTGGATCACTCAATGGTCGATATCTCCTGTCTTAGACTGGAAGGCTACCTCTGATTTGCCCCTTTCTATTTTATTCCCTTCTGTCCTTTGGTTAAAACTTCTCCGATACATCCGAATTAATGCTGATATTACTGCTCGTTATGGTTTGAAATTGTTCTCAAACCCATTCCTACTTAAGATTCTTAGGAATGGTGCAAGATCTCAGGTAATAAATTCTTCAGGATGGGAAATAATTGGTGCAGCTATGGTGATCGCAGGATGCCACACGATCGCGAACAAACCAAAACCAGCTACTAGAAAGAGATTGAGAATAAATTGATGTGATTTTTGAATGAATTTCCGAATCTGTTTTAGCACGAGTTTCTCCTGATTCACTTAATAGAAATCTACTTACCCAGCAACAGGCGCATTCATCGAAGCTAAAATCTTCTGGACAATTTGGATACCAGTCAGAGCCTGCCAACCAAATAGACCCATCACCACCATATTGATCCCGACATGAACGCTGCGAATCCAGTCATGCTTCTGCATAAAGGGAACTAGGGATGCCGAAACTGCGATCGCGCCTACCATTGCTAAGCCAGCAAACAAATGGGCGTTAATGTGAATCTTTCCACTACTTATATATGTCGCCACAATTCCACCGATCGCGCCCAATACCATTATGGCGAGAACGATAGAACCGATTTGGTGATGGCGAATTGCGAATTTGCCTTTGATCATTTCTTTCTTGACATCGCCTTCAGCTAGTCTGGTGCGACGGACTTGCACACCTAGATACATGGCATAGATAGTAATACCCAGCAATATCCACATCATAATGGGATGGAAAAAGCTGAGATAGGGCTTGAGAGACGATAAGGTTTCTGAATTCATGACGATTATTTCCAATGCGATTGAATATCTTTTCTACTTCCCATCCATTAAATAACGCTAGAAAATCGCTAAAACTCTATACCTAGGTCTAACCTATGAAAAAGTAGATGGGAACAAAAATTAGTATTACATTCTGACGTATAACTTCCTGTATGAATTACATAAATTGTACTGAAACCATATAGTTCTTTACGATAGAACGATTAATTACTCATGACTTATGGAAAAGCTAAAGCCTATATCTAGTATAGGGTTGAATTATCTAGAAAATAAACTTAACTTAGTCTTAAGGTTAATCTTGTTTAATTATATTACTAATAAGTTATATTAAAGCAGGTTACAAAAAAATGCAATACTTCAAGAATTAAGTCTTCCAATATTGCTGCAAGTTTTTGCAATTTGTTTAACATTGGAGATAACCTCTATGAACGCAAATGTTGGCGCGATTGATCGCCTGATTCGCTTGTTATTGGCTGCTGTATTGTTCTATTTAGGCTTTTTCCTTTATGGCGGTACTGGCTTAGGAATTGGTCTGGTCGTGATGGGTAGCATAATGCTGATAACGTCTCTAGTAGGCTTTTGTGGGCTTTATCAACTTCTAGGAATTCGCACCAATAAAACTAACGAATATTCTTAAACAGATCAGGAAGTTCCCCGCTACCCGTAGCACTTCCTGATCAAAACACATCACTTCTTACTGAGTCTTTTCATGGAAAATAGCCTTCCTCTCGAAAGCCCGTCCCTGTCGCGGCGGCAATTACTAAACTTCATCACAGGATCAGCGATCGCTGTGACCACAGGTTCGGCACTCTATCCCTTTGGTGATTTTTTCGTTCCACCATCAGAAGCTGTCGGCGAAGGTGGAGCTATTCTTGCTAAGGATATCTTAGGCAAAGTAATTCCCGCCTCACAACTCTTGGCTGAGCCACCAGAAACTCGCGCTCTAGTGGCAGGTTTAGCAGGTGAACCCACTTATCTGATTGTCACCGCCGATCGCACTCTCGACAACATCGGCATTGTCGATAACTGTACACATCTCGGTTGCACCTTCCCTTGGAACCCGCTGGATCAACAGTTCCAATGCCCTTGTCACGGTTCTCTCTATGCTCCCGATGGAACTGTGGTGCGTGGTCCCGCTCCTCTTCCGCTTAAGATTGTCAAAGTTGTAGTAACTGACAACAAAATCTTGATCTCGCCATGGACAGAAACCGATCCTCGTACTGGCAAAAAGCCTTGGTGGGTATAGGATATCTCCACGTTTAGTATCACTAATTGCAGTCTTTTTAAACTTCTCAGTTCAGTTACATTCTATACACTATTGAATTGTATTGACAAAGAGTAATAATCATGACAACTTATATTTTCTCAAAACAGTCAAAGCTTGATCCAGTAAACTCTTGGCAAGTCTTTTCTGACTAGATCACAAGTACCAACAAACGTCTCTATATAGGTTGGTTCGGTATTCTTGCAATTCCCACATTGCTCGTGGCAGCGATCGTGTTTGTACTAGCGATCGCCAATGCTCCATCCGTTGATATGGAGGGTATTCGTGTTCCCATCGCAGGATCACTGATGGCTCATAACAATATGATCACTGCTGCTGTCGTACCAACTTCGGCAGCGATTGGGCTGCACTTTTACCCCATCTGGGCCGCAGACTCGATCGATGAATGGCTCTATAATGGTGGGCCTTATCAGATGATCGTGTTTCATTTTCTGATTGGCATTTGGGCTTATCTTGGTCGGCAATGGGAATTGAGCTACCGACTAGGAATGCGTCGATCGCCGTAGCCTTTTCTGCTCCTGTAGCCGCAGCCACCGCCGTACTGTTCATCTATCCGATTGGACAGGGAAGTTTTTCAGAGGGAAGGGAATGCCTTTGGGGATTTCGGGTACTTTCTACTTCATGCTCTCGCTCCAAGCAAAGCATAATGTCTTGATGCATCCGTTCCACATGATTGGAGTAGCGGGAATTTTGGGTGGTGCGCTTTTGAGTTCACTCCACGGATCTCTCGTTACTTCGAGCCTAATTCGCGAGACAACAGAGATTGAATCAGCGAACCTCGGTTATAAATTTGGTCAAGAGGAAACTACCTATAACCTGCTTGCCAGCCACAGTGGTTACCTAGGTAGATTGCTGATCCCAACCCTGTCTTTGCGGAATAGTCGGACTACCCACTTTCTCTTAGCCGCATTGCCAACGATCGGTATTTGGTTTGCCGCTTTAGGTATTGGCGCGATGAGCTTTAATCTCAATGGCTTCAATTTCCAGCAATCAATTTTAGATGATTCTGGTCGTCCAATTCGCACTCATGCCGATCTGCTTAATCGCGCAGACCTTGGAATTGAAGTCATGCGATCGCCTAATGGACATAACTTCCCCGTCCCATTAGCGCTCACATCTCCTGATATTTCTGCTTAAACATCGATTCTATGGTTATCCGATCGCTAAATTAGCGATCGGATAACCTCCAAAACATTGCAACTAAAAACAAAAAAATAAGAATCATTCCATGAAGATTGCCGTATCTAGCCAAAATCAAACCAATGTAACAGGACATCTCGGACATTGCCAGAAATTCTGGATCTACGATGTGGATGACACATTTATTCAAAACAAACAACTGTTACAACTCACTAAAGCCCAAAGCTTCCATGAAAGTTCTCCCAAAGAATCACATCCCTTGGATGATGTACAGGTACTGATTAGCGGCAGTATGGGAAATGGCTTATCTCGCCGTATAGAATCCAAAGGCATCAAACCCATAGTCACCCCTGAAACCGATCCCGACGCTGCCATAACTGCTTATCTTGCGGGTTCGCTAATTGTGAAAACTCAAGAAGAACGTGATTGCGATCATGAGGCGGAACATGTTCATGGTGCAGAAGATGACCACAAAGGTAAGTGCGGATGTAAAGAAAATTAAAAATTAACAAATTACAGCTCGTTGCACCCAAACTAGAACCACAAGAGATTTTGTAATTACAAAATCTCTTGTGGTTTGTTTGATCCAAAATTGCTGCAAAAATGACGGTAATTGCTGACGACGACGCACGAGATCGCTCAATTGTTGAGACTGAGCATCGACCATTGCTTGAGGCTGTGCAGCTTGAGCAACCCGAGCAATCACTTCAGCATTGAGTTTGTCTGTCTTTGCTTTTCCCAAAGCAATGGCAAAGCCTTTAACTTTGAGCGGATTAGCGATCGCTACAGCTATAAATCCCTAGTAAACCCAAAAATGAGATGCGGTGCATCTCACTTTTGGGTTTTTGCTAAAAAACAGATAAAATGCAGATGTCTAAATCTTTTTTGATAATTGTCCTATGACCTTAAACAAAGTTCACCTAGTTGGACGTGCAGGACGTGATCCTGAAGTTAAATATTTTGAGTCTGGCAAAGTGGTTTGTAACTTAACGATCGCAGTTAATCGGAATACCAGCAACCGTGATGATCCACCCGATTGGTTTGACTTAGAAATGTGGGACAAAACCGCCGAAGTCGCCAAAAACTTTGTCAAAAAAGGAAGCTTAATCGGCATATCAGGATCACTCAAATTTGATCGCTGGAACGATCGCACCACAGGCGACGAGCGTCAAAAACCTGTAATTCGTGTGGATCGTCTAGATTTACTTGGTTCTCGCAAAGATAATGAAGCAGCTAGCAGTAGTAGCGGCAGCTATGACGACGATTTTTAATTTTAAAAGCCTTGCTTAGCAAGGCTTTTAAAATTTTCTATTCGGTTACATACGGTTTTCCTACCCAAAACTCAGCGATCGCATCAGTAAGAATATATTTAGATATTTTCATTAAAGATGTAGGGAACCGATTATGTTTAACCTTGGCGAACTAAACTCCTCCAACAACCTTTTACTCGATTATCTCAAAAATCAATCACCTGAAACTCTAGCAACCGTCGCTCAGTCCGTTAGTCCTGAAGCGCAGCAGATCATTAACCAAAACATTCAAAACTTGCTAGGTATCTTGCCGCCACAGCACTTTAATGTCAGTATCACCACCGATCGCGAAAACTTAGCAGGCTTGATCGGCTCAGCAATGATGACAGGTTACTTCATCCGCCAAATGGAAACGAGAATGCAACTAGACCATTCTTTGGATACACTATAGCCCCAAAAAAGCTAAGGTGGTGCAAAGCACCACCTTAGCTTTTTGAAAAAAAAAGGGAGCGCTTAGCGCTCCCTTTTTTATTTGTGCTTATGCCCGTGAAAACGAATACCTAAAAACACATCGTATAGAAAACCAGCAAGATCGGGCATTTTAAAAATTCCCAAGGTCTGCGGCGATCCATTGGCATCAAGCAAAGGCTTCATCTGATAATAGGCTTTCTCGTAGTAGTACCAAGGTACATTCGGCCAAAGATGGTGAACTAAGTGATAGTTTTGACCTAATAGCAAGATATTTAAAAATCTACCTGGATAAACTCTGGCATTCTTCCAGCGCGATCGCTCAACAAAAGGACGATGCGGCAAATAGTCAAAAAATAAGCCTAACAAAAGTCCCATCACGGCTGCTGGTACAAACCAGAAATTCATCATGTAGCTAAGAAACCCGTAATGGTAGCCCACAAACAATGTGGCTACTACAATTAACCTGCTAATGGCCCATTCTAAAAGCTCGTAATTTCTCCATAGCCGACGCTGGAAAAAGAAAACTTCGTGATAAAAAAAGCGAGCGGCAATCAACCACAAGGGGCCGCCAGTCGAAACATAGTGATCAGGATCATCTTCCTCATCATTCACATGGGCATGATGCTGCATATGTACCCGAGTAAATACGGGAAATACAAACCCTTGCAAGATCGCCGCAATATGTCCGATCGCTGCATTAACAATGCGATTGGGGTGAGCAACGTTATGGCAAGCATCATGAATTACTGTTCCCAGTACATAAAGCGCCGAAAAATTACAAACAAATACGAGCCAGTGCGCCCAGCCCCATACCCAATACCCTGTTGTCGATGCAGTTCCTAAAATGATCGAACCCAGTAGCAGTAGTATCGTCGGATTAAATCCCTGTGCTGCGCCCATCACACCGATTGGAACAGTTAGGGCTTTGCCCTGCTGCTGCATTGTGTCACTCCTTACTCAAATTTCCTATCTTTATATCCAATATCCAAATATGCATTTGGGGCTTGCAAGTTGCAAAAACCAAAGACTTTTGATTGTTGCGTTTTATTACATTTTTTATTATCCTCTATGCTACCGATAATAGAGCGAGATTGCAACTTTGATTTTGAGACGATCATTTTGCAGAGTACAAAGCAATTATAAAAATCTCGTTTTACAAGCTTTTTATAATTGCTTTGGTGTTAAGAAAGCTCACAAAGATCTAACCTATTTAGCTTAGTTTTTAGGTCAGTTATAGCAAGCTAAGAAAGAGGAATGGCGGCGCGAAGCGCCGCCATTCCTCTTTTGGGTCAAAACTTACATTTATAGATATCAATCATTTAACTCCCACAACTCACTTAGGAATGAGAATTAAATAACGTGTGCATATAAAACCCAAAATTGGTTCGGCGGGCTTCGCCCGCCGAACCAATTTTGGGTTTTATTAAATTATCATCCCTTACAAAATATGCAAAACAAAATATGCAAACTATTTAGATTCGTTATACCTCACGAAAATATTCACAATATCTTCAATCTGAATTGGCTTAGTGATAAAGTCATTCATCCCCGCATCTATGCATAACTGGCGATCTTCTGGCAACGCATTAGCTGTCAAAGCCACAATCCAAGGTTGTTGTTGGAAATCTTGGCGAATCTTTTTGGTAGCTGCAATTCCATCGACCTTAGGCATTTGGATATCCATAAAAATCAAGTCATAATTTTTTTGGTCGAGAGCTTCTAGCACTTCTAACCCATTATTTGCAAGCTTCGGACTATAGCCCAGACTTTCTAGAAATAATGCAAGTATCCTTTGGTTAACAAGATTATCCTCAGCAATGAGGACTTGCAAACTAGCTGGGGGAAGATTTGGTTGGACTAGAGGAGATAAAGTTGGCTGAATGATTTGGTTAATAGCTGTTGGAGACGAGCTAGATATTGGAGTCACAGTTTCCAGCATCAGCGTAAAGTAGAATTTGGAACCTTGCGTATATATAGTTTCAGAATTAAATGTCCAATCGACAGGAGGACTGCCACCTATCCGCCCATTGGTTTCCACCCAAATAGTTCCTCCCATTAATCCAACTAAACTTTTACTAATTGCTAGCCCTAGTCCCGTTCCACCATATTTGCGACTAATGGAAGAATCAGCTTGAGTAAAGGGTTGAAACAATAAATTTAGTTGCTCATATTCAATGCCAATACCCGTATCTGCAACTGTGAAAATTAATTCACATGATTTATCGCAATTAGCGCGATCGCTAGAAGATACACGAGATGCAACTGAGATCTCCACATGACCTTGGAGGGTAAATTTAATCGCATTGCCTAAAAGGTTGATTAAAACTTGACGAATCCGCGAAGCATCACCTGATAGCCCTTTGGGAATGTCAGGATGGATTGAATATTGGATATTGAGGCTTTTGTCGTTCGCTTGTTTACTCAAAAGTTCACAGACAGATCGAATAATATCTTCTAAAACTAGAGATCGGTTTTCTATTTTGAGCATTCCTGATTCAATTTTAGAAAAATCAAGAATGTCATTAATGATTGTTAAAAGTGCATTACCGCTATCACGAATGACTTGCACATAATCTCTCTGATCTTCTGTCAGATTAGTAGTTGCCAGTAAATCTGCCATCCCAATTACCCCATTCATGGGAGTGCGGATTTCATGGCTCATATTGGCTAAAAAAGCGCTTTTTGCTGCATTTGAGGCTTCAGCCATCTCTTTAGCATGAGCAAGAGCTATTTCTTTTAATTCTAGCGATCGCACCTGTGTGATCGCTTCATCCAGCTTTTGTTGCTGTTCCTGTAAACTAGTTGCAAAAGCAAGTGTTTTATTGATAGTAATTTCTAAGTCTTCAAAATCAATGGGTTTAGTTACAAAGTCAAAAGCGCCATAATTCATCGCCATCCGAATATTTTGCATATCTCCATAGGCTGAAACTACTACTGCTTTTAAATTTTGATCAAGTTCTGTCAATTTTGAGATTAAGGACAGACCATCCATTTCGGGCATTCTAATATCCGTTAGAACCATGGATATACAATTCGATCCTTTCAAGATTTCGATTGCTTCTATCCCATTTGAAGCAAATATAAAATCTAGTTCTTTAGCTTGAATTCTTTTTCTAAATCTCTGCTTAAAAAGTCTTTGAATTTCAATTTCGTCATCAACTACTAAAATTGATTTTACTTTGTTTTTCATAATTTAACACTGACCAGATTTGCTGAAGCCTAAAATTCGTCTTTGATGTAGCTATCTTAAAATCGCTTATAGGATTGTGCTGATTTTGATTATCTCACGATCTTAATGTCAGCGACTTCCTTCAAATTATTTAAAAATCCTAGATAATAATTTCATTTGAGTTAATAATAGATAGAATTCATGAGTCATTACAATTACCAAATAGATATTTTAGAGATCACAGAAATAATTTATACAATTTATAGGATTTTTACACTGAGTAATCTTGGATTTGAATTATAATGCATCTTCCAATTGTTACAAATAACAAATATAAATAGTTTCTTAAAATATCCACTTATAGCAATACTGTTATTGCACTATTGCGAGTACAAAAAATAGTTGGTCATACAATTACATATACTTATATGTTATTTTACTACCTTATTAATAGCATATTAACTTGTTGTGCCAATCCATTATGTTAAATAGACGGCATTTTACCAAGCTATCTTTGGGGGCATTGGGAATGGCAAGTTGTACTCCATCAAAGTATCTAAATAGTACTAATAGTAGTCAGCTGTCCAATAAAGCTGATCTTGTAATTTGGTGGGAACAGGGTTTTTTACCAGAAGAGAATGAACAGATCAATCTGCTAATTCAATTATGGGAGGAAAATACAGGCTATGATGTTGACTTAAAATTGTTACCTGTCGCTTTAATAGATCAGCAGTTGACTAGCTTTATTGATCAGCAAAATTTCGATCAGATTCCTGATATTGTTTATTCCGTAGGAATTGATGCGAGTCTTGCTCCAAAGCTAGCTTGGCAAGATCGCTTAGTTGATTTGTCGGATGTAATTCATCCGATCAAAGAGAGATATACTTCCATTGCTCTTGATCATGTCTTCTATCGCAATCAAGTTCAAAAAGAACGTAGCTACTATGCTATGCCACTGTGGCAATCAGATGACTATATTCACTACTGGGGAAACCTCATCGAAGAGATTGGATTTACGCAGCAGGATGTTCCTAGAGAATGGGATCAATTTTGGCAATTTTGGCGAACTGCTCAAGCATTGTTACGGGCTAAAACCCATCCCAATATTTATGGTGTGGGTCTATGTATGTCTGCGATTGGATTTGATACTTACACATCTCTGAAGATGTTTATGGATGCCTATGATGTCTCTGTGGTTAGTGATGATGGACAACTCCTGCTATCGAAGCCCGAAAACCGCCAAAAATTTATGACTGCATTAAGGGAGTTTACCAATTTTTATTTACAGGGATATGTGCCACCTGTGGCATCTCAATGGTTAGGTGCGGGTAATAACAATAGTCTATTAAATGGCGAAATCTTAATGACTCACAACCTAACATTATCAGTTCCTCTTACACAAAAGCTATCTAATCCTAAATACGATCGCGATGCGATCGCCAGATATCGCCAGATTGTGACAATTAATCGTCCCCTAAAAGTAGATGGTAGTGAGTTGTTAACCAGAAAAGGAATAAAGCAGGCGATCATTCCTAAAAATGGGCGAAACCCTCAACTTGCCAAGGAATTTTTGAGTTTTTTAATTCGTAGAGATAACTTGATTCCACTGTTAAAAAGTTTTAAAGGAAGGGTTTTTCCAGTCATGCCAGATTTGTTAGAAGATCCTTTTTGGAATGACCCTAATGATCCCCACTTGTCATCAGCAATGCAGATTTTTAAGCGTCCTAGTTTTGTGCCTTACGAGGTAATTCATTCAGCTTTTAGCACCGTCCAAAATCAGCAACTTTGGGCCAAGACAGTACTCAAAGTTATCCAAGATAAAGCTTCGGTTGCGGAATCTACAGATTGGTTGATCTCCAAAATTCAAGATATTTGGCAATCTTGGGAGAAAATAGCATGAATGGAATGAAATTGTGGCTCAGCCGTAGTTTATTAAGACAAATTGTCAGCTATTTCTCGGTTTTGTCCGTAATTACTGTGGGTACAGTGGCGCTTGGCTCCTATTTTCATGCACGCAATTCTCTATCAGCAGAAGTTGTCGATCGCTTGACCGTGGCAACCCAGTTAAAATCCTATCAACTCACAAAGTGGGTAGATCAACAGTTACGCGACATTCTTCTGGTTAGTCAAGATTTTAAAATCAAAGAAACGTTACGGATACTTCTAACTTCTGAATCCTCTCAACCTGATTATCAACAAGCCTATGCCGAACTCAAAAAATATATGGAGCAGATTGGGAAAGTAAAGCCAAACTTACGGAATATTCGCATTACCAGAAATAGTGGTTTTGTAATCTTCTCTTCGACTGATCCTAAACTTGAGGGAACCTATCTACCCTTAGGTGATCCTGCCACATACTTTACAAGCGATCGCTTAAATACAGTTGTTCCTAATTTTTATATTTCATCAAGTACTAAAAAAGTAGCAATGACTGTCAGCACCGCATTGTTCGATGAATACAAAGTCAAAATGGGAGCGGTGACTGCTGATTTTAATCTGGATGATATTGATGCTTTAATTCGTGATAATACGGGGCTAGGTGAAACAGGTGAAACTTATTTGATTGGTAAAGCTGGTACGAAAACAATTTTTATTGCTGGGAAACAAGCTAAATCCAGCGATCGCCTCTGGGCAAATGGAGTCTCTAGCGAAGGGATCAATCAAGCGATCAGACAACAGAATGGATTTGGCGCTTATAACAACTACGCTGGTGTACCTGTAGTAGGCGTATATTGGTGGTTACCATCACAAAATTTGGCGCTAATTGCCGAAATTAGCCAAGCGAGAGCCTTGGCTCCAGCCGATCGCTTAGCTGGCAATATTCTCATTTTAGGGTTTCTTTCTTCTAGCGTATTACTGATTGCTATTTATTGGTTCTCTCGCCAAATCACACGTCCGATTGTGGCAATTAGTGAGACTGCCGCTAGTTTGGCGGCTGGAGATCTCAATCAAACTGCACCAATTATGACCATAGATGAGGTGGGCGTGTTAGCGCAGACTTTTAATAAAATGGCAAAACAATTAAAGTCTTCCTTTGAAGGTTTAGAACAAAAGGTGGAAGCAAGAACCAGTGAGTTGCAAATAGCTAAAGAGTTAGCCGACTCGGCAAACCATGCAAAAAGTGAATTTTTGACCCATATGAGCCATGAGTTAAGAACGCCTTTAAATGGAATCTTAGGTTATACCCAAATTTTAAAGCGATCGCAAGCTTGGGGAGATAAGGAGAAGCGCGGAGTTGATATTATCCATCAATGTGGGTTTCATCTGTTAACTCTCATTGATGATGTGTTAGATCTCTCCAAAATTGAAGCTAACAAACTAGAACTGAATCCCCAATTTATTCATTTACCTTCATTTTTGCAAGGTGTCATTAAAATATGTCAGGTACGATCTGAGAGTAAGGGATTAAAGTTTTTGTATTTACCTGATCCGCATCTAGTGCCAGAAATTGAAGTTGATGATGTACGTTTACGACAAATTTTAATTAATTTATTGAGCAATGCGATCAAATTTACTGATCATGGCTCAGTGATTTTTAAGGTGCAGCAAATTGGCGACAAAATCGAAAATTGCGATATCCCCACGGTTAAAATACGTTTTCAAATTCAAGATACTGGTGTGGGGATTCCCTCTGATCGACTGGAGACAATCTTTGAACCATTTTTACAAGTGGGCGATCGCCAGCGTCAGAGCGAAGGAACAGGGTTAGGCTTGGCGATATGTCGGCGAATTGCGAATTTAATGGGTAGCAATATCGAAGTTGCGAGCATCCTCGAGCAGGGTAGTACTTTTACATTGGAAATCGAGGTGGCGATCGCGCCTACATATGATCAAGAGAATCCTATCAACCTAGAGAAAACTAAATATTACTCGAGCGATCGCCAAGCTTTAGTTGAAATCAATAGCAATCAGTCTATCCAGATCCCTGATAAGATAGAACTTCAAAGACTATTAAGTTTAGTTCAGCGAGGATTAATGAAAACATT
This sequence comes from Pseudanabaena sp. SR411, assembly GCF_002251945.1. Lineage (GTDB taxonomy): Bacteria > Cyanobacteriota > Cyanobacteriia > Pseudanabaenales > Pseudanabaenaceae > Pseudanabaena. The sequence goes on from NZ_NDHW01000052.1 coordinate 13,427, forward strand.
TATCGATGAGGCTACTCAAATTGAGCAAAGGGATTTAGACTGTCAGCCCTTTATCCAAAATACAATTCAACTTGCTAAAACTTTCCAAATGGAAACCTTAGAACAATATATAGAACAATATATCTCTTAAATCAAATCAAACAAAACTTTTACCTATGTCCTCCTCTAACACTGAATTAATTTTGATTGTTGATGATACACCTATTAATTTAGATGTTATTTCCGATGCTCTAATTGATGCGGGTTTTGAGGTAGCGATCGCCACTAGCGGCGAAAGGATGTTTAAACAGTTGCAATGGCTAGTACCAGACTTAATCTTACTGGATGTAAGAATGCCCATCATGAATGGTTTTGAAGTTTGTCAACGCTTAAAATCGATGGAAAGCTTCAAAGAGATTCCGATTATCTTTATGACGGCTCTATCCGATACAGAAAGTAAAACGAAAGGATTTGAATTAGGAGCTGTCGATTATGTGACCAAACCTTTTCAAGAAGTTGAAGTCCTAGCACGCATCAAAACTCATTTGCAACTACGCCGCCTAACCAAAGATTTAGAACAAAAAGTATGGCAACGCACTATTGAACTAGAAGAGGCTAATCAACAACTTGCAGAATATTCGCTGACCCTAGAAAATCGTGTAGAAGAAAGAACTACAGCGCTAAGAGAAGCCCAAGAACGGGTTATTGCCCAAGAAAAACTAGCTTCTCTAGGAACGCTTACGGCTGGAGTCGCCCATGAATTGCGAAATCCTCTCAACTTTGTCAAAAATTATGCCGAAGGCTCAATCGAATTGGCTCAAGACTTACTTGAAATTCTCCAACCTGCAATCCATTCCATTGAGTCGGCTAAAGCACAACATGTCCAAACATTAATTGCAGATTTACAAGAAAATGCTACTACGATTTGTCGGCATAGTAGGAGAGCCGCCGCAATCATCACTAGCATGATGCAACATGCACACACTGACATTGAGAATCCCAATGCTCAACTTATATCAATTAATGACTTACTCAAGGAAGCAGTGAAGTTATCTTGCTACAGTCGGCAGACACAGGACAGTAACTTTCAAATAACTATTCATACAGACTACGCTTTAGATGTTGGCATGATCGAGGCGATCGCTAGTAATTTAATGCGTGCTTTTATTAATTTAGTCGATAATGCCTATGATGCGCTCCATTTTAAACATTCTGAACTAGCTAGAGATAGCTCTCAGGATGATGCAGGATATATCCCAACCCTGAAAATCTCCTCACAGTTAGTTGATAATCATGTCGAGATTCGTATTCATGACAACGGATGTGGCATTGATCCACAAATCCAATCGAAAATTCTTGATCCTTTTTTTACAACCAAACCTCCAGGATCTGGGACGGGGCTAGGACTTTCGCTGACCCATGACATTATTGTTAAACAACATCATGGCTCCATTGCGATCGCTAGTCAACTAGGCGAATTTACTGAGTTTGTGGTCACATTACCTTTAAAACTGTTGTGAGCATTAACAACAAACCCACAAGACGAGTAGCGCCGCTACTCATCTTGGTAGTCCTAAAAAGGTAAGGATAGGCGGCGCGAAGCGCCGCCTATCCTTACACTATGAGGCTGATGGAGGTTTTTCTGGGGTAATTGGGGACTCAATAGGAGGAGGTGGAGGTGCAGGAAGATTATCCACAACTGGTTCTGTAACTGGTTCTGTAACTGGCTGGACGGCTGGTTCGGTAATAGCTGGTGCTGGCGAATTGACAATTGGCTGAACTGGAGTTGTGTCTGGCTCACGTACATTCATCGGCGGCTCTAGCGATCGCACAGGTTCTGAATTAACGGGAATAGTCACAGCCGTGGGTTTAGGAGTTTCTACTTCCCTTTGACGACGATCTTCTGCTAATTTTCTTTGTTCAGCTTCTTGAGCGGCTAACTGCTCAGTCTCCTGACGACGACGCTCCTCGTTTTGGCGCTGAAATTTAGAACCTTCTTCTTCAAAGGTGACACGCACTTTCACATTAGCCCGACCACCTTCAGGAACAGTTTGGGGATTAAATTGCCATTTGCTCATGGCTTCAATAGTTTCGCGATCGGTCTGCTCATCGCCGCTAGACTGGCGCAGTCGCACATTTGTAACTCGACCATCGGGGGTAATGTCATAGGTCACTCTGGGAGTGCCTTCTTTGCCGCGATATTGGGGTTTGGGGCAACTGAGGCATTCCAGTTTTACGGCTCTAGTTTCTACAGGTGGGACAGGGGGTAAAGCACTAGTTTGAGTACCTTTACTATCTGGTTTACCATTGGTAATTCCACCAACGACACCATTCTTCTTGCCATCGGGATTACCATTCTTTTTACCACCTAGAATAAATCCTGTCGGGATTTTGTTATTACCGAAACCAGATCCAATCCCATTTTTAGCAATGATAGAACCACCTCCCTGTGGCACTTTAACATCACTAGTATTTTGGGTTGTCAATGGCTTTAAATCATCAGGAGCCGCAGCATCTTTACCTTCTTTTAAAGGTGCGATCGTTTCGGGCGCAAGGGCGATCGCGACGGGAGCAACTTCAATCTGGGGAATCTCTTCATTTACAGGTGAAATTGGCTCTGGTTCTTTGGCAATTTCGGGAACTTTGTCTTCAGTGGATTGGTTTGCTTCAACCACAATTTCGATGGTGTCGTCTGGCTCTTTGCTAGTTGTTTTCCATAGAGTAGGTACTGGTGCAATCAGAACTGCTGCATGAACACAGGAAGATCCAACTAAGCCTATGAATATTAAGGATGTTAAAGCTTTGTTTTCTTTTTTTGCTAGAGCGTCAACAAGTTTAGGTTCATGCATAGTTTGATCTCCTAGTTAGTCTGTAATCATTAATTGTTTTTGGTAGCGATCGCCATTTTGACTCTGGGAATTTGGCGCAGTTGATCCATAATTTGGACAACATCGCCATGTTGAACACTGCGATCTGCATTGAGAACCACGATGAGATCTTGGTTTGGTTCTAGCAATTGTTTAACGCGATCGCTGACTTCGGCAATTCCGATTTTTTGTTTGTTAAGGAATACCTCTGTCTTCTCATTGACGCTGATCGTGGCGCGAGCAGGTGTTTTTTGCATTGCCCCAGACTGAGCTTTGGGTAAGTCTACGGGTAAGCCTTCGGTACGATTGAGAAATAATGAAGAGATTACAAAAAACGTCAACAGCGCAAAAATCACATCCATGAGCGGCAAAATATTCTTGATCTCGATGGGATGATTTGCCAACTCAGCCTCATAGCGGCGGCGCAGTCTTCTAGACATGGGTATTTACCTGTTGATGAGCCTGTTGACGATGCGATCGCAAATGTTGTAGTTCCAATTGAGTACAACATTCATCAAAATAAGCAATCTGTTGAGCATAAAGCGATCGAAAAATACTTGCAGCAATCAAAGCCATTACCGCCACAATCAATCCCACCGCAGTAGAAATAAGCGCTTCACTAATGCCACCTGTAACATTGAGAGACTTAGCCCCCCCAATATCACCTAAAGTGAGCGAACCAAAGGAGGTGATCAGTCCAGTTACCGTTCCAAGTAAGCCTAGTAAAGGAGCAAGCCCTACAATGACTTCAAAAACAATATTGAAACGCCTGAGATTAGGTAATTCCGATTGTGTCCTCGCATCAAGGGCAAGGACAAATTCATTGGGTGTAGCGTTGGGTATTGATAGAGCTTCTAAATAAATGCGGGCGATCGCTAATTCGGTATGCTGACGCAGAAAATCTTCTGCTTGTTCAGGATTTTCTTGATAGATATGTAGGGCTTGCCTCGCAATTCGTCGCTGTTGCTTTTTGACGCTTCTCCAAAATAGCGATCGCTCGATCGCCAAAGTAATGATCAAAAAAGAGCAAATCATTAGCGGAATAATCGTAATCCCGCCTGCTACCAAGGTATCGAACAATTTAGACATTTTAGGGAATGGGAGCAACTAGTATTGGTAAGGCATTGGAAAATTTACTGAGAGTCATTTGCAATAACTTACAGTTTCTGTTAGTTTGATACAATTAGTAATTAATGTCAATAAGTGTAGAGATAATTTTAGGGAATGCCTATAAATACTAGGGTCAAATTATTCTCTTGGCAAAATTGACTGAAATACTAATGCCAATTTTTATACTAGAGCTTACTATGACAATTACAGCCGAACGAATTAATGCTGCGTTCCTATTTCAAGCCGCCTATGAGAATCGCTACACTTGGGACGCGAACTTCACAGGTTTTACAGCTACAGCGCATCTAAACCAAAATGGAATTTTGCATCAAGCCGATGTCACGATCTCGCCAGATCTCAAAGTTATTGTTGCCAAGGCAAACAGCAGCGAAGCTGAGAAAGCAATCTATGGACAGATGCAAGAGATTGTCATCCACCGAGTTCATCGCAGTTTTGCGGATGTCCATGGTAAGAATGAGTTTAGCTATGGTGATACTGATGAATCAGGTGAAGTTTTGATTTTGGTTGGTGGTGCATCCGCAGGCGATCGCTACAAGGTCAAAGACAAGATTGTAACTATGGTGCATCGTCAAATTCATGGAACTGTAGTCACGATTAATGTACTTTCTACTTTTGACACTGGTAAAGGCTATTTGCCAATGGATTACACTTCCTTTTACTCCAAGCCGAATGATCTAGATTCCATTAGTCCTATGCAACATCATCATGATGAATACGCGGACTTGGGGAATTATTTCATCATGACTTCTCGCACTGTCAGCACCGATGGTGATGCTCAACCGCAGGAGTTTAAGTTGACAAATATTGTTTTGTTATCTAGCAAAGATTAAGTGAGTTAGGACAAATCCCTACCAAAAGAGTAATGGATTGCCAAAGAAATTATCCCCATTCACAAAAGCATGATGACACTTCTGTGAATTAAAAACCAAACCCAGTAAGGGTTTTAAAAGCACAAAATGGCTACGCCATTTTGTGCTTTGGTATTAGACAACATTGGCATATTGAAAATCGCCTACATTGGGTAAAAGATGTCATTTTCAATATAGCCATGCCCGTCCCAGCCCTAAACCTCTATGTTTGTGGCGATCACTATTCCTCGTTCTATAATCAAACTACATAACGTCGGAGAAAAGTCTAATGGTAACGACGCTAGAAAAGCCACAAACCCTTTCCCTAGAAGCATTTCTCGCTCTTCCTGAAACCCAACCTGCCAGCGAATATGCCCACGGAAGCATCACCCAAAAGCCCATGCCCAAAGGAAAACATAGCCGTCTACAAACCCGCCTCTCCAGAGCGATCGACCTAATCGCCGAAGAACCCCAACTTGCCCTTGCACTCACCGAATTACGTTGTACCTTTGCAGGACGCTCCATCGTTGCTGATATTGCCGTAATCCGTTGGCAAAACCTTCCTCGCGATCCTGATGGTGAAATTAGCAACCAATTTAGTCATCCCCCTGACTGGATTATCGAAATTCTCTCTCCTGATCAATCCTCTATCTTAGTTATCGACAAAATTCTGCTTTGCCTCAAAGAAGGGAGCGAACTCGGTTGGCTCATCGATCCCGCCACTAAATCAATCATGATCTTTCAAACTGGCTCAACCCAGATTTGTTTTGCTGATAGTGAACCCCAGCAAGTATTACCTGTCTTGACAGGCTTAGAAACATGGCAAATTACCGCCAGTGATATCTTTGCGTGGTTAAAAGTCTAAATTAGGCGCAACTTTACGGAGTTACAACGCTTTGTGCTAAAACCCAAATCAAGAGATTTTTTGAAAGTGTTGCAAAGCAACACTTTCAAAAAATCTCTTGTGATTCGTTTGATTGGTAATTGCTGTAATTTTATTTACTAATTGGTAACAACACTTCAAACTCAGTGCCAATCGTGACATCACCTTGATTATTTAGATAAGGCGATCGCAAAACAATTTTGCCATTGTGCTGTTGCGTAATAATTTGATGGCAAATTGCTAAACCCAGCCCAGTGCCATGCCCTTGACCTTTAGTAGTAAAGAAATTATCAAAAATGCGATCTTGGATCTCCTTGGGAATTCCCATCCCATTATCCGCAACTTTAATCGATATCCAATTACGATTATCAATTTCTGCGATCGCCGATGTGATCATTACTAAAGGCTGCCATGTAATTTCAGATTCAGTCTGGACATTACTACGTTCACGGCTACTCTCTTCCTTGAGCAGAAGATGATCACGTTGCACAATTAAATCAGGATGAGACTTTAAATCCACCAATGCATCAAGGGCATTACTAATCAGATTCATGAACACCTGAATTAGGCGATCGCTATATCCATTGATTTTGGGCAAATCAATATAATTTTTGACAACTTGAACATTTCTAATCCTGCCACTAAGAATCGTCAAACTGCTCTCCACACAGTCAATCAAACTAATAGCCTCTGGATTAGCATGATCTTCCATATGCGATAAAGATTGCAAAGTGTCCACTAGTCGTCGTAAATATCTTGACCCAGACTGGATACTCTTCACCACCTGCGGTAAGTCAGAACGCACAAAATCCCAATCAACAGCCTCAAGAGTTTCACTAATTACTGTTGACGAAGTTCCATATTCCTTTTCATAAGCTCTTAAAATCTTCATTACCCCTTCAATGTAAGTTAAGAGGCATTCAGTATTGCCGTAAATCGCCGATACAGGATTCCGAATGTCATGAGATACCTCAGCCACAATTTGCCCCAAACTTGCCATCTTCTCAGTTTGGAACATCGTTGTTTGGGTTTGCTCACGCAACAATTTGGTGGCTAATTCATGAATGTGGGACTGCTCTAGCAATAAATCGTGGACATCCAGCACCGCATAAGTATCAGTATCTAAATGGACAATCACAGGCTCATAAATTTCATCATTAGAGCGTCCCAGTGCTAGCTGAGCCGCCATCACTATCGATGTGTTGCCATGTAACCTCAGGACTTCAATGGGAACTTGCTCGTAAAGGACTCTCAATGGTCTTTTGGTAAATAGCTCAAGGGCATAGGGACGACTCAAACATTCTAAAAATCTCCGACGAGACAACATTCCCACATATTGATCTTGATCGTAAACAATCAGTGCAGGTAGAAGGGGATCATCTTTAAATAGTTGACTCGTAAATTCCCCTGTCTTGGATAAATCAACCTTGGTATTGTATAAATGCAACTCGGCAATGGTGGAGTCAAGCGCTAGTTGACGCTTTGAGCTTTGTGGTGATAAATCGCTACCTGAATCCATCTCAGGCTCACTTGCCATCACCATCAATGGAATCATTGCCATTTTGCGAGCTAACTCTTGAGTTGCCGTTTGCCGAATATTCTTCCCCTTAACTGCGCCGCGATCTGGTTGATACTGCTGCAACTTGAGATTACTAATTGCAGAGGTTAATGCTTCTGGTTTAATCTCGATCGCTAAAGCTTGGGCAGCCACCTTAAACGCAGAATTTAAGTTTTCTAGAGATATTTTTGGTAACAAATCGATCGCACCACGACGAATTGCCCAACGTTTTTCCACTTCCTTGATTTGAGCTTGGCGAGGATTAATCAATAAAACTTTTAATTCAGGTGCATGATCAGCACACCATTTGCAAAGCTCAGTAGCAAGTAACGAAGTCCCACCCCCATAGCGAATGCCAATATCAGAAATAATCAGTTGCGGTAAACTCTGTTTTGAATGCCGCTTTTGATCAAGTAATTTAAGTAAATCTTCAGTTTCAGGTGCAGCCCATACTTCCAGTTGATGTGAGGATAGGGCATTGTGCCACATCAGGGATTGCTCTTCTGATAGCTGAGCCAGTAAAACAGATTTGACCACACAACCCCCAAACCTAAAAATAGCAACAATTTCATCCTATTGGATGAGAGTATGTGAAATCAAGTGAAAACAGATAACCTAGGGTTAACCAAAAGTTAATATGCGGTTGAGTCGAGGTAGGGTATTATCCCTAGCCCCTCTCTGTTAGATCCGTACGTGCGATTTTCATCGCATACGGCTCCCGATATTCTTAGCTTACGCTTTTGCTCATGTGATGATAATCGTGGCAACTTTCGTGTATTGCTACAAGATTGTTAGGCTTCCGATTATTGTGATTTCCATCTATATGGTGCAGATGTACTCTTTCATCATCTACGAACTTGAGTCCGCAAATTTTACATGAATGGTTTTGCTTATTAAGGGTTTTAGAGGTCATGTTGTCGTAGAGCTTACTGTTACGTTCGCTCCAATAAACCATATCGCCATCGTAGGGGGATTTATTCCCATTGACATTGATATATCTACCTTCGGAGTAAGGCACGGCAGGGAAAGCTTTATCTAGTAATTGCTTACAAGAGTAGCGATCTTGCTTGGCTTCCTTGTTGAACACCTTAAATGCTCTGTATTGGATGTGATATAACGAGTTTCTTG
>NZ_NDHW01000053.1 GCF_002251945.1 Pseudanabaena sp. SR411
CGCCTGCTCTTTTTCTGGAACCATTAGTACAACTCATCTTGATGGTGCTGTTGTGCTAGTGGTTTTCAAGATTTGACGATTTAAGTTATTTTGTTCATTTCTTAAGCTGTGCAGCTCGTCACGTATTTCATGATTTGAGTTTACTAAATCTGTTAGAGCGCGAATTAGTCTCTCTTCGAGCGCTTGGCGCTTATCTTCCTGCTCACCAGCTTGCATCAAAAGCCTTTGCAGCAAAAGCTCAAAGTAGGATTCTGCCTTTTCGATTCTTCTTTGTTCGTTTTCTTGGTCAAGTTCAGATCGTTTGAGTGCGATCGCTGCCATCTTTGTGTAGTAATCCTTGGCAAGCAACCCGATCCAGCCTATCCCTCCGATGATTGCTGGTGTGAGTATTTCCATGATTTTGATTTACAGTTCAATGCCTGAGTTTTCCGAATACCAAGGCTCGTTAATGGTGGTGTAATGTGGCTCTTTTTCAATCACTTTTCTGGGATTATTATTAGCACTTTGAACCGAAGCGGCTAAAGTGGTTTCCACCACTTCAAGCCGCTTTTGAATTTTCAAGACTTGGGTTGCTAACTGGGCGATCGCATCTGTGTCTTGAACATTCATTTAAACTTTGACCTCTGGGTTAAGTTTACGGATTTTGTAAGTTAGCGAGGCTGTGCCGTCGAAGCTGTGGTTGACTACCAGCGTGGTGTTCGCCTGTGTGCCGCCTGTTAATTCGTTGTACACGTTCAAGGTGGCAAACTGCGCGATCGTCAAGATTGGCATTTTCACAAATCGCTTAGGTGTAACACCGAAACAGGCTTCTTCTTCAGCTTCTCCAGCCCATTCAAGAATTGCATGACGGGGATGAATGCCAAACTCTCTTTCATTCTTTGAAAGTTTGATGTGTGCTTCGATTAGCTCAACATCAGTGTTTGTGCTGTTTTGAACTTTCGTAGCTGCGGTTCCGATGTTGTATTCATCCATTGATACAAGCATCAAGGCTTGTACAACCACATCGCCTTCTGTATCTACTGTTTCGACTTCATATTTGAAATCTTTAACGCTAATTCCACGAGCCATTTTTCTTCACTGATTAATTGTTGGGATTTACTGGGAAATTTTTAAACTACTTCGCGCCATTGATTAGCGCATTTGTTCGCCGATTACTGAACCGACAATCCATGTGCGTCCACCTATCACAATTTCAGCTCCCGTAGTGGGGTTGTGATCAGGTCGCAAAACTACTACTCGCTTAGTAGTTTGATTGGGTGGTAGCAAACATCCTTCAACTTCTTCGCCTTCGTACTTCAATTTCAAAATGCAATGACGGGGGCGACAACCAACTTCTTTAGAATTTTTTGAAAACTCAAAGGTAATGTTTTCGGTTGCTGTTTCAGTTGGTGCAGTTCCGCGTACACCTGATAGAGCGGTGGCGTTATCAGTTCTTGCCCAAAATATGTTGCCCTTATCGGTTTCATATTTATATCGAGTTGTTCCAGATGCCATAGGTTTTAAGTTGGGGAATCATTTTGATAGGTATCTAAGACTTTTGCCGTGTACTTTTTGCGCTCTTGGATTCGATTACCAACATTAAAAACTTGGTTCGTTTTATCTTGGTAATCAACGAGTGTGATTGTCTCCTGTTCGCCTCTCCATAGTGGGCAGGTTGTAGTTGCACAATAGATTTCTCGCTTGATCGGGCGCGTCGGATGCTTCGCAACTACATATCTGAGTTCTATATTTCTGGGTAAGTAATCTAGGTTTAAATCAGCTTGTTGCAGTGGCACAAAGCCTGTGCCTGTGGCTAGACAATTTGACCTATCTAATCTGATTAACCAAGCTCTTCCAGAATTATCGATATATTTAAAATCAGAAAGTGAACCAGCCATATATTGGAAACCTTCGCGCTTTTAGATTGTTTACAAAGTGTGCAGCGCAATTGTACTGGGGTTGTCAAGATGTCTAAAGTTTATTCGCAGTTCCAATTGAAAGTAAACTTGCGACTTTTAGGTAGAAGTGGGAAGTTGTGATTATGGCTGTATGCTTTTATTCACAGGCTTTTAAGCTATTCTTGATTAATCAAATATCTGTTCTATTGGAACTTTTACCAGTGAACGGGGTTAAAGAAGGAAGTGTTGCATGTCCAAGAATAACCGCTATGGTCAAGCTGAAATTTTGTCCGCGTCTGATTGCGATCGCATTCGTCGATCAATAATTTCCAAACATCATTTGTTGCTGTGGGATATTGCCAGATATACGGGGGAACGTTGGGGGGCAATTTGCCAATTAAAAGTGTCGGATGTTTACCAGGATGCGATCGCCTCGGTTCCTCGAACTGAGATTACTTTCCAGAAACATACTCGTAAGGCTTCGCCGTCGGGCAAGCAAGAAACTCGGCAATGTCCTGTGCATCCTGAGCTTGATCGACTGCTTCGCGCTTATAAGCCAAATGCATCGGGCTATTTATTCTCGTCTGGGTTTGGTCGAACAAAACACATTTCGTTTTCTGCCTGTGACAAGTGGCTCCGTGCTGCGGTAGTTCGTGCTGGTCTGGGTCATCGTGGGATTAGCAGTCATTCAACCCGTCGATCATTCATCACGGTGCTTTATTACGATCGCGGGGTAGATATCAAAACTTTGCAAGCAATCACGGGTCACTCTGACCTGAAAAGTCTTCAGAGATATATTGAGGTGTCGGATGATCGCAAAGTTGCGGCGATCGCTCTACTCTGATTTATATTTTTTACCAAGTGCTGTGCAAATTTCCTTTGCACTTGCTCCCCCGGCCCACAAGGCGGCGATCGCCTCGGTTTGTTTTTGGGGTATGTGGTGGTGACGGTAAACTTTGCCAGCATCGAGGTAAACATATCGCTGATATTTGTATAATTTCCCGTTGCGTCCTTTGGCTAGATAATCTTCGATTGAGCCGTGTTTTCTGGGTTTGAGTGTTGTTTCTGGGATATGTGACGATGTAGCAAATATCCCAGAAACACTCGCATCGATGACTTTTTCTAGCCATTTTTTCGCAGCAATATGATCTTTGGTGTAAATATGTCCAGCGTCATAGTCATCCCAGAAAACCT
>NZ_NDHW01000054.1 GCF_002251945.1 Pseudanabaena sp. SR411
AGTCAATTTCTCTCAAAAATACAATTACGAAAAACACTGGATTTTATCTTTTCATTAATTCACTGATCTTATAGCGGGAAGGGAGTAAGTGCTTAGGATTGAATACAACGGGTTGGGAAAATCGATAATCTAGAGATTACATTCTATCAATTTCTCTGGATTGATGATTGAGAATATTGTTTGTACAAATTCTAGAATTGTCAATACTCCGTTGATGGTAGTTTTGTCTTCACCAGCGAATCGCTAGATTTTCCAATAGTCTCACGTTGGCTGTATTCTGGTTTTAGTTTCATTTCTTCTTTATGTCTCTGCTCAATCTCAATCAAGCTGATTTGTCCGACATTCGTTTAATTGCTTCTGATGTTGATGGCACTCTTACCCTCAATGGAAAATTTTCTTCCGATTTCATCTCGACTCTTCTCGATTTACAATCAGCAGGAATCAAAGTCCTATTAGTGACTGGTCGCTCGGCGGGTTGGGGCAGTGCTTTGATGAATTATTTACCTGTTGATGGGGCGATCGCTGAAAATGGTGGTTTATTTTTGCACCCCAATGGTCAACAAGATTTACTCTCTTCTATTCCCAATATATCTAGACATCGCATTCTGCTAGAAAATGCTTTCCATTACATTAAGCAAAAATTTCCTCATCTTCAGACTTCCACTGATAATCAATTCCGTATTACCGATTGGACTTTTGATGTCAATGATTTATCAACTGATGATATTCAAGCCATCTCTTCGCAATGTCAACAAATGGGTTGGAGTTTCACGTATAGCAATGTCCAATGTCATATCAAACCACCGCACCAAGATAAAGCAACTGGCTTAGATGCTGTACTCAAAAATCATTTTCCTGAACTCAATTCACAGCAAGTCCTAACCATTGGCGACAGTCCTAATGATGAAGCGATGTTTGATCCAGCCAAATTTTCTATCTCGGTCGGTGTAGCAAATATTCGCCACTATCAAAACAAGATGCTGCATTTACCCAAATACATTACTCATGCTTCTGAGTTTGCTGGCTTCCTAGAGCTAGTCACGCTATTGCTCAAAAATAGTGTCGCAGATGACAGTATGTGAGTGAGACAAGCCTATTCAGACTGATATCTATGAAATTTTGATCTTTTTTTGATCTTTTATAGATCAGATCTAGAGCGATCGCTGTATGCTTAAATTGCAGTTTTTTATCTACAGGAGATTACTTAGTTAGTTTTCCCCTTCAAACACAAAAAAGCCAGTGGGTCCAATCACTAGCTTTCTTGTAAACCCGAAGGTTTTTAAATTTAATATCCAGGAATGGACAGATGTTGCTTTGAGASGGCAATTTTGTTCAGCGCTTTCTTATATCTTAACKCAAGATATAAGTTTAGCAACAGTTTTTGCTGCAAATTTTTAATAATTTTGCAAAAAGCAATTATTGATTATAGAACTGAATTCAAAAAGTCTGTTTATTTCCTGACTGAAATCGCTACAAACCTTACAATCAGGACAATTTAGATGTTTTTAAAGTCACAAGACTTGTTGGAGGAGATCTATCTAAAGATCGTCCTTGACAAGCTCATTGGAGGTCAAAAATAATGATCTCCCTAAATAACCAGTATTCTTCCCGAAAGTTTTCACCAACTAAGTCCCATAACCCCTGCCCGATCTGCGATGACATCACAGGTAAATGTCGAACTGCTTCGGAAAATCAAGATTTTGTTCTGTGTATGACCCATCCTAGTGATGCAGATCTCGCAGATTGGAAATATCTGGGTGAAACCAATGGCAGTTATTTTGCAGGCAAGTATGTAAGAAAGCGCCCCGAATCTGAGTCAGATCGCCAAGAGCGTCGTGATAGAAATCTAAAACTGCGGATGGCTCAACAAAAAGCAAAAAGGGGCAATCTCGCTAAGTTGCCTGATACTGCCCAACGCGATCGCCTTTATCAAAATTACTTACAAAAACTTGATTTAGATAGTTTAGATAGAGCTGATTTAGTCAGTCGTGGCTTGTCTGATGCTGAAATCAAGAGTTTAGGCGCTAAATCAACTAATTCTGGCTATATTCTGCCAATTAAGAATCCTAATGGCAAAATCCTCGGTTTTCAAATCCGTTTACGCGATGCTGCATCAGGACGCTATCGCTGGCATAAGCCTTTTGGGATATCGGCTCAACAACAAAATGGTGAGTTACCTTTAGCTTTTCATGGTGATATTCAGGTTGATTGTCAACGTGTAGTTTTAGTTGAGGGTACTGGTGTTAAGCCCTATCTTGCTGCTAAATTGCGTGCTTGTGTAGCGATCGGTGCTTCGGGCGGTCAGTTTGTAGCTAGTAAAGAAACTTTACAAAGTTATTTTGATGCGATTGGGGCTAATCCTGAGTTAACAAGGTTGGAATATGCAATTGATGCGGGGGATATTGCTAATCCGTCCGTGATGCGTCGCCACGAGAAAAATCTGGATTTCTTGACTGAGCTAGATTTTGCGATTGATGTTCTCTGGTGGGGTCAGGTTGCCAAAACCGATGATGATATTGATGAATTATCTGGTGATGCAGCGATTCAGCTTTTGACGGTTGAGCAGTTTTTCCAGATTGCGAATTACCAGCCCAAGCCAAAGTTTTCTCCGTTCCAATGGTTGAAAGATAAGCTTTTTCCGAAGAAACTTGTTAAGGGTTTTACGAATAAGTCTGACAAACCAAGGCGATCGCCTCAATCCACCTTACCTAAATTTATATATGAGGCTGGGGCTAGGCTGGAAACTTGGCGCGATTCATTATTAACTCATAAGCATGTCCTCGATGCTTCGGCAACTGGTACGGGCAAAAGTTACGATGCGGGGCAGTTGCGTCCTGAGTTATTTGATGGTGTTGAACGGATGATCTATATATCTAATGATTCGCGCAATGTCACCACAGCAACTTTGCAGGATTGGGAGATTTTGCCTGCGCGTCACAACGGATTAACTAATAAATCTGGTAAGTTACGCCGTGCTAAACATGGTGAAACTCTTCATGCTCAGTCAAACTGCTCTCGTACTGGAGCGATTTCGGCTCTGCGTGATAAAGGAGTTGCTGATACTAAGGTCATTTGTGAGACTTGCCCTTTACTGAATGCTTGTCGTAGCAATTCAGGTGATGGATTTGGCTTTAGACATCAAAGGGCGATCGCTTTTAATTCTAAGATTTTGCGATCGCATCCCATGAGTTTACCAAGTCCTAATGAGTTTGATTATTCCAAAACTTTGCTGATCTGGGAGGAGGTTTCGGAAAGTTTGACAACGATGCGTCAGATTTCCGTTAGTCGTGAGGATGTGGATCAGGCGATCGCCGTTATTTCTCGTTCTAGTCTTGACTATAAGCAGCTAATTATTGATGTGCTGAATAAGTTGCATAGATTGTTGGGTGATAAGTCCTATCATGGTCTGGATTTTCATGGGATTAAGTCGGCGATTCCTGAAATTATTGATACGGCTTTGCTGGCGGAGTTGCTGAAACCAGATCTATCAATTCTCGATACGGTTGATGGCATTGCTGATTCTGAGTTTGAAAATGCTAAGGGTAAGGATAAGCGAGAGTTAGCTAAGTTTCATGCTTTGCTGAAACGAGAAACTACTTTCCATACTGATGAAATTAGGCAAAAGATTGACCATGAGGTTTTAAAGCAATGGCTGGTGGAGTTTTTAGATATTCTCTCTGGTGCTATTACCCACGGTGATTTACACATTCAATATGAAAAGTTAACGGTTTCTTTGGGTGACTCTCGCTTGCGGGAGATCGCTCACAAGTCGGCAGCCAATCTTTATCTGGATGCCACGATTGATGTCACGGATCTGCAAATGCGTCTCGATGCTTCTGTCCATACAATTAAGCAATCAGGTGAATTGGTCATGCCGCAGATTTTTCAGGTGCATAATCTGGGGCGTTTAGGGATGCAGCGTCGTGAGGAGAAGACAGCTAAAGTTCAAGCGATTATTGCTCATCTTACTAATCTTGATCCAACCACTAGGGTGATTGATTTTAAAAAGTTTGCTAATTCTGATGCTCATGGCTTTTGGTTTCGTGATTCTCGTGGTTCTAATGATTTTAAAAATGCCAAAACCTTTGTGATTGTGGGGACTCCTTGCGCCAATATTGCGATGCTGCGTGCTGATTATGTGGCGATGACAGGGTTACATCCAACTAATAAAGATGCTGATTTTGCGGCGTTTGTTGATCGCCATATTTTGGCTACGGTTATGCAGTGTTTTGGCAGGAAAGCAGGCGATCGCTTTCAGGATGGGGACAAGATTTATTTTTTGTCGGATTTTGATTTGGGTGATATGCCTCATACACTCATCAAGTCTGGTGATATCACTGCGGAGGCAATGTCTAATTTGGAGCTTTTGCAACTTAAGGTAAATCAGATAATTAATTCTGTAACTGATGGTGGGTTTGATTTGCTGAATGCTTCAGAACGCCAGTTATGTCAGTATTTCGGGATTAAGCGCGGGATACTGCGTTACCATTTTGATTGGATCAAACTGTTATTAGATTCTCTATATAACCAATTGATCCATAGTTTTAATGAAAGTCTAGTTTCTCTTACTGATTCTCAGGATCTTGAAATTATTGATCTTTGGGTTGGTGCTACTGAGTTGTTTTTGACCGAAGAGATACCAATTAAGGAGACTTTGGCTGGAATATTTGAGTTTTTCACGGAACATATTCCACTCTATTTACATAGTCATGTTCTGGCAAGACTTTCAACTGATTCTCGTCATAAGTTATTCTCGACTTTGGTTGTTTTAGCGATTAATGAGTAATGGCATTGGTCAGCTAATCGGGGATAAGTCTGAAACGTCCACTTTGTGACAATAACAAAGGCGCAAATACGTCGATCTCGCTTTAACTGTCCAGTGCCCTTTGCCTAGTTGTTTTGCTGATACATTCTATTTATATATAGCTTAATCTATGCGATCGTTTAAATTCCCTTGCGCTTAACTAATTCCATGAGCTTACGTTTACGCGCATTTACTTCAACTAATTGATTTCTATAGGTGAGCCATTCCTTTTCCTGTTTTAAACCTCGATATCCATTGCGTACTTGTTCTAGCCACTCGATCGCCTGTTCGTAATCATCGGATTTGCCTCGAGTAATAATATCCTCAGCTAGAGACTTCGCTTTTGTGATGACCCATTGCGGATTAGAACTAATCACTGCTTTCATGACCCGCAATCTATCGTAAGTTCGGCAATAGCTAGTATTAGCGATCGCGATCGCCTTATTAAATAGTTCTTCTTCTAAAAAGATATCGACTTTTGCTTCTGCTGTAGCAAAGGAATCGAGTTGCAATAAATATTTCAGTAAAACATCTTTGGTTGAGTTCCATTTATTCTTAGTCAAATCGCGAATTTGATGATAATCCGCAAGAGAAGGGGTTAGTTTAAAGGCAATGATTTTAGCATTGAGCAGAGTCCCTGATTCTCCTAAACGCTCTGCTAATTGAGCTGTCCAATCTGCAAGTTCTTTTGAGCGATGACGTTTAGCATCGGTCTCTTGTAATTGCAATCCCTTATTGGCAATATATAAAGCCTGTTTCTCAAAACCATGCTCTAGCAATTTCTGAGCTATTTCAAAAGCATCATTTTCATCCTGTACATTTTCCGCAGATGCGATCGCTTCATTATGTCGGTCTAACTTGAGCAACATAATTACATAGTCTGTAAAGAAGTCTGCATCTTTAGCAAGATTGAGGTATGCATCAAAACGCTCTTGGGATTGCAAAATTTTGAGTCGAATTCTTCCTAATTGACGTAAATTTTTTTCGTGAACATATGCATTGGCTCCCTTTTGAATAGTTGTCCTTTTCCTTTGGGATTGAGTTGAGATTTGTACGGCTGGATGATTAATAATTTCAGGCTTTTCTTTACCTTGCAGGACTGCTTGTAAATAGGGATCGTCCCAACCTTGTATCAAGGCGGCGAGGCTAAAGTCAAGTTCAGCACAGAGAACATCTTGTGTACCTTCAATTTCTGTAACCCACTTTTGCCGATCCTTGACAGAAAAATCTGTCCAGAGAATCGCCTCAGCCATTTCCAAATCGAGATGATAAACTAAGTCAGAAACATCACCCAAATAGTTCTCTATTTCTTCTGTATAGTTACATAGCTCTTCCGCGATCGCATACAACATCACAAAAGCACGAAAACTATCGCCAGCCTCTAGAAATACTTTGGCTTTTTCGATCTCTTCATAAATGATGTCCGTGAAAGGATCATCTTCATCGTAATAACTATGTTCATAATTGCGTAAAGAACTTTGTAATGAATAGGATAGTTGCCGACGAAAAGGCGATCTGTCAATTTCGGGATGTTGAGTTTCTGTTTTACTAGTTTTTTTATTCGTCTTACTAGCTTTAGATTTACTCTCTTTAATATTGGTTAAAAGTTGGATCTGAATATCAATGAGATCGACTAAATCAGGTGATTTAGCAGTAAGGTTATGCAAAAGATTACGGGTTTGTTCTAGATCTAGCTTTTCTAACATTTCGACTAAACTAGGACGCTCTTCAATTTGAGGTCGCTCCATACCTACTAATAGAACTGCAACAATATGCTTACACCAACCACCAAAATCGTAAGGGCATGAACACTTTGCTGTTTGAATGCCGCGATCGCTAAAGCCAATGCTCACTCGATAGTAAGTACTCCCTGCCACTGAAGCCTGCAAAATTTGATCTCGCAAGAATAAATCACGCACTGCTTGCGATCGCGCATATTCTTTACCACGCTCAAAAGATTTATCACTTGCATTTTGGCGAATCAATGATTCACTAATCTTTAGTACAGGCATATTTTAAAGCGTTTTCACATTGCTATGATTTTAACATTCGCTATGTTTTATCTTCATCTTTTTGTATGACGAGAGGTAATTTCAGATCTGGTCAAAACGTTTTGACCAGATCTGAAATTACCTCTCGCTAAAATTACCATAACCCATTATGCTTCTGATAAGAAACGACATAAACTGCTATCCATGACTCATGTAATTGCATTTTTTAATCAATCAGGTGGTGTTGGTAAAACAACAGTCACTCAAAATATTGGGTATCAACTCTCTACAAAAGGGCATCGTGTCTTGCTCCTCGATATGGACCCCCAAGCCTCGTTGACAACATTTATGGGGCTAGATGTAGCCCAATTAGATAAGACAATCTATGATGCTCTTGTATCTGAGACCGATGAACCGATTGCTATTTTGCATGACTTACATAATATGGATCTATCCCCATCAAGTATTATCTTGGCTAATGCGGAGCAAGAGCTAGTCCTAGCCGATCAGCGAGAATTAAGGCTAAAATTACCCCTCTCTCAAGTGATAGATAACTATGACTTTGTATTGATTGATTGTCCTCCCAGTCTTGGTATCTTAAGTCAAATTAGTTTAGTTGCCGCCACAGAAATTATTGTCCCGATCCAAACCCAGTTCAAAGCACTGATGGGAACAGATTTTTTACTAAGTACAGTCAAAAAAGTGCAACGACGGCTTAACAAAGACTTGAAAATTGCAGGTTTTATCCCTACTATGTTCTCTTCTGCAAATGCCCTTGATCAACGTACTCTTGAAACGATTGTTGAGCAGTTATCGCCAATCGCCCAAGTATTTTCTCCAATTCCTCGCGCTACTGCCCTAGCTGAAGCCTCAGAATATGGCAAGCCACTAGCAACATCACCGAAGAAAAATTCGGCAATTATAGAGATTTTTGATGAGATTACTACTGCCCTAGAAAAACTATGAAACCTCAGCCTAATCCAGAACGACTCAAACTGAGAAATGTTGCCCTATTTAATGAAAATGACTCACCCGAAAATTCTACCACTCCCAATACGATCCCCATCTCCAAGATCGTATTACCTAACCAACAGCCACGCCGCTATTTTGATCCTGAAAAAATGATCACGATGGTCGAGTCTGTCCGACAACATGGCATTCTTGAACCTATCCTCCTGCGATCGACTGATAACGATACCTATGAATTGGTGGCTGGTGAACGTCGATATCGTGCTGCTAAAGAGGTTGGGCTAGATGTAATTCCCGCAGTTGTACGTCAAATGACACCAGATGAGGCATTACAAATTGCTCTTGTTGAGAATCTTCAGCGTGAAGATATCAACCCCGTTGAAGAGACTGAAGCGATTTTGCAACTGTTAGTTTTCAAGTTAAATCTGTCAGTCGATGAAGTCTCGGCACAACTATATCGAATGCGTCATATTGCTCGTGGTGAAATTGGTCAAAACGTTTTGACCAGTCCTGAATATGATGAGGCAATTGTCTCTATGTTTAGCTCATTAGGCTTTAAATGGGAGTCGTTTATTACATCTCGCTTGCCATTATTAAAACTGCCTTCAGAAATTCTAGATGTTTTGCGGCAGGGCAGAATTGAATATACCAAGGCTCAAGCGATCGCTAAAGTCAAAGATGCGATCGCCCGCCAAGAGTTGCTAGATCGAGCGATCGATCAAGGATTATCTCTAGTTCAGATTCGCGAACTAATTGCTGCATTGCCTCAACCACAGTCAGCTAAGCAAGATCAAAACAAATTAAAAATTCAAGTGGATACAACATTACGCGCTTTGAAAAAATCCAATGTTTGGAGTGATCCTAAAAAACAAAAACGTCTAGAAAAATTAATGCAGGAAATTGAATCTTTAATTTCTGGCACATAATCGAGGGAAATTCCATGCCGAACATATATAAACTTCCTCAAGAAGTCTCTCAGCTAGAAAAATTTGAGCAAATTGTTTCTGGTAAAAATATCCAGATTGAGCGCATTGTTTCCACAGGAGAAACCACCCCATCAGGACAATGGTATGACCAAGAACTTGATGAATGGGTAATCTTGCTTCAAGGTGAAGCTGAACTTTCCTATACAGACTATACGAGAATAAAAATAAAAGCGGGAGATTATTTGCTCATTCCCGCGCATACAAAGCATCGTGTTGAATATACCAGTATTGAGCCAGCCTGTATTTGGCTCGCTGTGCATGGGCAACTTTCAGCTTAGCTAATCCAAATCTTGTTAGAGTCATAAAAGCTTCCTCGTTGCTCAAGTTTGAAATCACCTAAAAGTAATCCCATCCAAATTTCTACGATGGGTAAAGGCAAAGCAGATTGTAAATCTATCAAGCGTATAGGAGAAAAGTTGTTTTCAATGTATTGCGCGATCGCCTCAATCCAACTCGATATATCCTCAGCATGAGCAGTAATAATCGCTCGTTCAAACTCCTCTTCAAAACTAAGCAAACTTTCCTGCTCTAAAGCTTGAATCAAAACCTCCTTATCAATTGCGCCAACGATCGAATTACCATGTTTAGTCTGTTCAGGAATCTTCCTAGGTAAACTTTGCAAAGGCTCAATAAACTGATCAAAATCCACAACCATAGACTGGCGCACATAACGATCAAAGGCATCATCAGCCATGATCGGCTCACCATTAGCAGCACGAGAATGTAACTCCTCAAATAAAAAGCTAGAGCGATCGCAAAACAAGTCCGCAATCAGACCAACCGCCTCTCCTGCTATTCGTAACTGCGATCGCGTATCAAGATCAATCAAAGTCAAATCTAAAAGCTTAAACACCATTGGCAAATTCGCATCTTCAGGAGTCTGTCTCGCAGTCGAAAGGACATCCCATAAATCCAACTCAAGCTGTTTAACTTTCATTGTCACACCGAAAATTAATTTGAATGACAAGGGCAAGGACGCAAAGGACAAAGCCAAGGATCGAGACGTTCTTGGCTAGCAAATTTCTTAATCCCATAATTTGACTCTAGCAAAACCAATACCTTCTGGACATAAGTATGCACTTGTGTCGCCACCATTCCCGCACAATGAATCGGTGAAACCGCCGCAAACTTTTCCTGCCCTTTCCAGACTTGAACAGCGATCGCATGAATCGGCGTATCCGTTCCCGACTGTCGATAAACCACTAACACCGCCCAATATACTGAGGCGAATTCATCAGTATTAACAACTAAATTTCCATCGGAATCACCACGTTGACGAGAGCGAATCAAATTACGGCGATCGCGATGACGGGCATAGGAACGGCGACTATAGCAAACCGCAGGATTCCARCAGCGATCGCCATCATTGCCATGAAGTTCTTGAGCCTGAGACGCAGAGAGCATCGCACACTTTTTACACTTTTCGGGGATACCTTTAGTCATGTTTGGGGGAAAATAATTTAAATAGAACTGATTAAAGCTTTCCGTTAGATGTGAGGATGAAGTTTAGGTATCGTATGCTAGAACAGCAAATAATTCATTAGGTATACAATACAAATATGRCAGTACAAGGAAAACTGGAATTAACCATCAAAATCAATGAACTTCCTGCTGATGTGACCGTTGATAAGAACGGTTGGAAGTCCTTTGACTTGGATTGTGACGGTCAAATCTTTAGCGTTACAGTGAAGCCCAAGGTATTTAAGAAATTAGAAGATGCACAGGCTAATTATCCACAGTGGGTAGCGGCGATCGCAGGCAAGATGGGTGAGTCTACTGAGACAGGATTTGTATTGCTTGAGCCAAATATTCAAGTATTTGAGAAAAAGCCTAAAGAAGCCAAACCTGCTGAAGTAGCAAGCCCCAGCTAATAATGCTACAGGAAAATATATGCCTAACCCATCGGATCGTCCTATTGACTACGCAGCGATCGCCCGTTCAGTAATGAAACCATCGGGACAAAAGCCTGCGTGGTTAGTCGAAGGTCAGGCTATATATGCTCCTAGCCACGCTCAAGGAATTGGTGAAATCACAGCTATTTTAGGCGATCGCCTCATAGCCAAATTTCCCAACTATTCAGTACCTGTAATCATCACAAATTGGCAAGAAGCTATCAATCGTCAAGAAATATTGCCAGCTAACAGTCAGGAAATAACAGCAGAAAATACCCGTGAACGGGAAATCTATGATGTAAGTGAAGAAGACATCGCCACGATTCCGCATCCAGAATTTAGAGAGATTGCACTCAACTTTCAAGCGTCTCTTGCGGCAATTCGCGTAACGGAAAGTACAGAAGGAGATGCTCATAGATTTCCTGTGGATATGCCTAGTGTTTTGCAAGAAGCATTGAGGGAACAAGGATATACTCATCTATGGTCACACCAAATACAGTCGCTAGAAGCGATGAGAAACGGTAAAGATGTGCTACTCGCAACACCAACAGCAAGTGGGAAAACCCTGTCATTTTTACCAGCAATCCTAGAAACTTGCATTCAAGAGCCGCAAGCGACAGCACTACTAATTTTTCCTTTAAAAGCGCTAGCAATCGATCAACTGTCAAAACTTGAAGCGATCGCCAAGCCTATGGGATTACATACGGGAATGATGACAGGAGATATGCCGAAGGCAGAACGGCTAAAACTGTTTACGCCTCAAGCACCACAGATATTGTGTATTAGTCCCGATTTACTCCACCATCAACTTAATCGCATTCGCTACCGTCATGAATGGCAGACATGGCGAAATTTCTTAACCAGATTGCGTTATGTCGTAGTTGATGAATCCCATACATATCGGGGTAGCTTTGGTGGACATTTTGCTAATCTGATGCGCCGATTGCGATTAGCAGTTGATCGACTTGAAGGTGATAGCGATCGTCTCCAGTATGTCCTAGCTACAGCGACGATTGGTAACCCGATTGAATTAACAGAGCGAATCACGGAAAGAAGCGATCGACTTGTATATATCAATCGCAGTGGCGCAAGGGCGGCAGGGCGGACAATTCTTTGTTTAAATCCTACGGCTCGAACTAACACTGAAGCCAGTCGATTGATTTTAGAGTGGCTGGAAAGAGGACTAAGCGGCATTGTTTTTTGCAATACTCGCGCAGGGGCAAAGTCATTGCTAGCTCTGATGAATGCAGAATTAGAACGACAGAATCGAGGACATCTAAAAGCATCGCTGGCTCTGTTTTATGGTTCACTACGCAGCGATCGCCGCAACCAGATTATCGAAGCAGTCAAACAAAATAAAGTACGGGTAATATTTGCCACGTCTGCGTTAGAAGCAGGGATTGACCTACCAGAATTAGATTGTTGCTTAATCAAAGGCTACCCAGGATCATTGATGAGTTTTTATCAACGGATTGGCAGAGCAGGAAGGCAGCAGCATGGGCTAGTTGTGTTTCTACCATCCTTGGGAGATCCGCTTGATTATTACTACGGGAGCAATCCTCAGATGCTTCTCGATGGAGAAGTTGAACGCGCCCTTTG
>NZ_NDHW01000055.1 GCF_002251945.1 Pseudanabaena sp. SR411
TCTCCTTGCCGATCTCGGGGGACTGCGATTTCGGCTACACCAAAGTCGCCTTGGTCTTTTTTCTGGCTATAACCGTTACGACTGTTGCTTTGTCCTTCTGGTTTCGATTCATGCTTCTTGTACCCTAGATGGGTCGATAATTCTGCTTCCAAGGCTCGCTCCACTAGTGCGGTGGTTAGTTGTTTCAGGACTCCTCCTTCTCCGAATAAGTCGGGTGGTGTTTTACATTCTTGCAGCAATTCATCGAGTATTTCTTTGCGGATATTCATCTTTGTGGTGTTAGTAGTTGTGTGTCTTGATTATCTCTCTGTATACTTCCTAGACTTTACACATTTCACTTTACACTCTCTGCGGTTGCAAGAACCTTTAATTGTAAAGGGAGCAATCAGTTGTCCATCTCGATATCCTGCAATCATATTGATACGTCCTTGACGACGACCTGCTTTGAGTCCATGAATTCGTTCACCTTTTGCAGACCATCCATACCCATAATTATCACGTTCATCCATACCCGATTCATCAACGTAGACCAAGTGGGATGCTTTGGGCTCTCCTAATGCTGTGCGAAACTCATGGCGTTTTTCTTCATCTCGTTCTTGATAACCATAAGTTTTTTTTTACGGGTAAATCCTATCTGTGTTAAGGCTCGTGATATCGACCTTTGACTTATATTTCCCCATAATTCTGCCATCTCCGCTTGGGTCTTTTCCCCATGCTCTTTGACAAATTCTCGAAACTTTTCCCAATCGCTAATTTTGGTCTTCTGATTAGAGGATGCTCTTGCCTTCGCCCCTATATCACCTGTTTCTTTCCGCCTCTTAAACCACAAGTTGATTGTATTTCGACTAATACCGAACAATTGACTAACTTCATTCTTCTTCAGTCCATCCATTTCGATTGCTTGTATTACCTTTTGACGCAAATCGTAACTATATGGTTTTGGCATTATTATTCCTCAGTCAACTAGTTTGCTTTATATCTTATGTCCTAACCTAGCTGGCTATAGCTATATCCATCCATATTCACTGCCAAGGCGAAATACAGAGATTTATTGATGACTCGTCCATTGTCTCGGACTTTGATGACCAGACAGTCTAGAAATAAAATCGGATAGACTGCATCAAGAGAGCGATAGGACGCATTGTTTTACCTCATCGATCACTGCATCAGTGACATTGGAAATAAGTGTTGGTGATACTTCGACACCATACATTTCTTGCAACTGGGCTTGAATATC
>NZ_NDHW01000056.1 GCF_002251945.1 Pseudanabaena sp. SR411
GCCATTTTTGGTTATTTGTTCTAGCTTTTGACGTTCTTCTTCACTTAACTTCACTTTGTATCGTTTTGCTGGCATAGCTTTTTCCTTAGCTCTTTCCTATGCCTTTATTTTACCCGTCAATTATCCTTTGACTGTCTACTAGTCTCAGCTTTTCTTTTACTTTTGTCTACTCCATCGAACTCACGTTAACTTAGCGATCGCCTTTTATTCTTGCTCTGTGCAATCAAACCCAGAGCTAACCTCGTACTCAAACAATGACCAATCCATAGTGGTTAGGGCTTCGCTGTAAAATAAAAAAACTTTTGATGGCGCGGCTTCGCCGCGCCATCAAAAATCTATTCTTATGGCAATCTGGTGAGGCTATCGGATTTTGATTCCTTTGCTTCTTTATTTTGATTCCAGAGCAACATTCCTAATACACCATCGAGCAACCCACCACCGCGATCGCCACCATTGACAGCCACATCTGGCACAACCCGCACATTGCGATCGCCAATTGTTTGCATTAATTGCAACGCTACATAGGAGTTACCACCAAGAGCATCGACCCCAGCGCGATAGGCATCGGCTTTCGCTTCCCCAGTGACGCGGATCGCCTCAGCTTCGCCACTTGCCTCTTTGACTTTAGCATTAGCCTGAAGTTCAGCAATGCGTACACCTTGTTCAGCCGTGACGATTTCTCTTTGGATATCTGCAAGGGAAGTTTCTCGCACCAGCTCTTGGCGTTGAGTTTGCGAAACTCTCTGTACTTCGTAAGTTTTACGTTGTTCCTCAGCAATTTTGCGATCGGTGAGGGTCTGCATTAGGGTTTCAGGTGGTTCGATTTGACCGAGTAAAGTGTCAACTGCTTGCACATCATAGGCGTGCAGAGCATTACGAATAAAATCTGCGGCTTCTGCTTGGCGATCGCTGCGAGCAATCAAGAAATCTAAGACGGTATAAGCCTGAGCCGAGTTACGGAAGTAATTGCCAACGGTGGGACGCAGCACATGATCAACGAGATTTTGCATTGAGCCAACTCGCGAAATTACTCTAGGAGCGTCCAGTGAACCCACATGAATGATCTGGGCAACTTCTAAATTGAAGGCAAAGCCATCATTAGACCGCACATTTAAAGCACTAAGTTTAGAATCGTAACCATGCTCTTCTGTGCGAGAGCTGAAATTTAGCACAATATTAGTGGTGGGAACTAGTTCTACTTTCATAATGTGCGTATTCAATGGATGCTTGCCTGGGTAAAGCGGCTCAATCCATACACCTTTGTCACCCACATTCACTAAATGACCATGGGTAAACAGAGCGCCACTGACATCATCTTGCGATCCGCCTACAAAGGAAATCACTACGCCCACATAGCCAATGGGAATTTCAGTCATTTTCACCTGTTCCACTTGAGCAAACCAAGGGTTGAGGTTCCATGAACCCGATAGAATTACTTGCTCCTGCAAGCCACGACGACCACCGCCATTAATGAATAACTGAGCATTTTGGAAGTTGTCATGTTCGGGAATAATCGCGCCTGCGATCGCGCCTGCTTCGATGGGAATACCATCTAACGTAGTGACAATACCAACTTTTTCGGTGGCAACTGAATAGAGCTTTAACTCCGCAGGCGACATGCCATTTTGAGCAGCATTGGCGGAAGTAACAATTGTAAATAGAGCAGTGTTAATGCGATAGGTTCCTGCGGTCATGATCCCGATCTGGCGACCTTTTTCACCACCCGCTAACAGAAATTCTCTCGCGTTTTGGAAGTTGTCGCAGGGGACAGTTTTACCAAGAATGCGATCGGGTGGAATCGATTTGCCATCGTTGGCAATAATTAACCCAATTTCACCTTGGGGAATTACCACCACAGACTCTTTACGAATTCCATACTGCCAAGGATAATAGCCAAAATACCAACCTGGCGCAAGGGTATCGGCTTGATATCCTGCTTCCCCATTGAGAGCAACAAGTTGTCCTGCTGGTAAATCACCACGAAATGAGAATTTTTTAACCACAATCCCAACTTCGCGTTCACCAATCACAATCAACCCTAAAATCCAACCCACCTGTGGCAGAAAGACAAAGACGAGCACAATGCCACCAATTATCCATACCCACAATGGAAATTTAAGATCGGCTACTTGCATCATTTGTACAGATTGCGATCGCGTTTGAGTTGTATCTTTCTGCGAAATTTGTTGAGCGATCGCTGATCCATTACCACTGATCACAGGTAATGTAACAGTACCAAGCATGGCGATCGCTGCACCAGAGACAATCGATCTCTGCCAAAACTTCCTGCTAAAGCTTTGACAAATATCCTGAATATTAATTAATTTCTTCACGAGTAATACCCCACTTTCATAACTGCCGCTAATCTAGCGCAGTTGTCAGGAAATCCTCAAAATTCACTAAGAAAATTAACAAGCTAAAGTCTTTGCCACAGGAAAAGACTTCAGCTCTTTTAGGACTTACGCAAGAGGATGAAATGTAGGGGCAATTCATGAATTGCCCCTACTATAAAATGCGGGTTTCAAGACATTTTTGCGTAAGTCCTATCTTTATTAAAGTGAGTTCCAACGTTCGGCAGCAGAAGCGATCGCTTTATCGCTAGGCTTCTCCTTGAGCATGGCAAGTTGTAACTCTTCATAAATAATCTTGCGAAGCTTCTCAATGTCTTTGGCAGGAGGGATTAAGACTTCGGATTGTGGAAGTTGTGAGGCGCTGATCACTCTAGCGCGATCAAGAATAGATGCATCTTTGGCGGCTTCCGTGAAATAGCGATCGCTAGAACTCTTAATTGTAGAAGGTAAGAGATTTTCTACCTTGGTAAAAGCAAGCTGATTTTCAGCATTTGTTAAATAGAGTGCGAATTTTACGGCTAGCTCTTGATTGGTGGATGTCGTTGGTACAGCGACATTCATCACAGCCGCGCTCTTTTTACCCGTTGAGCCAGTAATTTGTGAGCCAATATCGGTTACTTTAGCGGTCTCGGGGGCATTCTGAGCCACCGTTTGTAAAAATTGCGGGCCAGTTAATAAAATCGCCAATTCCCCCGCTTGATAAAGTTCTACGGCTTTGCGATGTCCTTCGGTCAAGATCTCACGAGGAATTAGTTGCTTCTCAAAGAGGTTTACCCAATAGTCAAAGGCAGCTTTGCCAGCAGCGTCGTTAAAAGCAGCCTTGCCATTGGCATCCAGCAACTTCATGCCCATCTGTACCATCGCTTCTAAAACCTGACCACCATCCATTGTCAGCATGAAAGCATACTTGCCAGTTTTTGCTTTAATCTGTTCAGAAACTTTAGTAAGTTCCTCAAAGGTTTTAGGTGGTTTGGCAGGATCTAAGCCAGCTTTTTCAAATAGAGAACGGTTGTAAATGGTGATATCTGTGGCAACATACCAAGGCAATCCAAAGGTGACATTATCCAGTTGATTCGCTTTCCAAATATTTGGGAAATAGCTAGCTATATCCGCATCGGATATAGCCTTGCCCATATCCACCAGCGCTTTTTTCTCGGCTAGCTTCGATGCAAATTGAGGATTTAGATTCACGACATCAGGAGCAGTTTTTGCAGCCACAGAACTCAAAATCTTAGTTTCCATCTCTCCCCAAGGAATATCCACCCATTCCACTTCGGCTGTCGGATTTTCTTTAACAAATCCTGCAATTAAATCCGTCATGTATTTGTCAAACTGCGGTTTTAATTGCATTGTCCAAAAGACAATTTTGCTTTTACCTGAAGAAGTCGTGGATTGAGTCGTTTGCGCTCCACAGGCTCCTAGTAAAAATAGGGTAGAGAGTCCGATAAATTTGCGGCGATTGAGGTTTGAGAAGAGATTAGGTGTCATATCAAAATTACTAACTTAAGTTTGATTATAGAGCAAAGTAGAACGCTGTCTGGTTTATGCTTGCATGTAACATCGCGATCATCACTCCAAAAATTTAAACAGCGATCACCTTACTTTCGGTTTTTCCAATAGAATTTTATAGTGCAGGACTTTATAAGAGCCATCTTCCCACACAGCCATTGCTGCCAAAATCACCCATTCTTCTGCTTCTCGACTCTGCTCCTCGACATTGACGCAGATGTTCAGCACGGTCTTCCTTATTATTGAACAATTCTAAACTAAAAAGAGTGAAGCATTGCTTCACTCTTTTTAGTTCTATTCTTCCTCGATTCCAAAAACTTGATTAAAGGTTTTGAGAACCTTATAACCAGTATCAATCGACTCCAGAGGATCTTTGCGGAGACGGTGACGTAAGCAGAGACCGATGACTCGTTTGATATCATCTACTTCTACTTCTTTGCGTCCCTCAAAAGCAGCGATCGCTCTAGCTGCACGGTTACTGACGATATCACCACGCAACCCGTCAACATTAAGCTCAGAGCAAACCCTAGAGATATTCAAACGCAGATCTTGAGGAATATCAACTTCACTGAGAAGTGTTTGCGCTCTCACGATTTTGGCTTGGAGTTCTTCTTGTTGAGAGGCATAGTCCTTAAGAAATCCATGGGGATTACCATCAAAATTAGTGCGTTCCTCCACAACTCGCACACGTAGTTCTGGTTCGCGCACGGTGCGAATTTCAGCATACATGCCAAAGCGATCGAGCAATTGGGGACGTAATTCGCCTTCTTCAGGATTCCCTGAACCAACTAGCACAAATCTGGCAGGGTGACGAATCGAAATACCTTCACGCTCAACAGTATTCCATCCTGATGCAGCAGAGTCCAGCAACACATCAACAAGGTGATCATCGAGGAGGTTAACTTCATCAATGTAGAGAATGCCGCGATTTGCCTTGGCTAGTAGTCCGAGTTCAAAGGCTTTAACACCTTCTGATAGAGCCTTTTCAATATCGATTGTGCCGCATACACGGTCTTCTGTTGCACCGAGAGGCAAGTCCACCATAATTACTTGTTTGGTGGTTACAGGCAGTGTTTCTCCATTGGCAACACGGCGGCGCACTTCTTCGCTTTGGAGATCGCCATCGGTGGGATGGCTGCTAAATGGATCGTCAGCAACAACTTCGATTTCGGGAAGGAGGTCGGCAAGGGCGCGAACGGTGGTGGATTTGCCCGTACCGCGATCGCCCATGACCATCACCCCACCGATTTTGGGATCGATGACGTTGAGCAACAGGGCGAGCTTCATTTCTTCCTGTCCGATCACGGCGGTGAAAGGAAATACAGGTCGTCTTGTCGTTACAGTTGGTTTAATGGGAGTTGCAATCAAGGTTTTTTAAATTTTGTATCGATAAATATGTCACTTTAGCCAATATACAACTTTTCACAACCCAAAAGTAAACGCTCATATTCCTAACAGCAATTCTCGTTATGAAAACAATTTTGATGTTTTTAGCACCTTCGGTGCTAAAAACATCAAAATTGTTTTTTTGAAAGCCCACCTACGGCGTGCTTTCAAAAAAACCAAATAGTAATGGTGACGTTTCGCGCCGCCATTACTATTTGGTTTTTTGATTTGAGATTTTCTGGAAAATCACTGATAGATTATTGGCTGGCATGGGTTGCACTGTTTTGAGGACAAGATTTTGCTGACTAGCAACCGCAATCACTTCATCCAGATCGCGAACTCCCCATTCTGGGTTTTGACTGCGTAGACTAACATCAAAGTCAGCATTGCTAGGAGCCGTATGTTTGCCATTTTGTTTGTACGCCCCATATAGATATAGCAGTCCGCCCTCTGGCAATAGCTTATTTGTCCCAGACAATAGCCCCAAACAAGCAGCCCAAGGCGCAATATGAATCATGTTGATATTAACGATCGCCTGAATGTCTTGATTTTGTAACTGTGGATGTCCTTGCCAATCGGGTTCAGTCACATCAATTGTTAGTGGTGCAACGAGGTTAGGCGATGGATGATATTTTTGCCAAGCGGTGATGCTGGAAACTGCGATCGGGTTAGGATCAGTGGGTATCCATTGGCGCTGTTGAAGGTGTGGCGCGAAGTAGACGGCATGTTCGCCAGTGCCGCTAGAGATTTCAAGGATATTTCCTGTGGGTGGCAAAATTTGCAATAGCGTTTCTAAGATCGCTTCACGATTTCTCAGGGTGGCTGGCGCATATTGTCTAGCATCTTGCATAGGTTCTGTTCGGGGATGATGGTGATGGATGAGGCAAAATCATCAGATTGCGCGATCGCCTATTTCCATTTTTACCTTATATCTCCAAGTGTATCAACCCAAAAGAGAGTTGCGGCGCTTCGCGCCGCAACTCTCTTTTGGGCTTTGATTTTGTCCTACCATGACTGGCAAAACCTATACAAAAAAAATGGTGTAGCCATTTTTTTTAGCTTAAAAGAACATTTTATGGCGCGGCAAAGACGCGCCATAAAATGTTCTTTTAAGCTTTATTGGTTGATTTAGGTGATTGGGCGAGATATTTTTGCAACTGCTCCATAGCAAGCATCAACTGCGGCGTAGGATCGATCGCCACCAGTCCCTCTTGCATCTTTTGCCAAATCTCAAAATGCAGGTGGGGGCCAGTTGCCATCCCCGTACTGCCAACTAAACCGATCACATTGCCCTGCTTGATCTCCTGCCCTGGCTTGACCAAGACCTCAGACAAGTGGGCATACCGCGTCTCATGGGTATCACCGTGGGAAATTACCACGATTAAGCCATAGCCTCCAAGCCAACCTGCAATTTCCACGCGACCGCTAAAGGCGGCGACGACAGGTGTGCCTTCAGGAGCCGCTAAGTCTGTACCTTGGTGAAAGCGGACTTGCCCCGTGACAGGATGCACGCGAGTCCCAAAGATCGAACTAATTATCGATGGAGCGATCAAGGGGAACAGCATTTGCTTGTCGCCATTGCTAGGCAAGCTCATCGCAGCAATTTCTTGCTCCGTTAGGCGGCGCACTTGTACAGCCGTGTCACCCGAAGCAGCAGCATAGAGGACACTGCCATTTTGA
Source organism: Pseudanabaena sp. SR411 (assembly GCF_002251945.1). Lineage (GTDB taxonomy): Bacteria > Cyanobacteriota > Cyanobacteriia > Pseudanabaenales > Pseudanabaenaceae > Pseudanabaena. The sequence continues at coordinate 6,927 of NZ_NDHW01000056.1, forward strand.
TAATAGTTTTTGGGATTGTTCTGAGAATTATTTTTAGAGGCGATCGCTGCGGGATTGCAAAGATCAGCATCACGTTCTAAAAGGCTACTAGCCTTGAATTTACAACCAGTGGATCGATTTTCCAAGACAATTTCGACAGGTTGTCCGACTGGTTGCGATCGCTTGACTACTGCTTTTGGGGCGGGGTTGGTAGACTCAATGTTAACTTGCACAGAGTCGCGCTTTTCTACATTATTAATTACAGGCTGATTAGTTGGAGCCGAGTTATTAACATTGCGATCGCTTTGAATCTCAATAGTGTTCGGTGCAGGAGCAATCTCAGGTTGAGGTTGTGCTTGAGGGGCTGGCACAGAAGGTTGAGAAACTGCAATATCAGGTGATACAGCCGACTTGGACGCGGCATATGCTGAGCCAACTAGAAAGTAGTTATTTGTGGAGAGGCAGAGCAGGGTAGCCAGTGTGATGGTTGAGATTGTTGATTTTCGCATATGTTAATTCTACTGATAGCCGACAGAAAAAGTTTGGGGCTGATAGATTGCGTCTTGGGAATTTCCCTCCCATCTTACTACCAGTTCGCCTGTTGGTCTAATGTCGATTATTTGCCCTTGAAGTTCCCGCCCATTAATCATTTGACGCACTTTTTTATCGCTGAGCATCTCCAAATATTCCGCCAAAATGCCCATAATTCCTTCGCGATCGCTACGAGTTTGACCTAAATCAACCCCTTTTAGCACCACCTCGATCAGTTCATCCATACTTGACAAAGTAGTTGGCAATTCTCCCAGTGCGATCGCGCCTTCAGGCACATCATTTGTCCAATTAATGCCGATCCCCACCACTGCATAAAGAATTTTCTCACCTTCGATCCTTGTCTCGGTGAGAATACCACCCAATTTATGGCGATCGATTAAAAGATCATTGAGCCATTTAAGCTTGACATTTGCCCCTGTTTCATTGAGCGCTTTGGCAATGCCCCAAGCTGACCAAAGTGTAATTTGGTGGGCATTCGCTGCGGCAACATTGGGCTGTAAAATCACCGACATAAATAGTCCACCCAAATCGGATTGCCAACTATGACCACGTTGCCCCCTACCCTTGGTCTGACGTTTAGCAATGATCACGGTATGGCAATCAACCTCATGGGGTTGATTGCCATTTGGAGCTTCGACAGAATTAAGGCGATCGATTAAGCGCCATGCTTCATTATTAGTGGACTCGATTTCTTCGTAACGGATAATCTGAAAATTCAAAGTAATTTTTAACTATGAAGAAGCTTTAGTTTCAAAGTATAAAAGATCGGTAAACACTGCACCAGCAAGTAACAGCAACTTTTCATCAGCAGTTAATTTTGCATCGATAAATCGCACCCTAAAGTTATCGGCATCAGTAAATAGCTCTTTAGACAGCCCCGTCCATTTCTTTTCAATTACGGATACTTCCCTTTCCCCTTTTTTGATGGGGAACGTCCAAATTTTCCAAAGTGGCGAATTCATCGTCATGATCACTCGACCCCTAGTATCGAGAAAATCAAACTTTTTGTTAAACCATGCAAATCTCTGTTGCAAACTTCCTACAGGGCGATCGCCTGCACCAAAAATATCAAGATGCTGAAAGAACCAGCGAAAAGGATGATGAGCGCGAAAGACCTGTTGATTATGCAGATCAGTTCCCACAATATTAAAAACCCGCCAATGTCCTAAAAACTGACGCATTATAGCATCTAAAAAACCTAGCTTTGGCTCAGCACAGTAACCAAACTGCCGACCATCATCTGTTTGAATTTGATAACGGTTGCGAGTCTCAAAACCAAATATTTCCGCCATTTCAAATTTTTGTTTGACGTAAATTGCATTGGCTTGGGCAAGGGTTTGTAAGAAAATACTCATATTTGTTTTCAAAAGCTGCCCTTCAGAATACAGCATCCTAATTTGTAAGCTCAAAATTGTTGTGACGAGCAAATCCTGTCATAATAATTTCGGGTTTTGAATTGCATGGTTTGCTAAGTTTTTTGGCTCAATAGGTGTTTCGGGAGATGCCTTAGCTTAAAGTACTGAAAAGCTTGATACACTAAGTCTTAGCCTCGCAGGTCTTCGATGTCTGAAACGACTGTCATGAAAAGCACTGAGCCGTTTATGATGTTTGACCTCCCTGAAACACCTATTGAGCTATTTTTTTTAATATTTAAGGCAGAAAAAACTGGTTTTCAGAGACATTTTTACGGAATACTTATACAGATTATTTAAAAAAGTTTTTGACGTGTGATTGCCTAACCGCGATCGCTAGGATGAGTTTGACATGAAAAGTTTAGATATTAATTCGGCAAGCACAAACTTAAGCGTTGATGCAAGTCAGCGTGTAACTATTGAGTTTACTGGTGGTAATCATTTCGACAGGATGCAAGGCACTAATACAGTTACAGTTCCCTATAGCTCCCTTTCCAAAAGGGTGCAAGCAATCCATCGATTTGGCGGCAAGATTACCAATATATCTATTCAACGTCTTCAGCTTGATCTACCAAGGATTAACTCTGAAGTGGATTCTGCTCAAGATCAAGAGCATGTTCTTGAAGAAACTCCTGCGATCGCGCTCATCGTTGAACCTGAAAACATCTCAGAAATCATCCCAGAAATTATCGTTAAAGATATTTCTGCTGATATTTCCAGCAATATTCCTAAAGATGTCCCTGAAAATATTCCTAAAGTAGCACCCATATCTACCTCTAAAACCCAAAAGCCCCTTGCTGAAACAACAGTCAAACCCAAAAAATCCAAAGATTCCACTAAAGCTAGTCATGGTTTTAGCAAAAAGGAGGCTAGCCATCAAAGTCAAGAACCAGTAGCGATCGCTGAGATTGTTCCCGTCCCAGAGTCTATTGTGGAGATTATTCCCGAAATTGTTCCAGAACCTATTTCGGAGCAMGTTCTGGAGAAGTCAAAGCCTCCTGCTGAAGCAGTAGTCAAGCCTAAAAAGGCTAAAACTTCTACTAAAGCTGGTCATGGTTTTAGCAAAAAGGAGGCTAGCACTCAAAGTCAAGAACCAGTAGCTATCGCTGAGATTGTCTCCACCCCAGAGCCTATTGTGGAGATTATTCCCGAAATTGTTCCAGAACCTATTTCGGAGCACATTCTGGAGAAGTCAAAGCCTCCTGCTGAAGCAGCAGTCAAGCCTAAAAAGGCTAAAACTTCTACTAAAGCTGGTCATGGTTTTAGCAAAAAAGAGTCTAGCCCTCAAATTCAAGAACCAGTAGCGATCGCTGAGATCTTTACAGTTCTAGAACCTGTTGTAGAACTAGAGCCTGTTGTAGAAGTTGTTCCAGAAATTGTTCTAGAACAAGTTGTAGATTCATCTACTAATAGTCCTGATCAAGATCCGCAACAGATTGTCGAACCAAGTTCTGAGATGCCAGAGCATGTGCAGAAAACATCTATTGAAGATGATTTTGAGGCAACTGGCTCAGGCTTAACATTGGAGCCTGTAATTGAATTGGATGCTCCATTACCATTGCCTAAATCGAAGAAGTCTAAAACCTCCAGTAAAGCAGGTAGTGGTTTTAACAAGCCCAAAAGTGATACGCAAACACCACGATCGCAACGGAAACCTAAGAGTTAATTTAAGGAGTTGATGGATATTTTTGTCAATTTCACAAAAGTGTAACAGGATATATCAAAAAGAGAACGGCGGCGCAATGCGCCGCCGTTCTCTTTTTGACATGTATAACTCCAAAGGACTCGCTTAGCGAGTCCTTTGGGTGTCTATGCTGATTCAGGTTTAGGCATTGAGGCAGGATGCTGCAAAATCTCCGCCGTAGATAGTTTTTCCACCATGTCACGGGTAATTAGACATTTGGTGACATCCTTGCGTGAAGGCAACTCATACATCATGTCTAGCATCAACTGCTCGACGATACCGCGTAAAGCTCTCGCCCCTGTTTTACGACGATACGCTTCCTTGGCGATCGCTTGAACCGCATCCATCTGAAACTCAAGCTGGACATTATCCATTTTTAAGAGCTTTTGGTATTGCTTGATCAACGCGCTGCGAGGCTCAGTCAAAATTGCCATGAGCGCTTTTTCATCAAGGGGATCAAGAACAGCCGTTACAGGAACCCGACCAATGAATTCAGGAATCATCCCAAACTTGACCAGATCATCGGGCTGGAGGTTTTTCAAAATCTCCGCAGTCCTCTTTTCGCGGGGAATCGACTCGCCTTGCTGCACAAAGCCCATCGACTTTTTGCCAATGCGCTGCTCGATAAGCTTTTCCATGCCACCGAATGCGCCACCGCAAATAAACAAGATATTTTTGGTGTCAATCTGAATGCAGTCTTGGTAAGGATGCTTGCGTCCACCCTGAGGCGGTACGTTGGCAATCGTGCCTTCGAGCATTTTGAGTAAGGCTTGTTGGACACCTTCACCCGAAACATCACGGGTAATCGAAGTATTTTCACCCTTACGCGCAATTTTATCGATTTCATCAATATAAATAATGCCGCGCTGAGCCTCTTCAACATCAAGGTCAGCAACCTGTAAGAGCCTCAGTAAAATATTCTCTACATCTTCACCGACATAGCCCGCCTCAGTAAGTGTCGTAGCATCAGCAACCGCAAAAGGTACATCCAGCATTTCTGCTAAAGTCTGAGCTAACAGGGTCTTCCCACAACCCGTGGGACCAATCAACAAAATATTCGACTTCTGAAGTTCAACCCCATCTTCAACCTGACCTTTGCCAGCCGACTCGATAAAACTTAGACGCTTGTAGTGGTTATATACAGCAACCGACAAAACTTTTTTGGCTTCGTCTTGACCAACTACATTTTCATCAAGATAGCGCTTGATATCGCGAGGCTTGGGAATCTGACTAAGATTAAGATTTGCCGCAGTTTTAGTTTTCCGCTTTTCATTGGCAGGATCTTTCCGTTGAGTAGATTGAGGCGGAGCGCTGTTAAACAACTCCTCATCGAGAATTTCGTTACATAAATCCACGCACTCATCACAAATGTATACCCCTGGTCCTGCAATGAGTTTGCGTACCTGCTCCTGTGATTTACCACAGAAGGAACATTTAAGATGAGAGTCATATTTACTGGGCATAAGCTATCTCGCTGTGGCTAGACTAGGGATAGGACAGATGGCTGGAGGCTTTTAGAATTGGTTAAAACGCGATCAATTAAACCATATTGTTGAGCTTCCGCAGGTGACATGAAGAAATCGCGCTCGGTATCCTGTTCGATCTGTTCGAGAGGCTTGCCTGTATTAGCAGCCAGCATTTCGTTGAGCGATCGCTTAATGTACAAGATTTCCCTAGCTTGAATTTCGATATCAACTGCCTGACCTTGAGCACCACCAAGAGGTTGGTGAATCATGATTCGTGCATTAGGCAAAGACATGCGCTTGCCCTTAGCACCAGCCGCTAATAAAAATGCGCCCATGCTAGCCGCCAGCCCCATGCAGATAGTACAAACATCGGGACGGACATGGTTCATGGTGTCAAGAATCGCCATGCCTGCATAGACTGAGCCACCAGGGGAGTTGATATAAAGATAAATATCCTTTTCAGGATCTTCAGCTTCTAAAAATAAAAGCTGCGACATAATCAGGTTCGATGTGGTGTCATCTACTTGCGAACCTAAGAACACGATGCGCTCACGCAATAAGCGTGAGAAGATATCAAATGCTCTCTCGCCTTTACCTGATTGCTCGACTACCATCGGCACAACCTGATTTTGGGTCGAAGCGATCGCAAATTGATTTGATGTTAATTGACTAGATAAAGGGAACATTCGTTTTTAATTCACCATAAATTTGATGCATTATCCTAGGTAAAACTTGATGGGCAAAGCTTGATGGGCAAAGCTGGGGTTTTACCATACAGATTTAAGAGCTATTATGCCTCAAAAACAGTATTGGTATCTAGCCATACTATTCTACGCAATTTAAAAGTAAGAGGGGTGCAAAGCACCCCTCTTACTTTTAATTAAGCTTCTTCCGATGTTGCCTCAACGGTTACAACGTCTGTATCAGTCTCTGGAGAGATAGTTTCGAGGGCTTCAGGCTCTGGCTGGAGTGAACCTTGCTCGACTAACTCAATCTCAGAATGCTCGATCAACCACTTCACTGCAACTTCAGTCCGCATTTCCTCACGAATCAAGCTAGCTAATCTAGCGGGATCGATATTGGGATCTTTGAGCATTTCCAAGGTGTTAGCAACCCTTTCTTTGAGTTCGGCTTCATCGACAGCAAGTTTTTCCTCCTCGGCAATTTTATCAAGGGCAACTTTGCGGCGGAGACGGGTTACTGCTTCTGGTTGATTAAGGCGACGCATTTCTTCAACCAATTCCTTGGTAAACAGTTGCTTTGCCATTGCGGGATCGATGCGCTCTTGCAAGTAGCTAGCCTGTTGTCTCACCAAAAAGTCGAGTTCTTGCTGCAACAGGGTTGCTGGTAGATCTACTTCGAGTTCGGCGGTGAGGGCTTCAAGCACAGCACGTTCTTTGTTGGCTTGGGTCTTAGACTCAGCCTCATCAATGACACGCTTTTCGAGGAGTTCACGCAATTCGGCGATCGTCTCTTTGTCGCTGATTGATTGAGCAAACTCATCATCTAGGGCTGGAAGCTCACGACCTTTGATCGATTTGATCGTAACCACATATTTGATTTCCTTGCCGACATATTCTTCGGGGTAATATTCTTCGGGGAAAATCGACTCGACTTCAACGACTGAATCAATCTCTGCACCTACAATTGCCTTAACAACTTCAGGGATAAAGGCTTTTTCATCAACATCTAACTGAAAATCCTCTTCACCTGCATCAGGTAACTCTTCGCCTGTGGCGCGATCGAGGACTTTGAGATCGACAGTAACGACATCATTTAGGGCTACAGGGCGATCTTCGATCGGGACGATCGTGGCTTTGCGGACTTGAAATTCGTTTAAGGTGCGATCGACTTCGGTGAGATCGGGCTTGATTTCTTCAGCCTTAACCGTGAAGCCTTGATATTTGTTGAGAGTTACCTCTGGCTCAACGTCGATCGCCGCCTTAAAGGATACTTCTTGCCCTGGGGTGAAGGTTTGGACAAGAGATTCAATATCGGTAATTAACTGAAAGCCGCCCAGAGCCTTATCTTTAACATCTTTATTCTCAGCAAGGGCTTCGGTTAAGGTTTTTTCTAGCAACTCTTCGAGGACATTGGCTTTGAGTCGTTGTGTACCAACTTGTCTCAATACAAGTTGAGTCGGCGCTTTACCTTTGCGAAAACCAGGTACTTGCATCGTGCGCGTCAAGTCTTTGACGATGCGATCGTATATTGCTTGAGACTTTGCCCCTTCTACTTGAATGTCAAAACCAATTTGACTAGCGGGAAGCTTCTCTAGAGTGACCTTCATTATTAAATATGCCTAGATTAAGTATGCCTAGATTTGAATATATCTAGAAATCAAAAAACATTTTTTGGACTTTTGCCAACCTTTGGCAAAACTGTCAGCAAGTGCCAAATTATGTCAAGTCTATGATAATACGATATTGGCGATCGCATATTTCAAAAAACTCTAAATTAGGTGTCGCAGTTTTGAACTCGCATCCATACCAAGCTGTAAATTAAATTACTTAGGGACGCACAGTAAAGTAAAAGAACCAGATTTTTTGTGGTGAGGCAAAGCCTCACCACAAAAAATCTAAATCACAGAGTCTTTACGTGACATAAAGGTAGGGCGACCATCGCTTGGCTTGGTTGGGGACTTTGGACTAGTAGCAGCATCGTGAGATGAAGGAGACATTGACTCAACCCCATCTAATAAAATTTGTAATTTAGGTCCCGTTGTCGCAAGTCGAATAGTCACCCCATTCTGCACGCGCTCCTTATCAATTTGTTGATCGTTAATATATGTACCGTTTGCGCCAATATTGACGATTTCCCAATAGAGAGAATGACGATGTAGCTCCACATGATAGCGAGAAACAACAGAGCTATAAAGAATCACGTCATTATCGCCCGATCGCCCAATCCGAATCACAGGCTCAGAGTCAAATTTCCATGTTTGGATTGGGGTAGATTCGATGGGATGCAGCAGGTTTAGCGTAATCACGGATTTTAATGCAGTAATTTAGCAGGATTAGAAAATTTTTGACTGCAAATGTTTAGAGAATTTGCACTTATTCCAAAAGTTTAGCATTGACTTTAATGATGATGGCAATCAGATCTTAGAGTAGACAAGGGTACTTCGCGCCTTTGTCTACTCTACTGAAAAATTGAAAATATCTATGCAAACTGTCACCATTATTGGCTGCGGTGTAATCGGAGCAATGATTGCCTATGAATTAAGCAAATGCAAAGAATATGAGCTAAATGTGACCGTTCTGGAAGTAAATGCTAGCCCTGCAATAGGGGCAACAGGATCAGCATTAGGGGTACTGATGGCTGCTTCTAGTTCTAGGGCAAGAGGTGTTTTAGTAAAGTTGCGCTTGGCAAGTTTGAGTAAATACGATCGCCTAATTGCTGAGCTAACTGCCCAAACACAACACAACATTCTCTACAACCGCAACGGCATTTTAAATTTATATCGATCGCCTGATGCGGAAACAAAATCGCGATCGCTGTCTGAAATTCGCAAAAGGCAAGGTTTTGATTTGCAATGGCTTGATCGCGATCAAATTGCTCAAGATTTCTCGCAATGGCAAACCGATGGTGGCTTATTAAGCCCATGTGATCGGGCGGTGCATCCCACCCAGTTAGTAAATGCCCTCGTCGAAGCCGCAACTCAAAATGGGGTGAAGTTTCTTTGGAATACACCAGTCGAGAATTTAGAAGATCTATCTAGCGATCGCATCATCGTTACATCAGGCTTAGGCTCTAACGCTCTACTTTCCCCATTTTTAAAAAATCATCCCAAATATGCGGGACAAGCCCTGATGCAACCTGTTGCTGGTCAAGCGTTGCTGCTACATATCCCCAAGCTAAACCTAAAAAATGTTGTGCATATTGAAAATGAGGATGGCTCGGATCTGAATATTGTGCCGTTAGACAGCGATCGCTATTGGCTCGGCGCAACCTTAGAGTTTGACCCAAGTGAATTGCCCAACGAAGCTAATGTGTCTTTATTACTAGAACAGGCGATCGCATGGTGTCCCACTTTTGCCAATGCTGAAGTTTTAGAAACATGGGCAGGCGATCGCCCCAGACCAGTTGCCAATCAATCGCCAATTTTAGGCTTTGTACCAGATCATCCTCACATTTTGATTGCTACAGGTCACTATCGCAATGGTGTATTGATGGCTCCCGTCACGGCTCAAATTACCAAAGATTTACTATTAACTGGGACAAGTGATCTACCTTGGCGACCTTTTACGCTGTAACTGCTCTATCTGTCTTACTACTGTGAGCGCTGAATAACTCACCCCCGCGGTTCCTTCCCCAGGATGGGTAGAGTCACCGACTAGCCAAATGCTTTTGAGTGGTGTGCGATTGGCGAAACCAAAGGGACCAAAGGTAGAAACACGCATTCCTACGCCGCCAACTATGCCGCGATCGCGTCCTGTATATCGCTCAAAAGTCTGTGGTGTAGCAGCTTCGATATGAATGATTGTCTCTTCGTTGAGATGGAAATATGTGCTTAACTGTGCGATCGCCCGTTCCGTAAATCTCTTTTTGAGTTCCTGATAATCCTCGCCACCATACCAAACAGCTGCATCGGTAAACTCAGAGGCAATGATTGTTGCTTTTCCATCAGGAGCGCGTCCATCCCCTTCCTTGCTAACGGAAACAAATAGCGAATGTGGTTGATTAATTTTGGAATCTTCATAGGCTTCCAGAAATTGTAAATGCGGCGGACAGTCTTCAGGAATCGCAGCACGATCCACTCCCAAATAAACCACAAAAGCTACTGAAGCAGGCTTGAGATTGGCAACCCGTTGAGCATATCCCTTGGGCGCATCATCTCCCAAAAGCTGCACAAAGTTATTCACCGTCACATTCGCCACGATGTGATCGGCGCTATCTTCAAAAATCGCTTGCGATCGCAGATTTTTTACTTTTACCTTTTTATTTTTACCTTGAGCCGCGATCTCTGTAACTTGATGCTGCATCAACACCTTCCCCCCGTCGCGCTCAATGCTCTCAATCAGGCGATCGCTTAACACTTGCATACTTCCCTTAAGATGAAACAGCCCTAAAGGAGTTTGAGAAACCGCTAAAGCTGTTGCGGCATAAAGTAAAGCTGTCTCTTCAGCATTCACCTGTGAATAGAGCTTCAATTGCAAATCGAGAAAGGTGCGTAATCTCTGATCATTTGCCAATCCAAACCCACGTAAAGCATCGCCCACCGTTGAGAATGTATAGGGAACTGTTGCCAAGGTATCAATTCGCAAGGCTCTGACTAATTGCCATGCGTCCCAAATATTACGTGGTGGCAAAATCGGATCGCGTGACTGAAATCGCCAACTTCGCAAAAATAAATCTTCAAGAAAATTCCAAAATGGTTCGCTATTAGGGAATTGTCTTTGTCGTTCGAGTTTCCATTTATTGCGATCGCGCCAGACATTAATCGGCTCACTCTCATTTGGCAAAAATACCGCACAAGCTGGATCGCAATAGGTTGCTTCAGGAATCTCAATTTCTAGTTCCTTAAAAATGCGATCGTGAATCCCGCCAGATTCTAATCCTGCCACCTGTGTTGCACCGACATCAAAGGTAAATCCGCGTCGCTTAAATGTGGATGCACAACCACCAGCAACAAGAGCCAAGTCATAAACAATGACTTCATAGCCACGCTTAGCTAGCAAAGCCGCCGCCGTTAAGCCCCCAATTCCTGCCCCAATGACGATGATTTTCTGATCTGTTTTTTGTTTAGATTTACTCAACACTGGCTATAACTAATTAACAATTCTTAATCTAGTCTAAGCGATCGCCCTAACATGAGCAATTTTGCAATTTTTTATCTTGTATAGCTATAGATATCAATGTTAAGACAAAGCCAAAACCCAAAAGAGAGTTGCGGCGCTTCGCGCCGCAACTCTCTTTTGGGTTTTATGTCCTGACTTGGCTGGCTATAGATATACTAAGGTTTTGGTACTAAGCTCCCATCCCAGAATATTGTTGGATTCCCTTACGCCATAGCCAACGATTGGCTACAAAAAAGATACCCATCCATCCCGCCATAATTCCAATCCCTTGCCAAACAGCGATCGCCTTTCCCACCAAAAGCGCCGCAGGAAAATACACCATATAAGGGAAAGGAGTCCACAGGACAATATCGCGAACTAGCGGCGGGAATACATCCAAAGGGGCAATGATACCCGATAGAAATATATAGGCTAAAAACCAGAGTTGCTCGATCGCACTTGCACGCTCTGTCCAAAATGATAAAAGTCCAAAGGTATATTGGATCAGGAATCTCAATAAAAAGGCGATCGTGACAATGAATGTTGCCATCAAACCCGTTGACCATGAAGGAATCCAGAAGGATTGCGGATAGAGAATAAAGAATAAAGCGATCAGCACTACCAGCATCGGCAGTCTAGCAAAACGTTCTGCAATGTGATTAATCAAATGATGCCAAAATGGATCGATAGGTTGTAATAAACGATGGGAAAGCTGTCCTGAAAGCAGTTCCTTCTCAAAGTCCCAAATCACCCAAACAATATTAAATTGACGCACTACAAACACGGCTAAGAAGTAACGAATAAACTCTAAAGCTGTGAAACCAAAGCTGCCAGTTTCGGATGCTTTTAGCCATGCTCCCATCAAAATAAATGGTAAAGAATTGGATAACAACCAGATGAAAAGTTCGGCTCGATATTCGAGCATATAGGCATAGTAGGTGGAAAATAAAGTCGTCGTAACGCGCAATATATATCTAAGCTGCATAGGTCAGTTCAACTGTTAAGATAAATATCCTAACCCGTAATACCAAAACACAAAATGGCTTAGCCATTTTGTGTTTTTAAAGCCCTTGCCATGATTGGTTTTCAATTCACAAAAGTGTGTCACATTTTTGTGAATTGGTATAATTACAGTGCTTTACGTGGCAACCCAAACCAAAAAAAATTTAAAAACTTCTGCGAAGTAGGGCTTTTAAAAATTTTCTTGTGATTCTCAAATGTGATGCTCAATGTCCCGACCCCAAACATCTAAACCTTTAGCTAAATCTGCCAAGAAAGGATTTGCCCGATCGCCAATCGCGATCACCCTAAGTGCTTGCCTAATTGTCAAAAATGAAGAGCAGCGCTTACCAAAATGCTTGGAGAGTTTAAAATCGATTGCCGATGAAATCATTGTCGTCGATACAGGATCGAGCGATCACACAGTTGCGATCGCCAAGAAATATCAGGCGCGAGTATTTCATTTTGAGTGGTGTGATGATTTCTCACAGGCGCGGAACTATGCGATCGCACAAGCTAAGGGCAAATGGATTTTAGTCATTGATGCCGATGAAGTTTTGGAGCAAAGTGCGATCGCTATTTTGCAAGAGGTGATGAAACGAGATGATTGTCTAGCCATCAATCTTTTGCGATCGGAAATAGACACAACCCAGTCCCCCTATTCCTTAGTATTACGACTATTTCGCAATCATCCTGCGATTACATTTACAGGTATCTATCACGAATCCATTGATCAATCGGTGGTAGCCTTACAAACGCAAGAACCTCATTGGCAGTTGCTCAATGTAGAAGTTCCAGTTTTACTACATTACGGCTATACGGATAACGAAATTCAACTTAAGCATAAGTATGAGTTTGCAAAACAATTGATGTATAAGCATTTAGAGTCATTTCCTGATGATAGTTATATGCTCAATAAACTGGGTGCTTTGTACATTAGTAGTCCTCAAGATCGCGATCGCAATTTAGGAATCGAGCTATTACAAAGAGGATTAGCCTTAATTGATGATCCAGAACAACAAAAGTTAATTTGCTGTGAACTCTATTACCATTTGGGGCTTGCCTATCAACAAAATGAAGATTGGGAATTAGCCAAGAGCGCCTATGAACAAGTGATCGCGATAGATGTCCCCAATCTTGTAAAACTTTCGGCTTATCTAAATCTAGGCAATATCTATCAAGAAAATTATCAAAAAGAAGCGATCGCTTGCTACGAAAAGGTAACTCAAATTGCTCCCAATTTTGCTCAAGGATATTTTAATTATGGAATTGCGCTCAAAACTTCAGGACGTTTTACCGATGCGATCGCTGCTTACCAAAAAGCAATTACTCTCGAACCGAACTATGCTGATGCTCATCAAAATCTAGGTGTCGTGCTGATGAAAGTAGGTTATTTCCCAGAAGCGATCGCCTCTTTCACAAGAGCAATCCAACTCCATGAGCTGCAACAGAACTATGAAACTGCGGAAATATTGCGATCGGCTTTAAAAGAATTCACGTAATGGTTCTGCAATTTAATTTTGATGGCGTGGCTTTGCCGCGCCATCAAAATTCGCGCTCTTATTTTATAGCTGTCGTCAAGTGTATAAGGACATAAAACCCAAGAAGATAATGGCGGCGCGAAGCGCCGCCATTATCTTCTTGGGTTTTGCTTTTGTCCTAACACTATCGACGGCAGCTATAAAGACTTAAAGGCAATTCATGAATTGCCCCTACTTATGTTTTGTAAAGATTTGATTTGCTCACCAAGATTTTTTGCTAATACAGCGCGATTAGGACAGACAGAAACTCCTCCATTTCGTAAAGCCTCAGCCGCCCATGTATTGCAATTAAAAGCGGAGAAATATCTCGGCACAGCCGCATAGAAGTTACTCACGCCATATTGACCTTTGCCGATCGCTGCTAAGCGATCGCCTTTCTCATTAACTGCAAAGGTCTGCTTCACATGAGCAAATAAATTTTGAAATCCCGCCTCTGATAGCTCTATCGGCAAAACAGGAAATTTAAAAAATTTCTCAGGTGCTTCTGCAAAACTTGTCACATGCATGACGCTATCCGATGGAATGAAAGCAGCTCGCAGCATCGAAGGAATAGACTGATCACCCGCAAAATAAAACTGGCGATCGCCCCATCCCACTTCCACATAGGGAGCATCTTTCCATTCTTCTGCACCAAAAGTTTCTCCTGTCTGTTGCGCCCATGCTAAGCCCGAATGCCATTCATGTTGGACGAAATAAATCGTGCGAGTTTTTACGTTTGGTGCAGGAGGAAATAGCCCCGCAGGTGGACTAGGGCAATAGAGAAAATAACTGGCGATCGCGATCAAAATCCCCAGTAATATTCCTAGAAATATTGCAGTTTTCTGCTTACGAGTCATGGGCAATTTTAAAAATATTGTCTATGCTCCAATTATCATAATGTGTTCATGCTAATTTTTAGGATGGGCAGCGCTTTGCGCCGCCCATCCTAAAAATTAGCGTAATGTTAAAATAAGTCAATTATCTTTTTATGGAGTTGTGCTATGGTTTCGCAGCTAACCATCTCATCAACTGAAATTGTTTACCCTGAAAGCGATGGTCAGCCCATGGCAAGCAATACAACGCATTTTATTTGGATTGTCACAATCAAAGAAAATCTTGACTGGTTTTTTAGTCAACATCAAAATAGTGATCTGAAGATTTTTGTTGCAGGTGATTTGTTATGGTATCCCGTCCAAGGACGCAATGATCTCTCGACTGCTCCTGATATCATGGTGGCGATCGGTAGACCAAGAGGACATCGAGGTTCTTACAAACAATGGTTAGAAGATAATATTCCTCCACAAGTTGTATTTGAGATTCTCTCTCCCACAAATACGCGAGAAGAGATGGATAAAAAACTTCTTTTTTATGATCGCTATGGTGTGGAAGAATATTACATTTATAACTATGAGGCTAATCACCTAGGTGTATGGCTAAGAGAGCGTGATGGTGGACTATCTCCAATTTTCATTGAGCGCAAGTGGCAAAGCCCCAGATTGGGAATGCAATTTGAAATTACCGATGAAACTTTAAAAATGTTTCATTCTGATGGTACTGCTTTTTTAAGTTATGCCGAAATTCAAGATTTATTAGTAAAAGAAAGAGAACGCGCTGACTCAGCAACACAACGTGCTGAAGCTGAAAGACAACGAGCCGATCGCCTTGCGGCAAAACTTAGAGAATTAGGAATTGAGCCATAAAAAAAGAAAGGGTGCTTTGCACCCTTTCTTTTTTAGTTACGCAGATCGGCGATCGCACTGAGAGCGACATTGGCGATCGCTTGATCAGTTGCCTTAGGCAAATGGTAATACTTGCCACCACCTGCGGCGGCGAGTTCCTTGGCAAATCCCGTAGATACGAATTTGTTTTCCGTATCGATAACCAACAGCCCTAAATTCAAAGCCCGAATCTTACGACAAATATCGATTAATTCGGCTTTGATATCAGGCTTGTTTTCAGGATCGATGGGTTCACCCTGCGATCGCGCTAAAGGCACATTGCCGCGACCATCGGTAATCGCCACAATCGTCACTGAACCAACATCACCCGACTGTCTAGCATTCATCGCCACCCGCACAGCCTGCGTTAAGCCATGCGCTAGCGGTGAACCACCACCACAGGGCATCGTATCAAGACGACGACGTGCTGCCTCAATAGAACGGGTGGGCGGTAACAATACATCGGCTTTTTCGCCTCGGAAGGGAATTAGCGAAATTTGGTCACGGTTCTGATAGCTATCGGTAAGCATCCGTAAAGCTGCACCCTTAGCCGACTGCATCCGATTGAGTGCCATTGAACCCGATGCATCTACTAAGAAAATTGTCAGTGCTCCCGCCTTACGTGCTAGCTTCTTCGCTCTGATGTCCACATCCTCAACGATCACTTTGCGATGGGGTTGACGCAATCTTCGCGCTTTTTGATAAGGAGCTGAAGCGCGGAGGGTGGCATCAACGGCAATGCGATCGCTCTTTCCTTGAGGCAAAACTGGCTTAATATAACGTCCCCGTTCTTGGGAATAGATCAGGTTGCGCGTACCAGATCGCCCCTGCTTTTGCATCGACTGAGCAAAGAAGAGAACTTCAGGATCGAGAATTACACCTTCAGGATCAAAGACAAACTCTTCAGGAATTTCAGGAGATTCATCCTGCTCTTGATCTTGTTCCTGATCCTCTTGATTATCATCCTGCTCCTGTTCGCCATCGTCTTGATTTGGGGGAGGCGGTGGCGCTTGTTGCTGCTGTTGCTGTTCAGGTTGTTGTTGCTCAGGAGAAAGAGGCGATCGCGGTACGATTACCAATTCCACTGCTTGACGCAGATCGTCAGCATTAACTTGAGTCCGACTTTCCAACGCCGCCGCCGCCTTCGCTACCCGTAAAGCAAACAACTCAGCACGATGTCCTTGCACTCCACCCCGCACTGCTTCCGCAACGAGATACTGAATCTGCGCCCTAGAAATCGTCACATCAGTAAGCCATTCTCGCGCCAAAATAATCTGTGTTCGCAGATCGTCAATATCCGAGTCATAGCTACTCAAAAAGGCTTCAGGAGAATTGGCATAGCCCAATACCATATCTACTGCTTCCACTCGTTGATCGAGTGAGAGAACTCCATCAGCCGAAAGATTAATCGCAATCCGATCCATCAGATGTTCGCCTAAAATACCCTCTTCAGGGTTATAGGTGGCAATCAGCAAAGGTTGACAGGGATGTTGATAGCTAATGCCTTCGCGTTCGACTTGGTTATAGCCTGTAGAGAGAACAGAAAGTAGTAAATTAGAAATCTGAGGATCGAGTAAATTAATTTCGTCAATATAGAGAACGCCCCGATGCGCTTCTGCTAAAATCCCTGGCTGAAATACAGTTTGACCTTCGCGCACCGAACGACTTACATCCACAGAACCAATCAGCCGATCTTCGGTAATTCCCAACGGAATTTGGATGAATGGCGCAGGAATAACTTTGGTGGCAATTTCGCTCTTGTCTTTGTCCTTCATCGCCTTGACTAGAGCATCGTCCCATGTGTCGGGCTTAGTTGGATCGCAGTTACTAAGAGACTCAACGGCAACTTCGATGGGAGGCAGCAGGGCATGAATCCCACGCGCAAGGACGGATTTGGCAGTGCCGCGTCTACCTGCGAGGGCAATGCCACCGATCGCAGGATCGATCGCTGCTAGCAGTAAAGCGGTTTTAATCGCTTCTTGACCGACCACAGCCGCTAGCGGAAATGTGATGGGTGTGTTAGAGATATTTGTGGTTAGGTTGGTGGGCGGCGAAGATACCATGCGATCGAGTTATAGGTTGGAAAATATAAAAAAATTTGGAAATGAAATTTTAAGCTTCGGGTCAATTATAGCGTTTAGTCGTCTAAGCTAAAATTTATACCAATACACAAAAGTATCGGCACACTTTTGTGTATTGAAAATCAAACCCAGTAAGGATTTTAAAAACACAAATGGCTATGCCATTTTGTGTTTTGGTATTTTCTCTAGCTCAATCAGTGAAGCTTTGCCCTAGAACAACTAGAAAAATTGTTTGAAGAAACCACGCAAGAGCAATACACAAAGAAACTATCGTTTTTGATTTTGAGAAGTTAAGCTCGTAAATCCTCTAATTTCTGAAATGCTCTACCACTGCTGATGATTTCTTGGGCATGGGCGATCGCCTCGGTAATTTCATCATGTAGTCCATAGAGCCAGAGATAGAATCCACAGTTCCATAACACGGAGTTAAGGTATTCGGAAGGTTCGGCTTTGAGAGCAGAGATAATTTTTATCGCCATTTCCGAATCATCAGCGATCGCAGGATCTTCAGAGCTAAATCCATAGTTTCTTGCGGATAGAGTCAGGCGCTCAAAGTGATCCCCATGATTGATACCGATGATCGCTGTACGCGATCGCGGCAAGTCCACACTTCCCTCCCAACCCTTGACCGTAGCAAATTCGGTAATACCATGCTGAGCAAAGGCTTCGCGAATATTAGTTTCGGTAGGCGGATGGACAAACCCTGAGACGATGAATTGTTTGCCTTGATAGGGAGACCACATTAGCTCAAGGGTCGCAAAGGGTGGACGTTTGCCAATTTGCTCGCGATAGGGAACTAGCCCTTGGGCAAGGGGAAAATGTTTGGGCAAATAGACAAATCCCAAATTTTTGGTTTCTAGATTGAATTGCACTTGCTCAATGGTCAGATCCTGCCAATTTAGCCCCAAAGCTTGCCAAATTTCGATAAAAGGTAAACCTTCTTTAGTTGGCATCCGATCGCCCCCATGCATCAAGATCGGAATACCTGCTGCTGCTAAAACGATCGCCGTTACAGGACTAACTGGTGCAGTCTTTGATCTGCCATCATAGGGCGATCCCAGTACTAAAACTTGTTTATGGGATGCGATCGGCGCTAGCTTTGCCCCCAGCAGTTTATAAGCATCGAGCATCCCTGCTAGTTCCTCACTAGTTGGACGTTTAATCCGATGGGCGATCATAAATGCGCCGATCTGAGCAGGAGTAGCAATTCCTTGCAACATCATGACCGTAGCAGCCTCAGCCTCTTGGCGCGTTAGGCTTTTGCTGGTATGTGTACCACTACCAACTTTACGCAAAAATTCGCGAAATTCTTTACTCATTACTTTACGGGTGAATTTAATGCAAAAGTCGATTAGATGTTGAATTATAGCCTAGAAAGTAGAGAGTATCTGCTTTCTAGGTTTATAGTGCGCTTTTGAAAACGACAGGAATTTCCTGCTGAATCATTTGGGCTGCCAGTTTACAAAAATATTGAATTGGCGGAATTTGAATACGATCGCTGGTAGTAACAAGCACAATTTCGCGAGTTAGACAGGGATCATTGAGCGATCGCACTACTAAGTCTGGATCATGATTTAATTCCACCAAAAAGGTTTCTGGAAGCAAGGCTAACAAACTGCCTTGCTTAACTACGCCTCGAAAAGCTTCTAGAGAATTAAGCTCTAGAGCTGCATGTAATCGTAGCCCTTGGCGATTGAACTGATCTTGGACAAGACGCTGCAATCCATAGCCATCTTTGAATACAGCTTGGGGGACATTATTCAAATCTTTCCATGTTAGCGATTCTTTTTTACAGAGGGGATGATTAACAGGCAGCAAAAGTTGGATTTTTTCTTCATATAGGCGTTCAACTACCATTTCGGAACTGGCAATTAAAAATGGATTATTCATCACGATCGCAATATCTATCAAGCCATCCTTGAGAACCTTCAGAGCGCGATCGCTTCCTAAAGTCGTTACTCGTAACTGGACATTGGGATAAACCTTAGAAAATCTTTGCAATATCGGTGGTAACTGATAAGCACATGCTGAAGGAATCCCCGCGACACAAAGCTCTGTTTGTTTGCCTGCTTGCAAATCAAGTAACTCTTGTTCGGCTGTTGACCAAAGCTGACAAATTTTCTTAGCATGGGGTAACAGGCGATCGCCGCCCAGAGTTAGCTTCGCATTCCCCTGACGATGAAACAAAGATATGCCGACAGTTGCTTCCAAAGACTGCACCTGTCGGCTGATAGTTGATTGACTAACTCCACATTTCTGCGCTGCCTGTTGAAAGTTTCCTGTTTCCGCAACTGCCAAAAAAGCCTGTAACTGTTCCAAACGCATGAAAAATCAATGATGGTTTTAGTTGTGTCTGCCATCATTAAGCAACTTCTGGGGTTTTAGAAAAGTAGCGCTAGTAACAAGTAATCCCAATTTATAGCTGTCGCCAGTCTTGCTAGGACATAAAACCAAAAGACGGGTGGCGGAGCTTTGCCCCGCCAATCGTCTTCTGGTTTTATTTAACTAATGATTCACCAAAGGTGCGAATTGTGGGCAATGTATCCGTAAACCATCCCAAGCCTAGCCCTGCGCCAGCGGTTAACACAAGAATAAAGAAACTCAATCCGCGATTATGGGCTAAAAAAGCACGTAGTTCATTTCTTGCCACATACATCAGCAACACCCAGACAATACTGATCCCTAAAGACAATGCAAACTGCGACTTTTGATAAAAGACAAATATCACGGCTGCGATCGCCCATCCTACGGAGAATAACCAGTCCACTCCAAAAGCGATCGCCCCTGCGGGAATCCAGATCCGCCAATCAGCCTTGTGAATCGAAAGCAACCATCCATAGGCAATATAACCAATTAACACAAGAGTCAATGATAGGAGCGGTAAATTTCGTAAAGCACGCATAATTTTGATCTTTTAAAGTAAGAGTATTAGTCACAGGTTATAGCGAAAAGTACTACATCTAAGTAGCTATTACCCAAACCCGTAAGGTTTCGCCCCTGCGGGGCGCGTTTGGGTTTGTAATTAATTATGCCTATCTACTTACACCAATTTGCCATCTAAAACCTACTAGTAGTATTGCGTCCGCAATACTATCTTCCTTAGATTTAATTTTTGATCCCTTTGATTAGATACATATCCACTTCTCCCATGTTTTTTGCCAATATTTTTCCACGATGCTCAACTTCAAAAGAGTCTTTGACTAACTCAAATGTAGCTTGAGAGATGTTGATTTGACCAGCAACTCCCGATGATTCCATTCTAGATGCAAGATTAACCGTATCCCCCCAAACATCGTAAACAAACTTTTTCTTACCAATGACACCACTCAGCAAAGAACCTGAATGGATGCCGATGCGAATATCCCAGTAAGGTAGATTTTGTTTACTTTTTTTGATCTTGCGGAACGCCATAAATTTTTGGATTTGTAATGCTGCCATAATCACATCTAAAGGATGCGTGTGATTAGCCTGAGGAATACCTCCACAGCACATATAGCTATCTCCTATTGTTTTTAACTTCTCTAAATTATATTTTTCGATCACTCGATCAAAATAAGAGAAACAATAATCAAGCTCTTTTACTAAATCCTCTGGCTCCATTAACTCAGCTATTGTCGAAAAGTTCTCAAAGTCAGTAAATAAAACCGATGCTGATGGATAATAAACAGGCTTAACTCTACCTGTATGTTTCAATTCTTCGGCAATTTGAGCAGGTAAAATATTTAATAGTAACTTTTCAGATTTTTGTTTTTCTTTCTCAATTTCAGAATAGAGTAAATTTAATTCCTCGAAAGAGTTGGCATTCCGAATTGCTGATGATAATTGCAATGACAATAAATACCCAATTCTTAAATCTTCTTGATTATAGGCATTTGGCTTAATGGAAGCAAAAATTATCACACCAAAAATTGTCTTAGAACTTTCAAGAGGTAGAATGATTTGAGAACTATATTGACCAAGAAACTCGTTAGGGTCAGATTGTTTGATCAGTTGAGATTGCCCAGTTATGAGAGCTTTTTGGAAACTCTTACTGGTGTTCATTGTAGCTTCATCAAACTGGATCGCTGCTCCAGCTAATTTGATGAAGCGTCCAGAATTATTTTTAACTAGATATACACTAAGATGCCCAAAGTCTAATAACCACTTAGCTTGTTTACCAACTACTCGCAATATTTCATCAAGACTCAGAGAACGATTAATGGCTGTAGCAATTTCGTTGACAGCAGCAATTCTGACAGAAAGAGCTTGCGTTTCTGCCAAAAGACTGCGGGCTGTTAATAGAAGTTCTTCTTGATCTAGTTTTTCAAGTTCTTTTCTATTTAAAGGGTCGGACGAAGAATTCATTATTTAGACAGTTCGCCATGCATAATCGCCGCAGTTTTCAAGTTGTATCCATCAACTTGAAAACTACAAATTTTTTGTAAGTAAGAAGGCTTGATTATCTGTAGGATAGGTTAGTGCAACGTAACACATCAATTAGGTAAGCCTCAATTATGGGTTACGAGATCGCTAACCCATCCTACATTTAATTCCCCAAATTTACTTAGTAGAAGTTACAAAGCGTCGATTTCCAGAGCGATCGCATCGGTATAACGATTCACACTAGAAAATAAATCTGCGGCTGCCACAATCTCAAAAATCTCAGAATCATCTAATCCGAAAGATTGCAAATTTTGGTAATGGGATTCGTTAATCTCAAGAGGTTTTGTCCCTGCTAGTAAACCAAATCTAATTACTGCTTTCTCCCTTTCTGGTAATGGACAAGCATCAAAGTTAGAGACTAAAGTCTGGAGAACTTCTTCACTCATTCCTAAAGCGGAAAGCCCATGCAAATGCACTTTTAAGGCATACATACTATTGTTAGCCTGAGAAATTGCAACACCAACCATCTCCTTGAGAGTCCGTGGCACATCACCTTGTAGGATAGTTGAGCGAAATTTTTTCCAATTTGCTTCCAATATATCGGGATTGATTGCCATTGATTTAAAAATATTTGGAACAATCCCAAATCCCAATTCTGTCAGAATCTGATCGTAAACTTCTTTAACCTTCGGATCAGTTACTTGGTCGTATTCGACGATAGCAAAATGAGTCATATTTATTTTAAATTTTAAATTTATATTTTATAAGTTGTTAAAGCTGCTTGCATTGAGCATAGCAAAGCTCCCTATACCTAACTATAGGGTTGATAGAATCATAACAGAGTTGCGATAGTTCCTCAAACAGGCAAAATGCTTAGCTCTAAATGATTAACTGAAATTAACTGATGTTATGTGGAAGCTTCTCAAAACCTTACTCCTCAACCCTTTTCTTGTAAAAAGATATAGCTGCCGTCGCTTGTGTCCTAGCTAACGCTTTTTTTGCTATAACTAACTGATGTTACGTGGAAGGAATTCTTGCGATGGCGTAAGTCTAGGGCTGGCACGGGGGCGCAGCCCCTACAAGATCTAAAATTTACAGGTAGGGGCAATCCCCCCGTGGTTGCCCTGTTATGCTAGCAGCAATAGGTTCATTGTCTGAGTTCCACGTAACATCAGTAACTAACCTAGATTTGGGAGCAGAGGTCGAATTAACTCCATAATTCGGTCAGAATTAAAATTATTAATAGTAGCTATTAATGCCTTGGATAGTCTTGCGTTAGATTCGGGAATTTGAGCGATTAATTCGTTCATAACTTCGGTGTCAAGATAGTAAGCGGCTTGATACATTTGTTCTAACCACTGAGGAGGCATTGCGGATAAATCTTCTACAGAAAGCGTTTTAACCGATGGTTGTGTAGCAGCTTTTTCTCTAGTTTCGTAGATATATTGCACTCCCAGATGTTGAGCAATTTTATCAAAGAGTTCTTTTGGCTGAAATGGCTTACCGATAAAGTCGTTACAGCCAGCCATAAGCACTTGATCTCGCTCTTCATCAAAAACGCTGGCAGTTAAGGCAATAATGACAGTATCTTGGCTCTGAGGTTTTTCTCTAATGCGTTTTGTGGCAGTGTATCCGTCCATGATTGGCATTCGCAGATCCATTAGAATCAGATGTGGTGACCAACTCTCCCACAAAGAAAGTGCCTCAATGCCATGCGTTGCTTCTCTGACCTCAAAGCCGATCGCAGTCAGAAGCTCGACTAGCAAGCGGCGATTATCTGCTAAATCTTCAACGATCAGAATGCGGTAAGTCGGTTGTCCTGAAGCTAAACTAATTACTCTTTGATTAAGCGGTTCCGAAGTAAGGATAGCTGCTTGAGGTAACTGCACTCCAAGCTCAAAGGAAAAAGTACTGCCTTGGTTGAGAGTACTTTGCACTCGAATCTGACTACCCATAAGTTGGATAAATCTTTGGCTAATCGCTAAACCTAGCCCAGTGCCTTGATTCAATTGATTCCCAGCTTGAGCCTGCACGAATGCTTTAAATAAGCTATCAATATCTTTTGAAGCAATTCCCACTCCTGTATCTTCAACCTCAAAAAGAAGTTGAGCTTGCTTCAGAATAGGTATTCCCAGTAGCCTGACTCTTAAAGTGACGCTCCCTTGTTTAGTAAACTTAATTGCATTACCGAGCAGATTGACTAGGGTTTGGTAGAGTTTTTTCTGATCAGTATGCACAAATTTGGGAAGATTGCGATCGCGATCGACTATTAGTTTCAATTCTTTTGATTGGGCTTGAACTTGAAACAGTTCTTCAATCGAAATCAGTAAGTTCTCTAAATCAAAGTCAGAGGGATTAAGCTTCATCTGTCCGCTTTCAATTTTAGATAAGTCTAAAATGTCATTAATTAGTTCTAATAGATGCTTACCGCTACGATTGACGATCGCTAGATCTTCTTGGTGCTCAGGACTCAGAGAGAGATCGTAACTCATCAATTCTGTAAATCCTAAAATAGCATTGAGAGGAGTGCGGAGTTCATGACTCATATTGGACAAGAACATGCTTTTGGCAAGGTTTGCAACTTCTGCGGCTTCTTTTGCTTTCTGAAGTTCCAACTCCACCTGTTTGCGATCGCTAATATCAATCAAATACCCCAAAATTTCAATCGGATTACCTGCATGATCTCGAATTATCCGCAGTTGTTCAAGTATCCAACGATAATTTCCATCTGCGTGCAAAAGACGAAACTCCTGAAAATGCAAATCTTCGGCAAATAGATTTGTTAGCCCATTAAGTACTGGATCTACATCATCTGGATGTAGATGATTTATCCAAAATTCCGACTCTTCTAAAAATGCTTTAGGGTCGTAGCCCATTACCTCCTTGATATTTTCGCTAATAAATGTTGCGCCATAGTCACCATCTGGTTTGCTACTAAAAATAACGACGGGACTGTAATTGAGGAGAAAATCAAGGCGATGTGCGGTAGTTTGTAGGGCTTTTTCGGACAGTTTTAGCTCTGTTACATCCTCTTGAACTGCGACATAGACAGTTCCATATTCAGGATGCTCAAACCTAGAGGTATGGACTCGACACCAAAAAAGTGTGCCATCTTTTTTCTTGTTATGGACTTCATATTTCGCTTCGCCATCGCGATCAAGTTGAGTGACAATATCTTCCACGGTTGCGTCGGGTGTCACCTCTGTATCGACATAATTGATCACACCAACGGGCTGACCAGCAAGTTCTCCGTCTTCGTAGCCAAACATTGCATCAAATTTAGGATTGGTGTAACCGATCGTCAGATCTGTGGCTTTGACTAAACAGACTCCCCCAGCCATATTATTCATAATGATGCTCTGAAGTTCTAGCGTCTTTTGAGCCTCTTTCCGAGCCGAGACATTTTGGATTTGAGAAATAAAATGTAGTGGATTTCCTTGAGTATCTTTTATTAGAGAGACATTCAGCAAAATCCACACAATATGTCCTTGTTTGTGAAGATAGCGTTTTTCTAGTTGATAAGTTGAAATCTCTCCTGCTAATAGTTGCTTAACATACCTGAGATCTATATCTAAATCGTCAGAATAGGTAATATCTTGAAAAGTTAGCGTGAATAACTCTTCTGGAGAGTAGCCAATAATCTGACACAGCGCAGAATTGACTTTAATCCAATGCCCATCCAAGGAAATGATCGCCATCCCGATCGAGGCATCTTCAAATGCATGGCGAAACTGATCTTCACTGGTTCGCAAAGATTTTGTCCGTTCCGCCACAAGAATTTCTAAGGTCTCGTTAAGTTTTTTGAGTTCTTTTTCGGCTTGTTGGCGTTTTCTATCTACTTGATTGAGAAATCGAGCTGTTACCCAAATAAGTATTGAGAAAGTGAAAACTAAAATAGTTAACCTCAATGCATAGCCAAATTCAGGGTTATACCAGCCTATTTTTTGCCCATAAAAAGAAGATAATTCTAATATAATTGGAAGGATAATTGCCCAAGGCAACAATCTGCGAGCAATCTCTCCACCGACTAGGGGGCTGGTTAATGTTTGCATTAATCCTTCCTTAGGTCGAAGGTACAAAATCCCCACATAGAGAATAAAAAAGCTGAGGATTGAGTTTACTGCCTGAATCGTTGCCAGTGCGCCAAGACTTGCCAGAACGCCGACATTGAAGATCTGTCCAAATAAAGCTAACAGAGAAATTAAAGCCGCAATACTACCACAAATCTGCGCCCACCAAGTATTTCGTTGGCAATTGCGACCTAGCAGCAACAATGCTATACCCATCAGGACAAAATTGACAGCCGTATTTACACCCATTCGTCCTGCATAAGGAGTTTTTGAAGATACAACATCTCGAAACAGCAATTGGTCGATATGTAGATCCCAACCAAAGCAATACTCAATCAGTGTGAGCAATCCGATCGCAACAATTGCCCCCGCCAGTCCTTGAGAAACTCGATAATGCGATCGGGCGGATCGTTGGCGCAGCAACAACATCAAGGATATGCCCGCAAATAAGAAGCAAATTGCTGCATTTGCCTTCATGCTTACGTTTATGAAAGGCAATCCGCTTTTGAGTAGGGAGATGTCAAATTGCCAACCGAGCATTACAGTTAGGGCGATTACAATGACGAGTACCCCTGAGATTTGCGAAATATGCCTATTCATAAATATTCGTAGATATTTGCTTGCCGAGAACAAACTTTTACATAAACTTCTGCATAAAGTTGAGTTATTTTGTTAACTCCATAATCAGAACTGTTTTAAAATCTAACACTAAACATCTAAGAGCAGCACTGATCGCCTGTTGCGAAGATGGGATCTGCATGATTAATTCCATCATTACTTCGGCATCGCAGTAATAAGCCGCCTCGTACATTTGCTGTAACCATTCAGGAGACATGATCGCAGTTGTAATTGGTGGGTCGTGCAGCATCAAATTTTAATAATCCCTGCTCCAAATATGAATTTAAATCCAGACTAATCGAGTGTAAATTGCGAAGAATTTGTGGTGGTGATTCTTCGGTCTCTAGATATAAGCATCTTTCCCCCCTCATACAGGCAGGGCTATTTCAAAAACTAGGTAATTGAAGATAATAAGAGTAAATATACTTCTCAATATTTTCTTTATACTATTTGACTCAAAATAACTAAATTTAGCTAATTTCTCTGATCGGCGTTAGTGCTAATCAATGTCTCAAATGGCTAAATCTCGTTTAAAGTCTGAGACTTTAATCAAAAGTTAAAGACTAAATTTAGTCAAATAATAGTAAATACCAGAATAATCAACATTGAAAGCTATTTATCAATCCCTTACTCTGATTTACTCATTTTTGAAATAGCCCTGCCTCATACAGGTTGCCTGAGCAAAATAGCCGACCAGTGTGGTTTTACCCGTACCTGCCCGACCTTTGATGAGAATACTGCTACTGCGATAGGAAACCTCTCCACCAAACCTATCATCGAGTTGCGCGATCCCCGTTGAGATCCGCTCATTAGAAACCTGATTATTGAAGTTGAGGGAAGTAAGTCACAGATAATTCAGCCTCTTTCCCTCGCAACTACTCTAGAATATATAAAGATATATTCTAGAGCAATCCTAAATGGGTTGTGAAAGTACGCTCCTTCGGGGCGCACTCTCACAACCCTCCAGATCTTACAACTCATTTAGGCTCGCTATAGAGTAGTTGTTAAAACCTATAGTTTAAATAGATTTTTATCTTCATATTCAGGTATTAAAATTCATAGGAATCAGTATGACCAGTGATGTAGTTACCAGCAATCGAGGTAATATTTTAGTTGTTGATGATTTACCCGATAACCTACGTCTGATTAAAGATACTTTGAGCGAATATGGGTATAAAGTTCGCAGTGCGACAACGGGGGCAATGGCACTGAGAGCTGCCGAGTTACCAGCAACAGAACTGATTCTGCTGGATATTAAACTTCCTGATATGGATGGCTATGAAGTTTGTAGACAATTAAAATCTAGCGATCGCACCGCCGATATTCCGATTATTTTCTTGAGTGCGCTCAATGAAACCGTCAATAAGGTACAGGGACTCTCGATAGGCGGAGTTGATTATATTTCCAAACCATTTCAAGTTGAAGAATTATTAGCGCGAGTCGAGACCCACTTAACGATCCGACGACTTCAGAAACATCTCCAAGAACAAAATTTGCGGCTCATTCAAGAGATAGAAGAGAATCAACGCCTCAAGGATATCTTTTTTGCTGAGAAAGAATTAGCTCAAGTCACCTTGCAATCCATTGGTGATGCCGTCATTACCACCGATGCCCAAGGAAATATTCGCTATTTCAATCCTATTGCCGAACAAATAACTGGATGGAAAGAGAATGAGGTGGAAGGACTGCCGCTGTATGATGTTTTCCACATTATTAATGAGACAACGAGAAAGCCCGTAGAAAATCCGATTAGCAAGGCTCTAGAACAGGGAGAAATTGTGGGCTTGGCAAACCATACGATTTTGATTGCGCGGGATGGAATAGAATATGCGATCGAGGACTCTGCGGCTCCAATCCGCGATCGCCAAGGAGAAGTTATCGGTGCAGTAGTCGTCTTTCATGATGTCACCGAATCGCGTTATCTGGCTAAGCAACTCAATTGGGAAGCAAGTCACGATGCCCTTACGGGTTTAACTAACCGTCGTGGCTTTGAGCAGCAACTGATTGAGGCGATCGCCTCTGCCCAAGATGGCAGTCAACACCATGCGCTCTGTTATTTAGATTTAGATCAATTCAAAGTCGTTAACGATACCGCAGGGCATATCGCTGGCGATGAGCTACTACGCCAAGTTAGCGCCCTTTTGCAAAAGGGAGTTCGGACTAATGACAAGTTAGCTCGATTGGGAGGCGATGAATTTGGTCTTTTGCTTACTCAATGTCCGCTTTCTCAAGCAATCCAGATCGCCGAAAATCTTAAGGGTTTAGTGCGTCAATTTCGATTTGTTTGGAATAACAAAACCTTTATCATCGGTGTCAGCATTGGAGTTGTCACCATTGACCGCACCAGCCAAGACTTGATGGAGGTCATGGGAGCAGCAGATGCGGCTTGTTATGCAGCTAAAGATAAAGGGCGCAACTGCATTCATGTTTATCATCTAGATGATGGCGAACTTCGCAGACAAAGGGGTGAAAGGCATGTGGTGTCTAAAATCAGCCAAGCGTTGGAAACCAATCATTTTTGTCTTTACTCCCAAAAGATTCTCGCTATTAATTCCAATGTATTAAC
Organism: Pseudanabaena sp. SR411; assembly: GCF_002251945.1. Classification (GTDB taxonomy): domain Bacteria; phylum Cyanobacteriota; class Cyanobacteriia; order Pseudanabaenales; family Pseudanabaenaceae; genus Pseudanabaena. The sequence continues at coordinate 35,734 of NZ_NDHW01000056.1, forward strand.
AGAACATTATGAAGTTCTATTGAGAATGTTGGACGAAAATGGAGAAATATTATCGCCCAATACTTTTATTCCCTCCGCCGAGCGTTATGGATTGATTACCGAGATCGATCGCTGGGTAGTCGAAACTTTTTTCTCGAACTATCACAAATTATCTAATCAGCAAGGACTTGCTGATAGCTGGTATACGATCAATCTTTCGGGAACTAGTATTGGCAGCGAGCAATTTCTCAAGTTTTTAATCGAACAATTCCCTCGCCACCAAGTCCCGCCACAGAACATTTGTTTTGAAATTACGGAAACTGCGGCGATCGCAAACTTTGACCAAGCCAGATATTTCATTAGCGAGATCAAAAAACTAGGCTGTCGTTTTGCTTTAGATGATTTTGGTAGTGGGTTAAGTTCCTTTGCCTATCTAATGAATTTACCAGTTGATTATCTAAAAATCGATGGTGCTTTTGTCAAGCATATTAGTCATCACTCGATTTCTCAAGCGATCGTTGAAGGCATTAATAATATTGCCCATGCGATGAATCTAGAAACGATCGCTGAATTTGTCGAAGACGAAATTATCTTAGCAAAACTGCGGGAGATTGGTGTAGATTATGCTCAAGGTTACGCAATCAATCGCCCCAGTCCTATTAACTTTAATCGCTAGTCTTGCAATTAGTAGAACAGAACTGTTATACCAATTAAACAGAGAATTCTCCTAATCCTTGGCGCAGGATTTGCGGATTCAGATCATCAGTTAAGTCGAGAATTGTCGATACTTCATAACTATGATCGGATCCGTCATCAACAATCAAATCGACCAATTTGGAAAAGTAATCGAATAGTTCCATCTTTGGCAAATCACAAACATTACGCTGTTTCCCAGTCTTAGTTTGATGACTAAAGTCTTCATCATCAAGATCGTCTTCTTGCAGATTTGCGGATGTAGAAATAATCGGATTTCCTAACGCTTCAATGATCGTCTGCGATACGCCATGATCAGGAACGCGAATCCCTGTAGTTTTACGCTTAGGATTTAACACCAATTTTGGTACAAGTTTAGTTGCTGGTAAAATGAACGTGAAAGGACCTGGAACGAGGCTTTTCATCGTCCGATAGTTGGCATTAGAGACGATCGCATATTCAGAGATATTCGAGAGAGAAGAACATAAAAACGTCAGCGGCTTATCATTCGACATCTGCTTGAGCTTGCGAACACGCTCCACGGCTGATTTTGACATCAGGTCACAACCGATCGCATAGACAGTATCCGTCGGATAGAGCATGATCGCGCCATCGCGTAAAGCACTTACGATTTGAGCGATCGTGCGGGCTTGTGGATTGTCTGGATGCAGTCGGTGGATTGTTGCCATAGTTATGTCTCGCGATAGTGTTGCAGAAAAAGCAAATGCTTGCTTTTTCTACAAATATTGTCTGTTGAGTAGAGGTTGTAACACTTCAGGAATTAAAATACGTCCGTCAGGTTGCTGATAGTTTTCCAAAATCGCGGACATGGTGCGTCCGACCGCTAAACCTGAACCATTGAGCGTGTGCAGAAATTCAGTTCCTTTTTTGCCCTTGGACTTAAAGCGAATATTAGCGCGTCTGGCTTGAAAATCATGGAAATTCGAGCAGCTAGAAATTTCGCGATAGGTATTTGCAGTCGGCAACCAAACTTCGAGGTCATAGCATTTGGCGGCACTAAAGCCGATGTCACCTGTGCAAAGTTCGACAACGCGATAGGGAAGTTTCAATGCTTGCAAAATTGATTCGGCATCGCGCACTAGTTTTTCATGCTCTTCCGCCGAGTTTTCGGGACGCACGAATTTAACTAGTTCCACTTTGTTGAACTGATGTAACCGAATCAAGCCCCTAGTGTCACGTCCATAGCTTCCTGCTTCACGACGAAAACATGGGGTATAGGCACAATGATGAACTGGCAAATTCTCATCATCAAAGATTTCATCACGATACAGATTCGTAACGGGAACTTCAGCAGTAGGAATTAACCAAAGTTCATCTTCTGCACATTTGAATAGGTCTTCAGCAAACTTGGGCAATTGCCCTGTGCCTGTCATGCTAGCCGTATTCACCAACAGTGGCGGCGCAACTTCCACATAACCATTGGCAGTGTGGGTATTCAACATGAACTGAATTAAAGCGCGTTCGAGGGCTGCTCCTGCACCAATCAAGTTCACAAAACGAGCCTGAGAGATTTTAACGGCGCGTTCAAAATTAAGAATCCCTAATTTTTCGCCAATTTCCCAATGGGGCAGAATATCGGTGCGCGTAGTCTTATATTCATCACCCCAACGACGCACTTCAACGTTTTCGGTTTCATTTGCCCCAATGGGCGTGGTTTCACTAGGCAAATTTGGCAAAGTCATTAAAATGGCGTTGCTTTCTTCGCGCAAGGATTTTTCCTTGGGTTCTAGTTCTGCTAATAGTTGTTTGATTTCTGGCGATCGCGCTTTGAGTGCTTGAATTTCCGCCTCAGGCGCACCAGACTTCATTTTGATGCCAACTTGCTTACCGATGTCATTGCTTTCGGCTTGCAAATGCGATCGCTGAGTTTCCAATGCACGAACTTCTTGCTCTAGTTCGACCAATCTACTAATGTCGTAACCTTTGCCTCGACTGTTGAGGCGAGCTTGCACCTGTTCGGGCTGCGATCGCACGAGCTTAATGTCTAACACGGACTTTTATTTAACCTAAACGCACTCAGAGCATCATACAGCGCTTTGCGCTCAAACCCAACCCAACTATTCATTTGAAAGCGTTGCTTTGCAACGCTTTCAAATGAATAGTTGGGTTGTTTTAGTAATTATCGAGGTAGACCAAGCTCACCTCGATAATTATTGGGGTTTATTTGTGAATGTTACAGATTTGATAATTTCTATATCTAGCGTCTGCTATGATGCATATTGGAAATTTAAACACTAGATTTGTTTATGGTTGCTCAAATTAAGACGGCTCAGATTAAGACGAATCCCCTCAAAAACAACCAAAATCAGCCCAACACTAACTCAGTAGATTCTAGCTCGCCTAAACCATCATCGATCGTGACTCCAATTAAAGGACATGTGCAGGTGTTTATCGCACCCCATCGCAATCTCTATGCTGATATCATCGCCCAAGGCTTACGCATTGCAGGACAAGGCACAAATGTCTTACTCATCCAGTTTTTTCAGACAGGAATTAATCAAGGTTTGAGCAATCCCCGTCGGCTTGTTGAAAATCTAGAATGGCTAAGGTGTGAAGCCCAGCGTGATCTATCTAAAGACGATCTTGAATTGACAGATATTGAGAAATCGTCGGTATTGGAGCTATGGGACTATGCCAAAGTTGCGATTAAGTCAGCTCAAGCAGGTTTAGTGATCCTCGACGAAGCCGATTTGTTAGTGGCGCGATCGCTAATTACTGAGGACGAATTGTTAGAAGTGCTAGAAACGCGATCGCCCAAGGTCAATATCATCTTAATTGGTGCGTCAATACCTGATCGCATTTCTGAATATGCTGATCAAGTCACCCATCGCCGCAGTTAGATAGAAATCTAATCTTGCTATGCGAACTTTTAACCGATGGAAAGTACTGCTTTGCAATACTTTCCATCGGTTTTTGATTGGGGGGTAGAGCGCAAACCCCTCATCTTTACATCGCGTTACTATAATTATGAGCCGAGCTTGAAAGCTTCCAAAAATAGTCCATAAACTAAACCTAATTTAAGAGAATTTAAAATTTCCTTAGTTAATAGTCTCGGTGCTGCATTGTTATCGCTTGGAGTAACTCGTTTGAGAGTATAAACATAGCGATTAATCATTTCCACAATAAACAGAGTAATTGCCGCAGTCGAAATATCTTGCTCAGATTTGGCTCCCGATATAGTGGAGATTACAGATGCTAAAAAAAAGCCTACCAACAAACTAATCAATATCAACGATGTCCGTCGCCAAGGATTTCGTGACCATTGGGATATTTGCCCAACACTGGTGCTAACAATTGTACTAAGACGAGTATTTTGCATAAAAATCTCTCAACTAGAATTTGGATTTCTATATAGCAATCCTACAGCGCTTTGCGATCAAACCCAAACTTAGGGAACTTTTGAAAGCATTGTAAAGCGATGCTTTCAAAAGTTCCCTTATGGTTCATTTGATCGGGAATTACTGTAGGATAATTAAGCGTAAGTGACTAGAGCATTCTCTCAAATTTCAACCTGCTTTTTTGGGAAAAGAGCATTCAACTGTAGTTTCGAGATTACTTTCGACTGAGCTTTTGGTGATGTAGAGAATACCTGCTTCGCCTGCAATTTTAATACCAAATTTGAGGGTTACTTTGTCGATATTGGCGAAGAAATTTATGCTAAATAGAGACTTCTCAAACACTCTCTTAAGCGATTACTGAAAACCTTTGAGGAGAGAGTGCGTCAATTATCTCATCAGCTTTGCCCTTTGCATGTTCTGTAAATCTTTTGGATAGAGTCGGTACATAAACAGTTGGACTGGTGAATCCAGAGAATAGATAGAGATTTTCGCATTCCTTGAGTGAACCAACTAGCGGTAAATTGTCACTACTAAAAGCAACCAGACAATTTCGCCATTTGCCCTTTAATTCACCAATTTTTGGAAGAACTTTACTGACATAAGCCCGAATAGCCAATTCACTTTCAATAGGATCGATCGCTGCGTAAGGATCAGTTAAAACACGGCTAAGCTGACCAAACCTGATGCGGCGATCGCAATACTGAATAGCTCCAGCATCAATCGAAGGGGGCAAAAGCTCATGCCCAGCCACATCCCAAATCGCATCTTGATCAATGTCCTTGGTTGCTCCTTCTAATTCATAGCGCTTAGTATCCGCAGGCATTACCATCGATCGCAATTCGAGATCAACGGGTTCTGTATCGATCGCTTCGGCATGGGTGTAATAGATTCTGGCATGAATCCCTGATGATTTAAGTAGAGCGCGAGACATGGCTCCTGCACAAACAACCACTCGATCACTGCGAAATTCTCCCTGTTCTGTAGTTACACCTGAGACGCGATCGCCTTCGATTAAGATTTGATTGACTTTGGTGTAAATAATTTCGCCGCCCAATTTGTGGATTGCTTGGCGATGGGCTTTTACAAAACAATTTAAGTTGATATGAGCATGGGGCAGCAGTAAAGCTCCACCAATTCCATTCACATTTAATTGTGGTTCGCGATCACAAGCTTCTTGAGCGTTGAGCAAAGTCGGGGAAATCATGCAATTAGCATATTGCGCGAGAATAGCTTCTGAATCTGCGTCAGGTTCGAGCGTCAATAGCAAATCAATCTCACGAAATTCCGTATCCATTCCCAGTTCATGGGAAAGTTCTCGTTGTCTAGTAATTCCCTCTTGGCAAAGTTGTTGCGTGAGAGACGTTGAGCCAGCCCAGTATGAGATGCCCCCATAGCCAAGACTACTGCCACCCTGAAGTTGTTGATGCTGCTCAATTAGCAATACCGAAAAGCCAGACTTTTGCAGTTCATAGCTCAGCGATATGCCTGTGATACCGCCACCGATTACAATCCAATCATGCATGGTTTTCTATCTCTTGCAATTCGATATCTGCTAATAAATTCTCTCCAGCACCTTGGTGTTGGGTTTTTACCCATTTTAAACGCTTCGGAAGAACGCACATTCTCAGCGTCACACTGGCGATGACAGGAATCCAATGCAGCATATAAATCATGCCAGAAACCGTTTGCCAGATCGCCGATCGCCATGACATTTGATAGGCGCGTCGCAGTCCAAAAGCCATAGTTACTGAGCTGAGGGCAAGGGAGAAGCCTGCGATCGCAGGCAGCATCGGGTTATGTCTCAATACAATCGCGGCGATCGTATCGGGAATAAAAGCAACGGTTAGTAAATATTGATTGATGTAAAACAGTGAAGCATCGAAGGTTTTTAAGAATCCCATACGCCCACTTAGCAATAGATTTCCATAGTCAAGATAGCGTTGGAAGCCACCCTCAGCCCAGCGATTGCGCTGATGCCATAGTTGTTTTGCCGTAACCACGCCTTCTTCCTGTACCGCAGGGAAATTTAAACAAGCAATATCCCATTGACACAAATGCAGTCGGATCGTGAGGTCAAGATCATCCGTAATAGTTTGCTCATTCCAACCACCGCAGTCTTTGAGTGCGGCAAGGCGCACAAATTGACCATTGCCGCGCAATTCCCCCACACCGCCAACCCGAATCCGTAAATCTTGCAAACACCAATCAAGCGCCATTTCGGCTGACTGCCCTGCTGTCCACCAATTCTCAGAGGCATTGGCGATCGCCTTGCGTAACTGAACAGCCCCAATTTTTGGTTGTTGGAATACGGGGACAAGCGATCGCAACACATCCGCAGGTACATGAGCGTCAGCATCAAACACACCAATAAGATCGCCTTTCGTTAAACTTAAAACTTGATTTAAAGCGCCCGACTTGCCTCCCTGAGCATCATCACCACGTCGCAGAGTCTTTAATTGGGGATATTTCTGCTTCAGTAATTCTAAAACTTCAGGCGTGCGATCACTGCTATTGTCATCAACAATCCAAACCTCGAAGCGATTGCTTGGATAATCGATCTGACATAAATTTTTAACTAAATTACCAATTACAGCCTCTTCATTTTTTGCCGATGCTAACAATGAGAAAAATGGTAAATCTTGATCAGAAGTTGGCTCTGAATCACTTTCTAAATCACTTTCTAAATCATTGTTGAAAATAGCTTCTGACGAGATTGGTGGTAACGGCGGCGCAAATATTAACCGCAAAGCCTGAATACTAAATAACCCTATCAGCATCCATTGAGTCCAAGGGGCAAGATGCAAACCAATTGTCGATCCATAGACAATTGCCATCACAATGATCGTTTTCAGTCTGCGGCGATCGCCTCCTGTCTGAAGGCTGCTACGAAAATCCGTCTCGTGCATTTGGGGTTTTAATATATTGCGAAATGTTTAGCTTGAATATATTTAGGATACAGCTTTTGATGATCATTGGTTTTTAGCGATTCTCAAAACCCAAAAAATGCTAAACGTAGGTGGCGCAAAGCACTGTCTGCATTTAGCATCTAAATCATTGACAGAAATCCAGTGCAGACAATCATTTGCGGTAAGAGGCTAAGATGGTAAAAGTCAATTCAAAATCACAACTCATAATTTAATGTTCGGCTTTTTAAAACGCAAATTTCGCAAAAAAATCGCACGTATTGAAATCACGGGGGCGATCGGGTCAGGCACAAGGACTCGCGTTCTTGAAGCTCTTGAATTTGTGGAGGAGCAGAAATTTCCCGCGCTATTACTTCGGATTGACAGTCCTGGGGGAACCGTTGGCGACTCTCAAGAAATATATGCCGCTCTCAAGCGACTGCGCGAAAAAGTAAAAGTAGTCGCCAGTTTTGGCAATATTTCGGCTAGTGGCGGCGTATATATCGGCGTTGGTGCAGATTATATCGTTTCTAATGCTGGCACGATTACAGGCAGCATCGGCGTAATTTTGCGGGGCAACAATATCGAAAAATTACTCGATAAAATTGGTGTTTCCTTTAAAGTCGTCAAATCTGGTACTTACAAAGATATTCTCTCCTTCGATCGCGAAATCACTCCCGAAGAAAGAGTGATCTTGCAATCATTAATCGACAGCAGCTACAACCAATTTGTCGAAACCGTAGCCGAAGGTCGGAAACTTAGCCCCGCTACTGTGCGATCGTTCGCCGATGGCAGAGTATTCACAGGTGAACAAGCTGTCGAACTAGGTTTAGTCGATCGCATTGGCACTGAAGAAGATGCAAGGTGCTATGCTGCCGAACTAGTGGGACTTGATCCCAAAACCACTAAAGTCTTTACAATTAAGCCGCCCAAATCCTTTGCCAGTAAATTCTTGCCTAGCGGTTCGGACAGTGCGATCGCGCGTCTCCAATTTGAAGCCGAAACCAATGGAATGCCTCTCTGGATGTGGCAATAGCAAAACAAGAAGCCACTCTAGAGAGGCTTCTTGTTTGCTCAAAGTAGACTTTCTGCTTTCTGAATAGCTACACCCACTTGCTCACAGTAAGGATCTTCCATTAGTTCCAGATGATCACACTTAATGTTAGAAACATGTACTTCACCACACAGTATGTTACCCCAACCGCAATAAGGAAATAACCAAGAAAGATCGCAATACTTCACATCTTTTTCTCCATATACAATCTGTTCAGTGCCTATCACCAGCAAAACTTTTCCGCGATAAGCTTTAGGTCTGTAGTCCACAACGGCTTTTGAAAGTACATTAAAAGCTTCTTGATCAAATTCAAATTTTGTATCATCAGCATTGTTTTTTAAATTATGATCATTAAAATTATTCTCTGAAGGCTTAAGTCTGGACATGATGTACTCCCACTTATCTGTAAGAGATAGTTTTGAGAGTTTAAATAGATGGAATCTTATGGTTCCTAGGTAGAAATTAATCTTATGGGCAAATCTATAAATTTTTGATACACCTAAAGAGTCAGAGTCAATTAACGTTACTAAGTCTACTTTTTTGCCAAGTTTGCGTAACCTTTGAGCCATTTCTAAAGCTACTAAGCCGTTATAACACCAGCCTCCTAAGGCATAAGATTCACAAGATGACACGCTAAGTAATTCATCCACTAATAAAGAGGCGATTACTGAAATATAGTCATTATAAGAATTCATGGAGGTTGAAAGACTAGCTCCTGGCATTACATACAAAGGTCGCTTAAGATTTAGTTTTTTGCCAGTTCTAACTTCTCCAATCCATATAAAAGGTTGAGACGTAGTTTGAGAGTCTGGCAAAATACTAATAATTAATCCACGCTTACCCAAGCGCAAGCCAACTTTACCTGCACTATGAGATAGTAAAGCTCTGTAGTCATCAAGACTTAGTCCTAAAGACATCTCCTGTTCATCGATTGTCTCAGGTGGCTTCTTGTCACAGATCAATTCAGCAATTTCGGCTATGGTGCTGATTTTAAACAATGAAGATAGAGGAATCTGGAAATTAAAAGCTTTCTCTATTTCTGATACTAGGCGTACAGATAGTAAAGAATGTCCACCTAAAGCAAAGAAATTATCATTGACACCTACTCGTTCTAATCCCAGTATGTCAGTCCATATCTTGGCTAATAGCGCTTCCGTAGGGTTATTCGGTGGAACAAATTCGGCATCTAATTGGAAACTTGATAGGTCTGGCGCAGGTAAAGCCCGACGGTCTAATTTGCCGCTAGGAGTTAGAGGTAGAACCTCCATCATAATAAATGATGACGGTATCATATAACTTGCTAATTTTAACTTTAGGAAGTTACGAAGTTCAGTGATTGTCGGTTTCTGTTCTAGTTTAGGAACAATATAAGCAACAAGACGCTTATTACCAGGTATATCTTCTCGTGGTATTACTACTGCTGTCTGGACACTAGGGTGTTGACAAAGAGTTGATTCAACTTCTCCTAGTTCAATGCGAAAACCTCGTATTTTTACTTGGTTATCAATGCGCCCAAGGTATTCTATATTCCCTCCCCTTAAATATCGCACCAAGTCTCCCGTTTTGTACAAATACGGTACTTTCTCGTGACTGAAAGGGTTAGGGATAAATTTTTCGGCTGTCAATTCAGGACGGTTGAGATAGCCTCTAGCTAAACATACGCCACCAATGTAAAGTTCACCTGGAATGCCAATTGGAACTGGTTGGAGATGGGAGTCAAGAATGAAAATATGAGTGTTGGCGATCGCTCGACCAATGGGCGGTAAAGGTGACCAAGTTTCTACTGACCCATTTAAGGTGAAAGCAGTCACAACATGGCTTTCCGATGGACCATAATGATTATGTAACCTAGCATTAGGAAGATTAGTAAATAGATAAGTAATTGCTGGAGTAATTTGTAATTGTTCGCCCGCAGTAATGATATCTTGTAGGTGATCAGGAACCAAACCAGAGACTTGAGCTACTTCTGCTAATTGCTGTAAAGCAACAAAGGGAAGAAACAATCTTTCCACAGCTTGTTCTTTAAGTAAGCTTAGTAAAGCTCTAGCATCACGCCGCATTTCTTCACCAATCAAAACTAATGTTCCGCCAGCGCACCAAGTAGAGAAGATCTCTTGGAAAGAAACATCAAAGCTGATAGGGGAAAATTGCAGAGTTTTTGCTTGAGCAAAAATGGTTGTATTACGAAGTTGCCACAAGATAAGATTACAGAGTGCAATCTGTGTCATTGGTACTCCTTTAGGTTTACCAGTAGAACCTGATGTATAGATCACATAACCTAGGCTTTCTGGACTCACCTCAGGAATAAGATTTTCCTGTTTTTCTTGCTCAATTTTATCCCAATCTGCATCTAAAAGCACCAACTGAGCATCGTATTCTGGCAATTCAGTGACTAAACTCTGATTGGTCAATAACACTGACACTTGAGTGTCTTGAAGCATAAAATGTAGTCTTTCTTGGGGATAAGTTGGATCGAGTGGAACATAAGCACAACCAGCTTTAAGAATGCCTAGCAAGCCCACAACCATTTCCAAGGAACGCTCTACGCAAATACCAACTAGCGCATCGTTTCTTACGCCTAGTTTCTGCAAGTAATGTGCAAGCTGATTTGCGCGGTTATTAAGTTCTCGATAGGTGAGTTGCCGTTCTTGAAAAATGACAGCGATCGCATCAGGTGTAAGTTCTACCTGTTCTTCAACTAATTGATGAATACATTTGTTTTGAGGGTAATCCGTAGAAGTGTTGTTCCATTCAATCAATAGATGCTGTCGTTCCTTTTCTGTTAGCATAGGTAAACGATCAATTGGCTGGTTAGGATTGGCGACAATACCTTCTAATAGAATCTGAAAATGTTCATGCATCCTTTCAATGGTGGCAGCATCAAATAGATCTATGTTATAAGTCCAAGATGCGATCAGTCCGTCCCCTTTCTCCTCTACTGAAAGATCCAAATCAAATTTTGCTGTTGATGTTTCTATTCTGACTAACTTTGTATCTAAGCCTAGTAATTTTTCCGTTTGAGTAGGAGTGTTTTGGAGTACAAACATGACTTGAAACAGAGGGCTGTAACTCAATGATCTCTCAGGGTTTAGTTCTTCTACTAGTTTTTCAAATGGTAAATCTTGATGAGCATAAGCATCTAGTGTTGTTGAGCGTACTTTTGATAGCAATTCTTTAAAGCTAGGATTCCCTGATAGGTCGTTGCGTAATATTAAAGTATTCACAAAAAAACCTATTAATTCTTCTACTTCAATTTGATTTCTTCCCGCAATCGCAGAGCCAACCATAATATCTTCTTGTCGGCTGTAGCGATGCATTAAGACTTGGAATGCAGCCAGCAAAATCATGTATAGGGTCACTCCTTCCTGACGGCAAAGCTGATTGATTGCGGCACTCAAACTGGGTGATAGTTTGTGAGTCTGCCTAGCCCCACGATAGGTTTGTACTGATGGGCGAGGGTGATCTGTGGGTAACTCTAGTAGTGGGTTTGCATTTGCTAGTTGTTTCTTCCAGTAATTCAGTTGTCGTTCTATTACTTCGCTTGATAGCCACTCTCTCTGCCAAACTGCATAATCGACATATTGAATCGGCAATTTTGGTAAAGGGTTTGGTTTACCTTCCAAGAATGCTAAATACAATTGAGTCAATTGCTCCCACAGGATACCCATTGACCACCCGTCAGAGGCAATGTGGTGTTGGACTAGAAGTAAGATCTGCTCAGAAGAGGATAGTTTTAGTAAGCATCCCCTTATCATTAGATCTGATGCAAGGTTAAAGGGGGACTGGCTTTCTTGCTGTAGAACTTTTTGGATTTGAATTTCCTGTTCTACTACTTCATATTGTTGTAGATCAATAATTTTTAGCTTTACTGGACGAGGTTCAGCAATACTTTGAATTGGGTTGCCGTTCTTAACAATATAGTTTGTGCGTAATATTTCATGATGGACAACTATTTCATCAAGGGCTTGCTGTAGGATATCTATCTTGAGTTCACCCTGAAAACGCATCGCCTCTGGTAAGTTATAGAAAGAGCTATTTGATTCTAGTTGGTCTAAAAACCATAACCTTTGCTGAGCAAAGGACAGTGGCAAGGGTTGATTTCGTAAAGCAGATTGTATTCTCAAAGGAGTTGATTTTTCTGGTGAATTATTATTCTGTAATAAGGCAATAATTTCTGCTTTGCGTTCAGCTAATTCCGATCGCAGTTGGGATGTTAATACATCTTTAGGAGCATTGCATCGAAGTTTGTCGCCATCTGTAGAGATTTGGATACCTAAATGACGCAATTCCGATAAAAATTCTAAGGTGTTCACAGTTCAAATTCCTCCATTTCATCCATTTGATTTGTTATAGAATCGGTGTTAGTTTGTTGACTTTCAGTAAGCCAAAGTAATGTTTTGATGCGATCGCCTAACTTAGCGATCGTCGGTTGCTCAAACAAAATCTGCAAAGGTATTTCGACTGAAAATGATTGACGACATCTTGAAATTACTTGAATCGCCAACAGGGAATGTCCACCTAAGTCAAAAAAGTTGTCATTAATACCAACTCGATTTATACCTAGTACCTCAGCCCAGATATTAGCCAAGCTTTCTTCCATCGCATTACTGGGTGGAACAAATTCAGTGTCTAATTGTAGGTTAGATGTATCTGGTGCAGGCAAGTTTCGATAATCAATTTTGCCATTAGGAGTGATCGGCATTGCTTCTAAGAAGACAAATGCAGTCGGTATCATGTAATTGGGTAGAAGCTCTTGCAGAAAGCCTCTCAGATCAGTGATTTGAGGTTGCACTTGCTCAGCAACAACATAGGCGACAAGTCTTTTGTCGCTGGGGCTATCTTCTCTGGCTGTGACAACCGTTGCTCGAATATTGGGGTGTTGAGAAAGAACAGTTTCTATCTCTCCTAACTCAATACGGAAGCCACGAATTTTGACTTGATTATCAATGCGCCCAAGATATTCAATATTTCCGTCTGGTAAATAACGAGCTAAGTCACCAGTTTTATAAAGACGGCTTCCTGCTTCTAGGCTAAAAGGATTGGGGATGAATTTCTCATTCGTGAGTTCTAGCCGATTGAGATAGCCTTTTGCCAAGCTATCCCCACCTATATAAAGTTCCCCTGATACTCCGATGGGGACTGGTTGTAAATGTGGATCGAGAATATAGGTTTGCAGGTGAGCAAGGGGACGACCTATTGGCACTTCCCCATTGATATCAATCGTGTTTGGGACTCGATACAATGTGGCACTAACAGTTGTTTCCGTCGGCCCGTAGGCATTAATTAGTTGCAAATGATCGCTCTTCCCAGATTTGACAACATATTTCTGCCAAGATCGGACTGGTTCAGGTAGCACTTTTTCACCACCAATAAGAACTAGTCTTAAAGATTCTGGTAAAGGGATATCTTTCACTGTCATCTCGGCAACTAAATCATGCCAGTAGGCTGTTGGTAGATTAATTACAGTTAGCTGCCAATCTTCACAGGCTTGAAAAAATGTTTGTAAGTCAGATAGCATCTCATCGTTACGTATTACTAATGTCGCCCCTGTACATAAAGAGGGATATATTTCTTCAACTGCTACATCAAAATTGATCGAAGCAAACTGGAGTAAGCGATCATCTGCGGTAATTTGATATTCGGAAATAATCGTTTGCGTAAATATGCTCAAAGCCTGATGACTAATCATTACACCCTTGGGCTTGCCTGTGGATCCAGAGGTATAGATCACGTAGGCTAGATTTTCCCCTGTATTGGTTTTGATGGGATTTTCTTGACTACACGCAGCAATTTTTTCCCAGTCTGAATCTAGACAGATAAACTCCGCTTGATGGTCGGTCAATTGCGATCGCCACAAATCTTGAGTTAATATCACCGAGATATCCGCATCGTTAATCATGTAAGACAAGCGATCGCTGGGATAGGCAGGATCAAGGGGAATATAGGCTGCTCCAGCTTTAAGAACACCCAAGATTGCCACAATCATATCTAGGGAACGTTCTACGGAAATGCCCACAAATTGATCGGCTGCTACACCCCGCGATCGCAAATAATGGGCTAACTGATTAGCTTTGCTATTTAGTTCTCGATAGGTAAGGTGTTGTTGTCCAAACAATATCGCAACTGCTTCTGGTGTGCGATCGGTCTGCTCTTCAAATAAATGCTGAACCCATTCTTGAGTATATTCTCTCGGACGATGATTCCATCCCAATAATAACTGTTCTTGTTCTGATTTTGTCAGCAAAGGTAACTGGGAAATAGACTGTTCAGGATTAGCAACTATCCCTTCCAGTAAAGTTTGGAAATGTCCAGCCATGCGCTCAATCGTAGAAGGATTGAATAAATCCGTATTGTAGTTCCATACAACGACCAGTTCATTTACGCTGTCCTCCATAACAGTTATATCCAAATCAAACTTTACAGTTTTGCTTTCTATCGGTAAGGATCTTGCAGTTAAGCCAGCAAATTCTCTTTGCGATATAGGAGATTTCTCAACCGAAAACATAACTTGAAATATGGGATTGTAGGCTAAAGAGCGTTCAGGCTGAATCTCTTCCACCAGTTTGTCAAAGGGTAAATCTTGATAAGAATAAGCTTCTAGAGTTGTAGAGCGTACTTTTGCCAACAATTGCCGAAAACTTGGATCGCCAGATAGGTCAGTCCGTAATACTACGGTATTTACAAAAAACCCTATTAATTTTTCTATTTCAGTACGATTGCGCCCAGCAATTGGCGAACCTACTAGAATATCTTCTTGCCCCGTATACCGATACAATAAAGTCTGAAATGCTGCGAGTAAAAGCATATACAACGTCACACCTTCACGGTGACCAAGCTCTTGCAGTGAAGAACTAAGCTTTTCAGGAAGTGGGACTGACTGACTTTTGCCACGATAGCTTTGAACTAAGGGACGTGAAAAATCCGTTGGTAATTCTAAGACTGGATTTAGGTTTGCTAGCTGCCGTTTCCAATATTGAAGTTGCTGATCTAATACTACTCCTGACAACCATGCTCTCTGCCAAACTGTAAAATCAGCATATTGAATAGGTAGTTCAGGGAAGGGATTGTCTTGACCCTCTAAGAATGCTTGGTATAGTTGAGTCAGTTCTTCCCAAAGAATTCCCATTGACCAAGCATCTGCGGCAATATGATGAATGACTAGCAACAGGATATTTTTTTGTGGCGCTAGTTGAAGTAAACAGCCCCTTAACATTGTGTCTGAAGCTAGATTGAAAGGTCGTTGACTTTCTTGTTGTAATATTTTTTGGATCTGAACTTCTCGTTCTGTTTCTGCATAGCTTAGCAAATCAATTGTGGTTAACTCTATTGATTTAGGAGCATTGATGACTTGTATAGGGTTCCCATTTTCGGCAATATAACTAGTACGAATGATTTCATGACGTTTAGCGATCGCATCAAGAGCTTGTTGTAACACATCTACGTGAAGTTCGCCGATTAATTGGACTGCATCTTGGATATTGTACAAAGCGCTATTTGGATCTAGTTGATCCAAAATCCACAGGCGTTGCTGAGCAAACGATAATTTTATGTTAGTGGATTTATTTCTTGGCGTTATTGCTTGAGATACCGATAAATCAGTCTCTTGGAGCTTCAGTTCAGCAATTATTAGAGCAAGTTCAGCGATCGTTGGTTGCTCAAAAAAGATCAGTAAAGGTATTTCGACTAAGAATGCTTGACGACACCTTGAAATTACTTGAGTTACTAACAGGGAATGTCCACCCAAATCAAAGAAATTATCATTAATACCAACTCGGCTTATATTTAGTACCTTAGCCCAAATATTTGCTAAAGTCTCTTCTGTCGGATTACTGGGTGGCTCAAATTCAGTCTCTAACTGCATATTTGTGATGTCTGGTGCAGGTAAAGCCTGTCGATCCACCTTCCCATTAGGAGTCAAAGGTAGCGAGGTAAGTATCACAAATGAGGAAGGTTGCATGTATTCAGGCAACTTCTCTTTCAGGAATATTTTTACTTCTCTTATAAATATAGTTTGATTAAGATCATCTGAAATTAGTTTAGGAACTATATAAGCAACTATATATTTTTCATTGTCCAAATCATCTACAGTTACGGCTACGGTTTGTCTAATATTAGGATGTTGCTCTAAAGTCAGTTCAATTTCGCCTAACTCAATTCTCATTTCGCGAATTTTGACTTGATGGTCAAGGCGACCCAACACTTCTAAAGCCCCATTGGATAGATATCGAGCAACATCGCCTGTCTTATAGAGCTTTGTACTAGATTCCTGATTAAAAGGATTACTGATAAATTGTTCAGAATTTAGCTCGGTACGATTTAAATATCCACGCTCTAAACCAGCAAATTCCACATATAATTCACCTTTCTCATTCTGGATAACTGGCTGAAGATTAGCATCTAGAACATATGTTTGAATATGTTCAAACGGATATCCTACGGGAACGTATCCTTCTTCTTGATCAAATTGCTCTGAGATAGGATAAGCACATACTCCGATAGTTTCGGTTTGACCATAAACATTAACAATGCGTGTCTGACTTGCTAATTGATTCCTGATTTTTTTAAGCAATTGGCATGGTAATAAACCGCCAGAAAAAATAAGTAGTCGCAAGTTAGACTGTAGGAGTTCTCTAACAAAATCTTGTTCTAGACTTTCTAAAGCTTGAAGTGCATAACGCCATACCGACTGTACCGTATCAAAAATCGTTACTCCTTGATGATGAATTATTGTTAACAGATTAAGAGGATTTCTAATTTGTTCATAGCTGGCAAGAATAATTTTACTTCCTCGAGATAACGGTAATATTAATTGCCTAACCGAAGAAGAAAAAGAAAAAGAAGCTGTGTGAAGATAAATATCATTTGACTGAACTTGAATTACCTTGTTGATTGATCTGAGATACTGCCAAATATTATCGTGAGTAATCTGTACCCCTTTTGGTTTTCCAGTTGAGCCAGAAGTATAAATTATATAGGCGAGATTGTCAGGGCTTAACTCATTGGTTGGGTTTTCACAGCTATGTCTTTTAATAGAATCTGCATCTGTATCAAGACAAATTATAGAGTTTTCAAACTGAAAAAGTACATCACTCAACTTTCTCTGTGTTAACAGAAATGATAGTTGGGTATCTTCTAAAATTAAAGCTAGTCGCTCTTTAGGATAGGTGGGATCTAGTGGAACATATGCCCCCCCTGCCTTAAGAATACTTAATAATCCTACAACCATTTCTATGGAGCGTTCTAGGCAAATACCGACTAATATCTCAGGTTTAACACCACAGGATTTTAAGTAATTTGCTAGTTGATTGGCGCGATTATTTAATTCCTTATAAGAGATTTGTTGATCCTGAAAAACCAAGGCGATCGCATCGGGATGTTGTTCAACTTTCTCCTCAAATAATTGCTGAATACCTTGATTTTTGAGGGGAGGTATCATTGACAATTCAGAGCTTTTATAGTCAAACATTGTGTTAATCATAACTTTAGGTCTTTTCTCAACATTTATGTACAACTACTAAGAGCGTATTTTGGAAGGTCAATACACAAAAGATTTTCAGATAGAGACAATATTTTTTAGTCTATATCTTTTTAATACTAGAAAATACGAGATAATAGACAAAAACTTTTTTTAAGATATCATGCATATGACAATTATAAAACATTTTGGTCACATATTATTTAAATATCTTAAAGTTATTAAGTAGGAAACAATAAAAAATCTCAAGGATGCCATATATATGACATCCTTGAGTAGAAGAATATCTAAGTTACATTTATCAACGAAACTCCTCAGAGGCTTTCCAAATAATCTGACCGATCTGCTCAGCATTTTGTTTCATCCCTACATCAGCGTGAGCGCAGTCAAGTTTATGCAATTCAACTTTTCCTGTTAGTAACTTTTCCCACCCATAATAGGGAAAAAGCCACGATAGATCCGTCCAAAGTACATCTTTGGTTCTCGATTTCAGTCCACTCTTTGTAGGTGCAGTTAGTACAACTATTCCAGAATAGCTTTTAGAAATATGATTTCTGGATACTTGGTCGATAGAGTCCCATGCCTGAGGTAATATGCGATCGTATTCATTCAAAGGTTTATTAAGCTTTTTGGGAGATTGCTCAATCAGAGATTGACTGAAATCTCGCTCACTCTCAGATTTACTGATACTTTCCTTTGCATTGAAGGAAAATAACCTCTCAACAATGTACTTACCTTTGTCAATCAGGGATAGCGGTAAGAACTGCATGAGATGGAATTTAAGCATACAAATTTTAAGATCGAGTTGACGCAATTTATAATAGGTTTTAGATGGTCCTGGCTTATCAATTATCGCTAGGAAAGCAACCTTTTTACCCTTCTTCTGTAATTGATGAGCTACTTCCATTGCGACAATACCTTCATAGCAATTCCCGCCAATCAAGTAAGGCTCATCTTGAGGAACTGACAGTAGCTCATCAACTATTACTGAGGCGATCGCTTCAATATAGTTTTCTGTGGAATGCAAAGGTGTCCAACTACCACCAGGCATCGTATATACAGGCTGATGCAATCCTAAATTCTTACTAAAATCAGTGTAACCAATCCAAACAAACGGCTTCGATGATTTCATCTCAGTTGGTGTAACTTCTACGATTAAGCCTCGTTTACCGATGTGCTTGCCAATCCGACCACCACATAGAGATAGAAAAGCCCGATAGTCTTCAATACTAAGTCCCTTAGGAACGTCCTCAGGTAATATTGTTTCAGAAGGCTTTTCGCGCATCCACTTCGCAATTTCGGCGATCGTTCCCATCTCAAAGAATGATGAAAGCGGGAAATGGTAGTTAAAGACTCTTTCTATTTCTGTAACTAATCGGACTGATAGAAGTGAGTTACCTCCTAGCTCAAAAAAGTTGGCATTCACACTTATTTCGTTAATGCCTAAAAGCTTTTGCCATATAGTTGCTAGTTGTTGCTCTAGCTCGTCACGAGGCGAAATTACTTCTATATCTCCTAGCTTATCTATATCTAAATTAAGTAAGGCTCGACGATCTACCTTGCCATTTGCTGTTAGAGGTAAGGCATCTAGAACTACAAAACTTGTAGGTATCATATAAGATGGTAGCTTGCGCTGGAGAAAGCCCCTTAAATCTTCAATATCAATCACCTGATCAGGTTTAGAACTGAGATAGGCAACTAAAATCTTGTATCCATTGGGTGCATCTTGGCATAGAACAATAGAATTATTCACGGCAGGATACTGCTCCAATTGCGTTTCAACTTCGATAGGTTCAACTCGAAACCCACGAATTTTAATTTGAAAATCAGATCGACCAATAAATCCAATATTACCATCGGGTAAATAGCGAGCAGTATCACCTGTTTTATAGAGACGATCTTTGGGATTCTTAGAAAAAGGGTTGGGGATAAATCTTTTGGCAGTAATGTCTGGACGATTTAAGTAACCACGGCTAAGCCCAACTCCGCCAATGTACAGTTCTCCATTCACGCCAATAGGACAAGCTTGTAAATTATGATCTAAAACATAGGTCTGAAGATTGGTGATCGCTCGACCGATAGGAATTTCACAGTCAGCGGGAAGATTATTCTCAGAACTACAGGGATCATAAATTGTAGCTGTGACAGTTGCTTCAGTAGGTCCGTAACCATTAAGCCATCTAGGATAATCCCCCACAAGTGATCGCCACTTTTGGTAGGTAGATTTGGAAACTTTCTCTCCTCCCACAATTACAAGACGGAGGCTCTCAGGAAGTAAATGATCTAGAATAGACATGCTACTAACCATCTCATTCCAAAAAGCTGTTGGTATGTTGATTACTGTAATTGCTTGTTGGCTAAGACTATCAATAAACTTAGTAATAGAGTTATAAACTTCAGACTGAGCTAAAACGACAGTGGCTCCATTCAACAAGGTGGGGAAAATTTCTTCAATAGCAACATCAAAACTGATATTGGAAAACTGTAAAACTCGATCTTGAGCATTTAACTCATATACTTTGCCAACTGCTAGACAATGGTTAACCATACTACGATGAGAGATAGTAACGCCCTTGGGTTCTCCTGTTGAGCCAGATGTGTAAATGACATATGCCAAGTTATCGGGTGTCATCGCAATCAAGGGATTGTCGTTACTATGCTGAGCGATCGCTTCCCATTCGGTATCTAGAGAAACTGCCCTAAACCCATAATCTAAGAAGGAACCTAGCAGATCAGACTGAGTTAAAATCAAAGAAACCTGAGCATTATGTAATTTAGATGCTCGGCGCTCATGGGGATATTCTGGATTGAGAGGAATATAGGTTCCACCAGCTTTGAGTGTGCCAAGCATGGCAATCAGCATATCTACTGATCGCTCTACACAGATGGCAACTAAGGTCTCTATACCAATGCCCTGAGATTGCAAATATTGAGCCATTTGATTGGCTCGGCTATTGAGTTCGCGATAAGTTAGTTTCTCATCTTTACCAATAACAGCGATCGCATCAGGAGATTTCTCTACTTGAGTTTCAAATAATTGATGAATGCAAAGTTCTGGAATTGGGGTTTGGGTTTTATTCCACTCATACAAGATCTTTTCTAGTTCTAGATTTGTTAAAAGTGGTAGATCAGAAATTTTCTGATCAGGATTAGCGACAATCCCTTCCAGAAGTTTCTCAAGATGGACGAGCATTCGAGAAATTGTACTAGCTTCAAATAGGTCAGCATTGTAATCAAATACCATCCCTAGCCCTTCATCTTGCTCCCGCATGACTAAGATCAAGTCGTACTTAGTTTTGCCATGATAAATATAACCAAATAGGGAAGTGATCGTCAGGTCAGGAAGCTTTACAGAAGCCATGCCACGACCATTCGACCAAGGTGGGTTGAGCGCAAATTTAACCTGAAACAAAGGAGATCGGCTGTGGCTTAGTCCTGGAGGTAGTTCTTCTACAAGTTTCTCAAAGGGTAGATCCTGATGTGCATTCGCTTCCAGTGATGCTTCACGGACTCGGTTAAAGAGTTCTCTAAAAGTCGGATTGCCATCAAAATTAATACGTTGAATTAAAGTATTAGAGAAAAATCCAACTACGCCTTCAGTTTCAACTTCACCTCGACCTGCGCTGGCAAAGCTAATCAAAATATCATTTTGTTGTGAATACCGATGTAGCAGTGTCTCAAAGGCGGCGATCAGAGTCATGAATAGCGTCCCTCCCAACTTTTGACTTAAGTTGTTGAGGCTTTCATTGAGAGACTTAGGCAACATGCGCGCACGGCGATCGCCTTGATAGGTTTGCACTATCGGTGGACGAGGATGATCGGTAGGTAACTTAATTGTAGATAGAGAACCTTCTAGTTTTTGCTTCCAGTAGTTAATCTGGGATTCGAGAACTTCTCCTTGCAGCCATTGGCGTTGCCAATGGGCAAAATCAACATATTGAATTGATAGCTCCTTTAAAGGTGAAGGCTTGCCCTCAATAAAAGCAGCATAGATTACCGTGAGATCTTGATAAAAAACATCGGAGGAAGCACCATCACAAATAATGCAGTGCATATTCCAAACTAGCAGATATTCATCATCACTCAACTGTAGGAGGAGCACCCGCAATATAGGTCCCTGTGCTAGATTGAAGGGACGACGAGCCTCTTCAGTGGCTAGTCGTAGTGCCTCTGTATCACGCTCTTCCAGTGGGAGATGTCGCAGATCAACTACGGGCAGAGTAAGATAGACATTAGGTTCAATCACTTGCGTTGGTTGATCACCTACTGGCGGAAAGCGAGTTCTTAATACTTCATGGCGAAGAGCTACAGCTTGGAGACTTTTCTCTAACATTGGAATATTGAGAATTCCATTGAACCTAACCACGACAGGGACGTTGTTAGAAGAGCTATCAGGTTCAAATTGGTGTAAATACCAAAGACGTTGCTGACCAAAGGACAAGGGCAAATTGCCATTGCGATCGATCTTGACAATGGGAGGAAGTTGAGAGCTATTGGTTCCTGTGGCTTGACGCAGGAACTGAACAATTTCCGCCTTGCGATTTTTAATCTCAGCTAAAAGTTCGGGCGTGACAGCATCTTTAGCCGCTCGATAGCGTAAGCGATCGCCGTCCAACCAAAGATGAACATCTTTTTGACTCAAATCAAACAACAAAGTGTCAAGTGTCTTCATAGCTCGCCCTCTTCATAAAGATCCGATAGATTGCTTTGAGCTGCTTCCGCACTCTGTTTCGCCCAAATTAATGTTGTAACCCGCTCTCCCAAATCGCCAATGGTAGGAACTTCAAAGAAAGTACGCAAAGACAGCTCAACGGCAAAGCTTTTCCGCAGCCTTGCAATGATTTGAGTTGCTAATAGGGAATGTCCACCTAGCTCAAAGAAATTGTCGTGGATACCAACTTTCTCTAAGTTCAGTACTTGCGCCCAGACATCAGCAATCTGTTGTTCCGTAGGATTTCGGGGAGGAACATAATTTTGCTGAAGATTAAGGTTTGTACCATCAGGTGCTGGCAGTTCCTTCCGAGCAATCTTGCCATTAGGGGACAATGGCAAGGAATCCATAGCCACAAAAGCATTAGGAACCATGTAGTCAGGTAGCTTTTGTTTGAAAAAGTTACGCAACTCAGTTACCGAAACCTCTTGCTCTGGTATTGGCACAAAATAAGCTACTATCCGCTTATCCGCAGGTTTATCTTCTCGCAGAATGACAACTGACTTTTGAATAGTTGGATATTGACTGAGGACTGCTTCCACTTCACCAAGTTCAATCCGAAATCCGCGAATTTTTACTTGATTATCAATCCGGCCCAGAAATTCGATATTACCATCGGGGAAATACCGAGCTAAGTCACCAGTTTTGTAGAGCTTTGCCCCTGATTGATCACTAAATGGATTGGGCACAAATCTCTCAGTTGTTAACTCAGGTCGATTAAAGTAACCCGATGCTAAACCATCTCCACCAATATATATTTCGCCGATCGCGCCAATGGGCATTGGTTGCAATTGGGAATTTAATATATAAACCTGTGTGTTGTTAATGGGACGACCAATTGGCACAGAATTACCTAAGTTTTTTGCATCCTCAATGGTATAGCAGCAGGTAAAAGTGGTGCTTTCGGTGGGTCCATAACCGTTAATCAACTGACAGTTAGGTAAAGCTTCTCGAAAACGCTGGACATGATTTACAGAAAGCACATCTCCGCCAGCTAATAATTGCTTTAACGGACGTAACGATTCAAGTTGCTCATCCACCATCAAATGGAATAAACCAGCGGTAAGCCAGATAATTGTGACTTGATAGCGTTCGATCACCTGACCTAATTCGGCAAGTGAAGGTTTGTCAGATGGGAATAGAACTAACCGCGCACCATTCAGTAGCGCACCCCAAACTTCAAAGGTGGAGGCATCAAAGGCAAGAGGAGCTAATTGGAGAAAGATTTGGTCAGGACTAAAATCAGCATAATTAGCATTCTTGACCAGTCTGACTACTCCTCGATGGACAACACTTACGCCCTTGGGAATACCAGTTGATCCAGAGGTGTAGATCACATAGGCAAGATTGTCTGGAGTAACATTACAAGTGGGATTTTCTTGACTTTGTAGCGCGATCGCTTGCCAATCTGTATCTAGGCAAACAACTTGGGCATTACTAGGCGGAAGCTGCTCCACCAATTTTTGCTGTGTAAGCAGAACAGACACCTGAGTATCTGCCACCATAAATGCTAATCGTTCTGGAGGATAGGAGGGATCGAGTGGTACATATGCACCCCCAGCCTTCAAAATACCAAGAATGCCAATAATCGTTTCTAGCGATCGCTCAATATAAATGCCAACTAAACTATCAGCGCCAATACCCAAACCTCTTAAGTAATGAGCCAAGTGGTTCGCCCGACCATTTAACTCTTGATAGCTGAGCTGTTCATTCTCAAAAATCAAAGCGATCGCATCTGGGGTCGCAAGTACTTGTGCCTCAAATACCTCTTGAATTGAAGAATTGCGAGGATAATCTATGGGAGCTTGATTCCATGATGTTAGTAGCTGTAGCTCAGTTTCTGGTAGGAGCGGTAAGCGGTCAATGGTTGTATCAGGAGCAGCCACAATCCCAATCAATAGCGTCTCAAATTCCGCCAAGCGACGACGAATCGTTGCTGCATCAAACAAGTTGATGTTGTATTGGCATTCTAAAGTAACCTTGCCCCGCAACTCTGTGGCATTAATGAATATTTCAAAGTTCTCATAACTACGAGGGTTAGTAGAGAACTCCACTTTGAGATCCTCAAACAATAGGCGATCGTTATCCAGCCCTTGATCAAGGTTGAATGTAATCGGGACAAGTGGAATACGGCTGGTATCGCGAGGAATTGCTAATTTTTCTATCAAACTACCGAAGGTAAATAATTGGTGATCGTAAGCATCCAAAATGATTGGTCGGCGTATCTGTAAGTAGTCACTGAATGCCTGTGTTCCATCCACCCAACTCTTTAAAGGCAACAAATTGACACAATGACTGACTAGCTGATAATTGCCTGTCGCAGCCTGTCCAGCCGCAGGAATCCCCACCATAATTTCATTGCTTCCAGTTAACCGATGCAGAAACACCTCAAAACTGGTCAACAAAGTAGTTGTAAAACTGCATCCTAGCTTGTTTCCCAATTGCTTTAAATTGCTAACTAGAGCAGGATCTAAATCCCAATCTTCGCGAGCAGCATTAAAGGTGCGAACTGGTGGACGAGGGCGATCAGTCGGAAAGTCTAAAACAGGAATAGAATCAGAAAACTGATTTAACCAATATGCTTCAGTCTCAATTTCTTCTTCGCTACCCTTGGCTTCTTGTTGGGCGATCGCATATTCACTAAAGCATTCTGGCTCATCTAGTTCAGGTGTTTCTCCATTTTTTATAGCCGTATACAATTTACCAAGGTCGGTCATCAATACAGCCCAAGACCAACCATCACAAATAATATGATGAGCCGTCAGCAACAATAGATGTTCTTCAGCTTGAGTCTTAATCAGTTGTAATCGAATTAATGGTCCATGCTCAAGGTCAAATGGTTCCTCTACAGCCTGCTTTAATATTTTTGCTAATGTATGCTCTCGTTCAGTCACATCTGATCCAGACAGATCAATTTCGGGAATTTCTAGATTGAGTGACGCAACAATACAAAGGTTAACTCCATCTGGGCTAAAGGTTGTTCTTAAGGCTTCATGACGCAGAACAAGTTCCTGTAAAGCTGATCGTAAAGCGTCAACATTTAGAGTCCCTCTTAACCATAGTTTTTGGGATTCATTATAGGCACAGTTAGCATCACTGCCCATTTGTACGGAAGCCCAAATTTCTTTCTGAGACTCAGTTGCAGGTGCTGTTAATAGTAGTTCTCCATCGGCAAAAGGATTAAAGTCAACAGCAGTGATTGTGAATTGAGGTTCAGGTGGGGGTGTCATTATTGGTAAATCCTAATAAATAATATAGATAATCTGTAAAAAATATAACTGAATCATATAACCGAATCGTCACATTCCAGAATATATCAAGATCTATTACAGGCTAATTTGATGCAGTCTTTCTTGCCTTTACAATAAACGCCATATATGGCCATTTAAATCGTCCTCTGATAATATTGTCTAAAACTTTGCTTAGTTTTATTTTCAGTTGGTGAGGAATTCTCCATTCCAAAAAGTAGGGATAGATGTTTAGCCCAAAACGAGCCGTGTCAATGTTTTTTAATAGCTTTGAGTTCAACAAAGCCCTAATAGATTTTTCATCAAATGGTCTGCTCAGATCATCATAGCTTTCAGCTTGAATATCACGACCCTTAATCTTCTTTACAAGCTTTGCCCTTAATCTTCTATGCCAGGCAAAAAAGCTGTTTTTGTTCATCAATGACATAATGACTTGACCATTTGGCTTGAGAACTCTGATCATCTCTGAAAGGGAATCTTCGATCTCATCTCTAGGAACATATTCTAAAGCTCCCATACAAAGCACTACATCAAAAAAAGCATCAGGAAATTCAAGTTTTTGAAGCTTGCCAACAGAAAAGTGTGTAGAATTTACATGCCCAAAATTATTGATACATTCTTCGATCATCTTTTCGGAAATATCAATTCCATAAAATTCAAATCCTTTTTCTATGGAATATTTAGCCATCATTCCAGGACCACAACCAACATCTAAGATTGTTGCTTGATCATATTTATTCAATGATTCAAGAACTATTTCCAAGCGTCGATTAAAAAAATAGGAAAAGAAAGACCCATCATTATAAGCATTAGCATATCCCTCTGCGACTGAATCAAAGTGAGTGGAAACCTTCTGATCTAGATCTGTATTTAAGTTGTTCATCAAATTTGTCTTTAAGATTTCAGAGATTGTTTTCAAGCTGTCGTAGACAGCTTGAAAACTGAGTCAAGTGGAATATTTACGAAACGCCACCGAGTTGTAAATATTTACCAGGATTATCTAGATCAGGAATATACCAAGCAGGATTACCTTCAGGATCGCGTCCCAAACGAGCGCCTGATTGTGGTGGACGATTACGATCAAATCCTCCATTATTACCGTTAGAAACATTCTTAGGCTGTGGTAAAAATCCAATCATCTGCATTTCGGCAACGGTATCTTTAAAGGCTCTAATCACAAATTCGATATCAGCATCGGAGTGGGATAGGGTAAAGAAGCAAGGACGATGATCCCAAACATGGACACCCTTTTCGCGCAGTAAATAGAATATCAAGCTGGCATAGGGACTTTCATGGGGATAGTTGATATAGAAATAAGAACTAAAGTGGGCGATCTCAATTGGTGCTTCAATTTGCTTGAAGTACTGATTGAGATGAGTTGCAAATTTACTGACCTTATCGGCAAGCGATCGCTGCAACTCTGGTCCACCTGCCTTAAGTTTATGGAGAACAGCCTCGGCTGCGGCTAGCGCCATAGGATGACGGACAAAGGTTCCTGCAAAGAAGGTAACTCCAACTTCAGGAATAGAGTTATCACCATATTGCCAGAACCCACCGTCAAGGGCATCCATATATTCAGCTTTACCCGCTACAATCCCAATCGGTAAGCCGCCGCCAACCACTTTCCCGTAAGTTGCCATGTCAGCTTGGATATTGAAATAAGCTTGAGCGCCACCTGGGTGGACGCGGAAGCCAGTCACAACTTCATCAAAGATGTATGCAGTTCCAGATTGTTCAGTTAAGCTCCGCAAATCCTGTAAAAACTCCTTGGGTTGGAGATTGGGATCACGGCTGCGAACTGGTTCTACTAAGATTGCGGCTAAATCATCTGCGCGATCGCGCAGAATCTGTAAAGACTCAGGTGTGTTGTAGTCCAATACCAGCAAATTCTCAAACATACAGGGCAAAATCCCGGGAGCTGCGGGTAAAGTCTTAAGCTTGGGACCTTGGCGGTAAAGTACCTCATCAAATGTACCGTGATAATCCCCAGCAAAGGTCGCCACGAGATCGCGTCCCGTAACCGTCCGAGCTAGACGTAAGGTTGCCATCACCGCTTCTGAACCTGTGTTACAAAAAGCGACTCGTTCCATGCCTGTAAATTCGGCAACTAGTTTGGCAACTTTACCTGCTAGGGGCGTTTGGGGTCCAATTTCAATGCCTTTATCTAGCTGTGCTTTTACGGCTTCTGTCACGAAATCTGGTGACCAACCAAAGAAGTTCAAACCAAAGCCATTGGTGATATCCACATATTCGTTACCATCGACATCCCAGAGCTTAGAACCAGATGCGCGATCAGTGACGATTGGATACACCATTTCTTTAAATAATGGTGTGAATCCCGACACTGTGCGTGGATCGGCAAGGTATTTACGATGTTCCTGTGTCTGCCGTTTTGATTCTTGAGTCCGCGCGATATAACGGGCAATGATGCGATCAAGGGCTTTTTGCTGATCTGCTGTTAACGCCGCAGTGACTGACTTTTCGATCTTAGCTCCAGGTCCAAAGTTTTTGCGTGGTTTCGGTTCCTCCGACTCTGTCACTGTTGCAGTTTCTGCCTTGATTGGCGCAGCAACAGGTGTGGGCTGAGTTGAAGGTGCTGCTGGAGGTGCTGGAGGTGCAACCATCTGAACTACAGGTGCTGCGATCACAGGACTAATCGTCCCCCCCGCTTGACTGAGTAGCTGCAATTGTTGTGCCATAATTTGCAGTTGCTGAGCCACCACAGATTGCATCGTACCAGCCATTTCAGGGCTGAGTGAAGGCAGTACATTGCCATTGTTATGATTGCCATTGGCATTATTAGGTTGTCCGACAAAATTAGACATGGCTGGAGTATAGGTAGAGATCGGTGTGGGAGTAGCAACTGGAGTTGTCGCAGCAGTTACAGCAGGTACAGCAGGGGTAGAGACAACTTCTACTGGAGTTGCGATCGCGGTTGGAGCGGGGAATGCATCTGGGGGAAGCGATCGCAGTACAAAGTCAGACAACGTATCGAGATTGGGATAATCTTCTAATAAATGTCGAAAAGTGATTTTAACCTTGAACTTCTTTTTCAAAGCCATGGCAACTTGGGTGAGAGAAAGAGAATCCAATCCCATTTCTAAGAATGTCGTTGTGCCATCATTACCATCAATTTCTAGCCCTGAGGTGGTTTCTAGAACTTCTTGAAGTTGGGGGATAAGTTGTTGCTTACGAGCTTCAGTCATAATATGCGCTTGCACCTCTATATTAGGGGTGGGATTGGGTTGTAAAGATGGGATGGGTGGGAGTGATTGAATTTCGACGATGGGCTGAATTGGGATTGGTTCAGCAGGTGGGGGCAGGGGAAGCGTTGGTTCAATCGCAGGTTTCGGATCGATCCAATAGCGCTTGCGCTCAAATGGATAGGTGGGTAGTGGGATGCGATGTCGGTATTCATCAGCATAAAACTTGGCTCTGTCAAGATCAACCCCAGCCAGCCAAAGTTGCCCGATCGCTTGCAATATAGATGCCCATTCAGCATCGTTATCGGCAGTGCTACCCAAAGACGAAATCGCAATTTGACGTTTGATGTCTTTTGCCTGTTGTCGCGCTAATGTTGCGGTTGTGGTACGAGGACCTACTTCAAGTAAAACCCGTGCAGGCTGCTCCCATAGCCTTTTAGCACCCTCTGCAAACCGAACGGTAGCGCGTAAATGACTAGCCCAATACATCGGGTCAGTAGCTTGAGCGTCGGTGATCCATTCTGTCGTTACCGTTGACACAAAAGGAATTTTGGGTGGCGACAACTGCACAGTTTTGACCATTTCGGCGAATGGCTCAATAATTGGATCCATCATCGGCGAGTGGAAAGCGTGAGAGGTATGTAATGTTCGACAAACAATCTCCTCGGCTTCCAGTTGTTGCTGCAAGTTATTAACTACCTCAGTTGGTCCTGCCACAACACAAAGCGAAGCGCCATTTACCGCCGCGATCGCTAGGTCATCACTCAGACGCTTTTGCAACACCTCTGCGGGTAAGCGCACTGAAAGCATGGAACCACTGGGCAATGCGCCCATCATCTTTGCGCGAGTCGCAACGAGTTTTAGCCCATCCTCTAGGGAAAACACACCCGATAAACAAGCCGCCACAAATTCACCAATGCTATGACCAATCATTGCTGCGGGGCGAATACTCCAACTTTGCCAGAGAAGCGCCAGAGCATATTCAATCGTGAATAAGGCAGGTTGAGTGTATTGAGTCTGCCGTAATAAAGCTGTGGCAGCTTCATCGTTACCATCTTTGCTTTGGGTTGGATAAATGACTTGGAGGAGATCTCGATCTAGTAAAGGACGTAGAATCTCTGCACAGCGATTAACAGCATCCCGAAATACGATTTCATGTTCGTAGAAATATTTGCCCATGTTGAGGTACTGCGAACCCTGCCCAGGAAACATGAACACCACATCTGGATTGCGAATTTCACTTAGTCTTGTGGCACTGCGGTTCACATCAAGAGATTCTAAGATCGCGATCGCATCTAGGCGATCGCGACAAACAACAAAACGACGATGATTGTAAGCTTTTCTGCCATGATCTAGGGTATAAGCTACATCAGCTAAGTTCGCCTCAACATTTTGATTGAAGTATTCCTTAAGGTTTGTCGTGGTCTGCTCTAGAGCAGTACTAGTCTTTGCTGATAACCGCAATAGTTGAAAGGGACGAGAAGGACTAGAGACTTCCACTGATGGGGCTTCTTCTAACACAACATGAGCATTTGTGCCGCCCACGCCGAAGGAACTTACGCCAGCCCTGCGAGGAGTCTCACCAGCAGCCCAATCAACGAGTTTGTTGTTGACATAGAAAGGACTATTCGCAAAGTCAATTTCTGGATTAGGTGATTCAAAGTTAAGGCTAGGTGGAATTTTTTTGTAGTAGAGAGCTAGGGCAGTTTTGATCAGCCCTGTCACTCCAGCCGCAGCAACTAAGTGTCCAAAGTTACTTTTAATTGAACCGATCGCACAAAATTGAGTTGCATCGGTCTGAGTGCGAAAAGCCTGAGTGAGAGCTTCAACTTCGATGGGGTCGCCCAATGGAGTTGCGGTTCCATGAGTTTCAATATAAGAGATGGTTTCAGGATGGATACCAGCAGATGCTTGCGCCATGGTAATTGCTCCCGCCTGTCCGTTGACACTTGGTGCGGTGAAGCTCACCTTATCCGTACCATCATTGTTCATACCTACGCCTTTAATCACAGCGTAGATGCGATCACCATCATCTAAGGCTTCTTCCAATCTCTTCAATATGACAATACCTGCACCACTGTTAAACATTGTTCCTTGAGCATTAGCATCAAAGGGACGACAACGCCCATCAGGGGAGAGCATACTACCTTCTTGGTAGAGATAGCCTCGATTTTGGGGTGTGGTAATGGAAATACCACCCGCTAGGGCAATGTCGCATTGATTACTCATTAATCCCTGAAATGCTTGAATCACAGCAACTAGAGATGTAGAACAGGCGGTATTAATGCTGAGGCTAGGACCTGTTAGCCCTAATTTGTAGGAGGTACGAGTAGTTACAAAGTCCTTTTCGTTCGCTAGCATCGTCTGAAATTCACCCAGCCGATTGATGATTTCAGGACGACCGCAGATGTGATGCTCAAAGTATGTGTTTTGACCAGAGCCAGCATATAACCCGATCGCACCATCGTAGGATTCAGGCATATAGCCCGCATTTTCCAAAGCTGTATAAGCTAACTCTAGAAATACTCTTGCCTGTGGATCAAGAACTTCGGCTTCTCTGGGACTAATTCCAAAGAAACTTGCATCAAAGGTTTCGGCTCCTTCGATAATGCCCCTGACACGCACATAGTTAGGGTCAGTACGTAATTCAAGATCAACATTTGGATCGATTTCTGCATCAGTAAAAGTCGTGCAGGACTCTATGCCATTACAGAGATTTTGCCACAGGGCTTCGACAGTATCTGCCCCAGGAAAACGCCCAACCATACCGATAATTGCAATTCCATCGGAGTTAATCTTTGGTGCTTTTTGTAGAAGGCGATCGCGTTGTTTGTTTTTTTGTTGCGGTTGTTCTAACTGTTTGTGTTCTTCGCGATCGAGGTACTGCGCTAATGTGCGGATGGTGGGATATTGATAAAGCTTAACAGCACGGAATTCAGAACCTAGCTGTTTTTGGACTCTCGTCACCATCTGTAAGCCCAACAGCGAAGTACCACCAATGTCAAAGAAATTGTCTTCAATCCCAACCTGATCTAAGCCCAAAACCCCACACCAGATTTCGGCAAGTATCCTTTCTTTGGGAGTATTGGGGGCAATAAAGTTATCCCCAACTCCTATAGAGACAGGTGCTGGTAAAGCACGACGATCCGCTTTCCCATTAGGTGTGAGAGGGATTTTGTCTAAGACGACAATCGCCGCAGGAATCATGTAATCAGCTAATTGATCTTGCAAATAAGACTTAATGAGATTTATGTTGGGAGATTGCTCAGATTTTGGAGTGATGTAAGCAACCAGCCGCTTACTGCCCACAATGTCCTCACGCACGATCACGACAGCATCACGCACACTTTCATGATGGCTTAAAGCTGCCTCTATTTCACCTAGTTCAATACGGAAACCACGAATTTTGACTTGGTTATCTAGCCGCTCAACAAACTCAAGCGTGCCATCGGGCAACCAGCGCACCCGATCGCCTGTTTTATAGAGCCTTTTTGTAGAATCAGCACTGAATGGATCGGGAATAAATTTCTCAGCAGTTAGATCTGGACGATTGATATACTCACGCGCAAGCCCATCACCACCAACATGTAGTTCTCCCAATACACCAATGGGAACAGGCTCACTATGGGCATCGAGAATATAAACCTGAGTATTCGCGATCGGTCTACCAATGGGAACTGATGTCACTTGATCTCCTAATGGTCGAGGAATACGGTAGCAGCAAGTGAAGGTCGTATTTTCCGTAGGACCATATCCATTAATTAGCTGTGTCTCAGGAAGATGTTTTTGCGCCAACCTAATAAAGCTGGGAGAGAGAGCTTCACCACCCGTGAGTAGTTCTTTCACACCAGAGAGAGATTCAGGAGATTCCGCAATGATCGTGTTAAACAATGCGGCAGTTAGCCACATGGTGGTAACCCCGTAAGTTTGAATAACTGTTTTCAAGTCTTGGGGATCGGGAATGCCATCACTAGGGAATAAAACACAGCAACCACTGTGAAGCAACGCTCCCCAAATCTCTAAAGTAGCAGCATCAAAGGAAATAGGTGCTAGTTGTAATAAAGTTTGATTGCCATCTAGCTCGGTAAAACTAGTGCCAAACACTAGTCTGGCAACAGCGCGGTGCGGAATGGCAACTCCTTTAGGACGACCTGTAGAGCCAGAGGTATAGTTAACATATGCCAAGCTATCAGCATTGACCTTGGTTGCCTCTGGCATACTTTCAGTGATTTCCTTACCCCAATCCGTTTCTAGACAAATAATATGTGATTGAGTAGGAGGTAGGCGATCGCGTAGATGTGACTGCGTAATTAATACAGGAGCTTGAGTATCCTCTAGCATAAAAGCAAGGCGCTCTTGCGGATAAGCTGGATCAAGAGGGACGTAGACCCCACCTGCTTTAAGAATTCCGATAATAGCGACGATCGTCTCAATCGATCTTTCTATACACATCGCCACAAATGTCTCTGCGCCTACTCCAAGACTCTGTAGCTCACAGGCAAGAACATTCGCACGTCTGTCTAATTCTTTATAAGTCAGTCTTATTGGAGCTTCTGCATTGATGGATGGCAGAATTAAGGCAATTTTGTCAGGAGATTTTGCTACTTGCTCCGCAAAGATTTGATGAATTGTTTGGTCTGAAGGATAAGTTACTTGAGTATTGTTCCACTCAATCAAAATCTGATGACGCTCAGCAGTGGTTAACATTGGCAAACTTGCAAGTTTCTGATCAGGATTCGTGACCAGACTTTCTATCAGGGTTTGCAAATGTCCCAAAAGACGATTAATTGCAGCTTCTTGAAAACGGTTGCGATCGTATCTAAGTTGCAATGTCAAATTTGTTTCTACCTTTACACCAAGAGTAATTGGGGAGTCAGGTATTGCCGCAGACACTTGTTCTAGATCATCCAATATCACCAAAGTTTCAAATAGTGACATGTCTGCAGGAATATCACTCCATGCTTGAATTTGACTTAGAGATACTTGAGAATATGTTTGAGCAATCTTCCAATGTTCTTGAATCTGGAGGAGCCAAGGTAGAACTGATGTGTCAGAATTAATTTTGATGCGAAAGGGAATGGGTTGGCTTTTAGTATTGTCTTCACTTGATATCAGAGTGGTTGGGACGGACTGAAACCCAAAGACGATATTTTCGTCACCACTATAACGATGGAGAAGCAAAGCCCAAATCCCTTGCAATATGGATGTAATATCTAGATTTTTTTCTCGAATAAACTTGTTAAAAATAGAAGTGAAAGATTCCCTGAGACAAGCAATAGTTGTCTGATACTCAGGCACTGAAAGATGCTCTTTAGCCCTTACAGAATCTCCACCCAAAAATGTGCTTGCATTGACTCCCTTTAGAAACTGCTTCCAGAAATGCTTATGGCTATCAAAAGAAGATTTCGGCATAAATTCCGTATGTTCAACATCCATTTCAGCGCTTATTTCCATCAGAAGTCACAATGAATAGCATGCATGTAAGGTTAAATGTAATTGAGTATGCTTAATAAATTTAGAATACTCTCAAGTTAAAATTAGAATTTAGCATTTTATATCACATTTGTAAATCCGTAGTTATTCGGAAACTGGTAGAAAGATGGGATAATAAAGTTATAGAAGTTATAGGAAAGTTATAGATAAGTTACTCAGTTATTTTTTGGGCTTAACTCTATACTTGTTATATAGTCTAGATGGCAAGGCATCTATCATGATTTCAAATGATAATTGATTTATACTAGAGACTAAATTTGCGCCAATTCAAGGATGAAATGCACCGCCTAGAGATCTTTGCTTAAAGTGACGCATAAGGATAACCTGATGATCATCACAACAGGTGCAACCTTGAGATAATGTAAAAAATCAAGAAATAATAGAAAAATGAATTGATCAGTGAGAGCAAGAAAATGGCAGCAAGATTAATCATTGTAGAAGATGAAGTAATAAAAATAGAAGTAACAATAGAATTGCGAGTATATTTGAGAAGTTAAGCAAGATGATTGAGAAGGATGTGAATAATACCAACACAGAAAAAACCTCAGAAGTTTTAGGTAAAAGTTCGTACTCTCTGTTCAAATGCCTCAAGCGAGAGAACAAAGAAAAAATACGCTCAACCACCCAACGCTTCTAGAATTTGTCAATAAGATTGTGTCAAAGGAAAAGGTTAGAGAGGAATGCGATCGCTAAACTCAATGGCAAAACGATTGAGCGCAAATCGCTGTAGGTTAAATTAAGTTGAGTTAAAATCTTTGCGATGAAGTCTAACAAGTTAGTTTGGAAAATTCTGGTTGTAATTTACCTGATCGTATTTACATTAATCATTGTGCTTGCCTATAATCATGCGCTACCAGAATATCTGACTAAGAATGATAAAGCTGGTCATGTGTTTCTCTATGGGCTAGCGACTTTTTTAGGACAGTTGGCTGGAAATTGGCGCACAGTCAAATTTTGGTCTAAAGCCTTGCCTTTATTTCCATTGCTATTTGTGATATTTACTGTTGTCGAAGAGTTAGCCCAATCGCTTTCGCCAAATCGCACTTTTGATATTGGTGATTTGGTCGCAAGTTCTTTTGGCATCATGATTGGATATTTTCTCGCAGAAATGCAAAAGCCGAAATCCATCTAGAGTATAGAAATTAGAGGCTTGGTGGCATTGATCTAAGTACAGGACAAAAAATTAATGGAGTTAAAAAAGGTTAGAGAATTGAGATGAAGGTCAAAGATGAAGTGACGCAGAGAATCAAAACCAAGACGAAAAATGCTTTTAGGTAAGCGACCGTGCTTTTTAGGTTTGAGGGGACTGAGTTGAGCAAGCCAAAGC
>NZ_NDHW01000057.1 GCF_002251945.1 Pseudanabaena sp. SR411
TTGTTAATTTGTCTCCTCTTCGGCTTCATATTTTAAAGTTTTTTTCTCCCACCTGCCAACGCTATTATTTGCTCCCTGCACCTGTTTCGTAATTGTTTTTCTCATTCCATTACGAGCGGAATGTGGGTTATTTGAGAGACTTACCAATAGAAAATGAAAACCATAACTGAGATTTGCTACCAACTTCAGCGAGGAGATTTTGAATTTAGCCGTCATGCCCTCAAACGCTCAGTTGAAAGGAATATTAGCGAACAGGAGATTATGCAAATATCTGAAGATGCGATCATTGTTGAGAAATACCCAGATGATAAATACTCACCAAGTTGTCTTATTTTTGGATTTACTCAAACCAATAGACCTCTTCACTTGCAAGTATCAATGTAAGAATCAGCGATCGTAAAAATCATTACAATATATGAACCAGATCCTAATCAATGGATTCAATTTACAAGGAGAAAATAAAATGAATAAATATCATGTATGTGGTTCAACAGAGTTTTCTCAAGAACTAATTAGCGAAGTTTTTTACATCTCTGGTAAACCTGTATTTGTCGAGAATATCCCCTCAACAATCTGCAACCAATGTGGTGAACAAACCTTTAGCCGCCAGACAACAGAGCAGATTCGCGTAATGTTACACAACAAATCTCAACCAATTAGAGTGATCGCTGTTGATGTTTTTTCACTCGCCTAAGATATTTGGGAAGAGTAGAAGTGGATGGTAGAAAATGCGATCGCTTTTACTAACTACAAGGCTTAGCGATCTGAATTGTTAATTTGGTGATTAGATAAGCAACAATTTTATGTGAAATAATTAGAGCAATAGCGATTTAGTAATTCATGCAATCTGATTAAAATCAAAGAAAAATACAGCCATGAAACGAGTAGAACTTCTCAATCGTATCTCAGTCAATCCAAATATATGCTTTGGAAAACCCTGTATTCGAGGACATCGCATTTGGGTGTCCCTAATCCTTGATTTTCTAGCGAATGGTACTAGCATCCCTGAATTACTAGAAGAATATCCCCAACTTCAACCAGAAGATATTTATGCCTGTATTGCTTACGGAGCAGCAATGTCAAGCGATCGCTATGTTGATATTCCCATCGAGAAATCAGCATGAAATTCAAACTAGATGAGAATATTGGTCAAAGAGGCATAAACCAGCTAAAACAAGCAGGCTACGATGTTTCTACTGTCCTTGAGCAAGGACTAACTTCAGCTTCAGATCCCACCGTCATAAAAGTTTGCCAGCAAGAAGATCGCTGTCTAGTTACTCTCGACTTAGACTTTAGCAATCCTCTACAATATGTACCTTCACAATACAGAGGAATAGCTGTTTTAAGATTACCTCCTAGAGCAACTATAGACGATCTGACAGATGCGATTCAGACTCTAATTAATGGATTAGAACGTGAAGATATTACAGGCAAACTCTGGATCATTCAACGTGGACGTATTCGTATTTATCAGCAAAGTGATGATTAAAAGTTTATTGCAGGCAGTATCTGCATTTGGGAAGAATTAAGGGAGATGGAGAAAAAGGCGATCACTTTTACTACTTGAGAGATTTACCAATTTGACTTGTCAATATGACGATTAAGCAATTAAATACGCGATCGCAGATCCTAATAATTTTCATTTGCTGAAAATGTTAAAATTGTCCACACTAGCCTCCCAACACAGCCTAACTGGAGTAACGCTATGTTATTGCAAGAACTTAAAAATCAGGTGCGTAAATTACCTGTAAGCGATCGCCTAGAACTTGTGCGCTCTATCATCGATTCGATTCAAGAAACTGCAATCTCAACACCTACGCGATCTCAAGCAATCAGCCGCATGAAAGGTTTACTCAAAACTAGCCAGCCAGCCCCAACCGATGCCGAAGTCGAATCAATGTTAGAACAACATCGAACCAGATCCTAATCAATGGATTCAATTTACAAGAAGAAAATCAAATGAATAGATGTCATGTATGCGTTTCAACAGAGTTTTCTCAAGAACTAATTAGCGAAGTTTTTTACATCTCTGGCAAACCTGTATTTGTCGAGAATATCCCCTCAACAGTCTGTAACCAATGTGGTGAGCAGACCTTTAGCAGCCAGACAACAGAGCAGATTCGCGTAATGTTACACAACAAATCGCAACCAATTAGAGCGATCTCTGTTGATGTTTTTTCACTCGCCTAAGATATTTGGGAAGAGTAGAAGTGGATGGGAGAAAATGCGATCGCTTTTACTACCTGCGAGACCTACCGATAGAATAAGAAGACTAAAACGAAGAGAAACAACATGGAAAAAGTAATCATCAAAACTAACATCAAACAACAAGTCAGTGATTTTCAATACTGGCAACAACAAACACCCCAAAAACGCCTAGAAACCCTCGAACAAATTCGCCAAGAATATCATCAATTCAATGCTCAACCAAGACTTCAAAGAATTTATACAATTATTAAATTAACTACTTAGTCATTGGCGGCTATGCAGTCGCCATACATGGACATCCACGATACACCAAAGACATCGATATTTGGATAGAAATCAGCGAAGAAAACTCACAAAAAATAATTACAGCATTAACAGAATTTGGCTTCGGCAGCTTACTCCCTTCCCGCTATAAGATCAGTGAATTAATGAAAAGATAAAATCCAGTGTTTTTCGTAATTGTATTTTTGAGAGAAATTGACTGGATTCAAAAAACTGCTCTAGCTGATTAGTGATATCTCCTAATGTTTTGCCAATAGGTAAGTGATGTAAAAACCT
>NZ_NDHW01000005.1 GCF_002251945.1 Pseudanabaena sp. SR411
CTCTCTCAAGTTGTTAATTTGTCTCCTCTTCGGCTTCATATTTTAAAGTTTTTTTCTCCCACCTGCCAACGCTATTATTTGCTCCCTGCACCTGTTTCGTAATTGTTTTTCTCATTCCATTACGAGCGGAATGTGGGATTAAGCTAATCCCCACACCAATCAAAAATATGATAGGGATTACCTTCTGTATTGCTCCATGCGTATTGAGCTTGTTGATTGGTGTATTTCTGTTTACTTGTTTACCTGTAGATTGCCGATTAGATGTTTGATTAGAATTACGCGATTTTTGATTTGATACCGTAGATTGATTGAGAACACCTTGAATTGAAGCTTTAGAAGCCCGTATTTTTCCGTTTTCTTCAGTAACTTTTTCATACAGGATCGTATCTCCCACGATGGGGCGACGACTTGCACCTTTTAACACACTGATATGCAAAAAAACTTCTTTACTGCCATCATCAGGTTTAATAAATCCAAATCCTCGATCATTTTTCCAAGTTGTTAATTGCCCCTGATGTGGAAAAGATTGCATAAAGTATCATTATTTTCTCTTTTATAGCTATAGCCACCTGTATCAGGACAAATCAAAACCCAAATAGTGTGAGGCGGCGCGAAGCGCCGCCTCACACTATTTGGATTTTATGTCCTAACAAGAATGGCTATAGCTAGCTATATCTAGATTAACTCAAAATGACAACTAAGATTTTCAAGAAAAACATAAAAAATGAAGACGATACAAAGTATCGTCTTCATTTGGTGAAAATTAATTTAAAGAAGTTCTGATTACAAAGCTGCTGCCAACTTCAAATCATTAGTTTCCAAGATTTGTTGAAGCTCATCCGCATCAACAGTCTCACGCTCAATCAAATCGTGAGCAATCTTATCGAGAACATGGCGATTATCAACGAGAAGCTGTTTCGCTCTACGATAAGCATCAGCTACCAAAATGCCAACTTCCTCATCAATAGTTGCCGCAGTTTCTTCCGAGAAGTCACGCTCAGCCGCAATATCACGACCAAGGAACATGTTGCCATTGGAACGACCAAGGGCAACTGGCCCAAGCTTCTCACTCATACCGAAACGCATCACCATTTGACGGGCAACGGAAGCAACTTGTTGAAGGTCACTGGATGCACCAGTAGTAACTTCTTCTTCCCCAAAGACGATTTCTTCAGCGATGCGACCACCTAGGGCTACTGCCATTTGGTTTTGCAAATAGGCGCGGCTTTGCATTCTTTCTTCAGTTGGTAAGAACCATGTCAAACCACCAGCACGACCACGAGGAATAATCGTTACCTTTTGGATGGCATCATAGTCGGGCATCAATGCGCCGACTAGAGCATGACCAGCTTCATGGTAAGCAACTAATTCTTTGCGCTTTTCGCTCATGACGCGATCTTTCTTTTCGGGTCCAACCAAGACGCGATCGACAGCATCATTGATTTCATCCATCGAAATTTCGGTCAGGTTACGACGAGCAGCGAGGATGGCGGCTTCATTTAATAGGTTAGATAAGTCAGCACCTGTAAATCCGGGGGTACGACGGGCAATCTTTTCCAGATCAACATCCTTAGATAGGGTCTTGCCGCGTGCATGGACTCCAAGAATTTCCAGACGACCTGCGAAGTCGGGACGATCAACGACCACTTGGCGATCGAAACGACCGGGACGTAACAATGCTGCATCAAGAACATCAGGACGGTTAGTTGCGGCAACAATGATGATGCCTGTGTTACCTTCAAAGCCATCCATCTCGGTGAGCAACTGATTGAGGGTTTGTTCACGCTCATCGTTACCACCGCCTAAACCAGCGCCACGCTGACGACCGACGGCATCAATTTCATCGATAAAGACGATGCAAGGAGCATTAGCCTTGGCTTGCTCGAAGAGGTCGCGTACACGGGATGCGCCCACACCGACGAACATTTCCACAAATTCCGAACCAGAAATACTGAAGAAAGGTACGCCAGCTTCACCAGCTACGGCTCTAGCTAGTAAGGTTTTACCTGTTCCGGGAGGACCAACTAGCAATACGCCCTTAGGAATTTTTGCGCCAACGGCAGTGAAGCGATCGGGATTTTTGAGGAAGTCTACAACTTCAGTAAGTTCAAATTTAGCTTGCTCAATACCTGCTACGTCGGTGAAGGTGACTTGGGTTTGAGGCTCCATTTGGACACGGGCGCGGGACTTACCAAAGTTCATCGCTTGGTTGCCAGGACCAGCTTGGGCGCGACGGAGTAGGAAAAACAAACCGACTAATAGCAAAATGGGCAAAATCAAGCTGCTCAAGGTTTGAACCAATGCGCCATCGGTACGACGGGGAGCGACATCTAGTTCAATGCCATTTTCTCTAACAGCTTTGGTGAACTCAGGATCATTAGGTAGATTTACCCGAACTTTCTTCTTGCCTTCTGGTCCCCCAGGGACAGTTACTTCCGCAAAAGTGCGATCGGGGCTAAGGGTGATTCTGGAGACACCTGCGGGTTTCTTTCTGACTTCTTCGAGCAGCTTGCTGTAGCGCCATTCACCTTGGGTAGCTGGTTGGCTATCGAGGAGAGTTGTTCCTAAGGTAATGACAACAATGCCAAGCAGTGCGTATAAACCAAAATTTTTCCACTTTTTATTATTATTATCGTTTTTATTATTGCTTTTCACTACTACCGCTCCATCAATAGGGATGTTCCTAGACGATTTTGCCAAGAACGAATGATTTAATTAACTAATCTTAACGCAAGCAGTCTAGGATCTGTCTAAGTCACCTTAGAATCCGTCTTTGGATCGATAGTTAATGTAGATGTGCGTAATTAATTACAAACCTAAAGTAGTAAGGTTGCAAATTATAGGAACCCAACCTTACTACTTCGAGTAATTTATTTTGTATAAATATTTGTAGCCCTATAGCGATCGCAGAACAAGAAAAAAGCGATTACTAATAACGGCTTTTGTTTTTCAACGGAAATTTGACTTAAACTTTATGGCAATCCTTATCTTTGATTCACGCAAATATTATAAAGTTTACACAAATAAACTACCTGACTAGAACAATAAAAACAATCAGACTTAGTAGGAAAAACAAACTGACTAATAGTAAAACAGGCAAAATAGGCAAAAGCAACATGCTCAAGGTTTGCACCAATGAGCGTTCAGTGGGACGAAAAGCAACATCTAGATCAATGTTATTTTCTCTAATAGTTTTAGCGAACTCAGGGTCGTTAGGCAAATTTACGCGAACTTTTTTCTGTCCTTCCGATCCACCAAGTACTGTCACTTCTGCAAAAGAGCGATCAGGACTAAGAGTAATTCTGGAGATACCTGCGGGTTTCTTGCGGACTTCTTCGATTAGCTTGCTATAATTCCATTCCCCTTGAGTAACTGGCTGGCTGACGAGGAGATTGCTATCGAGGAAGTATGGTACTAGGGCAATTATGACAATGATAAAGGTAATGAAATCAATGCCGAACAAGGCGTATAAGCCCAATAATTTCCACTTTCTATTGTTGTAGTTTTTATTATTGCTTTTCACTACTACCGCTCCGTCGATAAAAAATGTTTTTAGATGATTTTGCCAAGAGACGGATGATTTAACTAACTAGGGCTTGCTGAAAAAGTCTACAGAGCGAATTTAAAGGCAATACAGCTTTAAAAATAGTATTTTGTCGCATATTTCCCAAATTTACCCAGCGATTTTCTACGGAAGTGCAAGGGTTTTGAGCCTCTAGACGCTATAACCTTGCACTTGTTATGGCAAAAAAGCTTGAAGTCCTTATGTAGCAAGCTTTTGTCCTTTTTCAGGAAGCCCTAACTAATCTTAATGCAAGCAGTCTAGTAGACAGTCAAAGGGTTATTGACGGATAGAG
Organism: Pseudanabaena sp. SR411; assembly: GCF_002251945.1. GTDB lineage: Bacteria > Cyanobacteriota > Cyanobacteriia > Pseudanabaenales > Pseudanabaenaceae > Pseudanabaena. Next base: position 3,858 of record NZ_NDHW01000005.1, read on the forward strand.
ACGAAGCAATTTAATGCGAGCATCAGCAGTAGTAAATTGCTAGTTAACTTTACACGAGAGAGAATTCCTGCGATTTTCCCAAGCCGAGATTTCCTGAATCAAA
>NZ_NDHW01000058.1 GCF_002251945.1 Pseudanabaena sp. SR411
GTTTGTCCTTGTAAGAATCCACGCAATATCAGCACGATCTGACCACAGGTGTAATGGCTTCCTGATAAGTCTGTCCCTGTAAAAATATGGAACACTTTCCCACATTCCCGACACTTGTATTTGACGATTGGTGCACGTTGGCGATCGTGTGGCGCTTGTCCTGCTGGTATTGCGTGTCCACTTGGACAATGCAAACCCTGCGGATGCAGGATCTTTAATAACCATTCATAGCACGCTTGTTCATCTAACAATTCGGTCAGGGGAAATTTGATCATCGCTTCTCTGTCGATTCATGAAAATGACTTCCTCCTATTTTGCCATTTCACCTACTTCCCCAGATGAGCGAACCATATAATCTACAGTGGGAAACACTTTGATTTCATTGATTATCATTCATTTTGTCTATCATTATTTGCTCTACTATCTAAAAGTGAAGTTGAAGATATATTGTTAAAAACATCCGAGTTAGTGAAAGATGTAAATATTTCAATGGCAACTAAAATGGGGTGGGATAAGATATTCGCACCTAAAACATAACAAAATGTAGCACATTTAGACACTACCAATCGATTTTCTACAACTCAACGGATTGCCCACTTTCAATCTTAGGAGGAGCTATGTTAGACATAGAAACTCTTGATCAACATTTAACATCTCTTAAACAAACGCCTTTCATTGTAAATCATAAATAAGTAAGATGTGAATACTTTATGTATCAGTGCGATCGCCTATCTTCGATAGCTTTTCAGATGGCTCCCTCAAAATCACCATTTTTGTTCCCGATCGCCTTCCTAGCCAAAAAGCCGCCGCCACAATAGCGCCGCCGCCAACACCTCCTGCGACAAGCACTAGCCACCAGTTATTTTGGATAGATACTTCAGGTTTTACAGCCTCGCTATGATCATGATTGGATTTATTGTCACCACGCAAAGATTGAGCATATAGCTGATTTGCGCGTTGAGTAACAATGCGATCGCCTTCAAACAATCCGCTTGTAACTTCTACTAAGTCCCCCGAAGTTTTCCCCAAAATCACATCAACGGGCTGATAGGACTTCCCATTTTGCACAAATACAATCTGCTTGCCATTAGCTTCCACAACAGCCGCCGCAGGAATCGCTAAGGTTGATACAGATACATTATCCGTAAGAATTTCGATATTGGTAAACATACCAGCCTTCAACTGACCCTTAACATTGCCAATTTCCGCTTTCACAGCCACAATTCGAGTTTGCCCTTCTACAGCCGAACCAATCGTTGTGACTTTACCTTGAAATGTAGTATTTGAAGGCTGTCCCGCGATTTTTACTTGCACAGGTTGACCAATACGAATTTTGCTAATATCTTTCTCATAAATATTTGCACTAGCCAGAACTCTTTCATCATTGACAATCGTCATTAGCGGTTTACCCGCCTCTTCCACTGATTCACCAACAGTAGCTTCACGATCGCTTATAACTCCACTAATTGGTGCAGCGATCGTAATTGTGCCATTAGAGTTTGCGCTAGCCTCTAGCTGATTTAATCGGGCTGAGTAGGCGGCTGTACTGAGATCGACTTTAATCGAAGATACTTGGACATCAGCTTCTGCTTTTTCTAATTGTGATTGGGCTTCTAGCAAAGGTAAGCGACTTTCTGCTTTAGCTAGAGAGGCTCTTGCCGCAGCAAATTTTGCTTCTGATTCTTGTAACTGTCGTCTAGCGATTGCCCCTGTCTCTAATAATTCTTTGTCGCGTTCATAACGCTCCTGATCTAGATTTAATTCAGTCTGAGCCTGACGGATATCTGCTTCAACAAGTAGCTTCTGACGTTCAAGATTTTGTTGGGCTAAACGTAAATTTGACTCAGAAGTTAAGACGTTTCCACTTGCATCTGCTTTTTTCTCTAACGCACTAACTCGTAAATCTGCTAGTTCTGGACTAGATAAAATCGCCACAGGTTGCCCTGCCTGAACTAAAGCCCCTGGTTCCACTAGTAAATTAACAATTGTTCCTTTGATTGGAGTGGTCACTTTTACTTGTTGATTCGGTAAAGTCTCAATCTGCCCTGTGGTTTGAATACCAAATTTTAGGGGCTGTAGCTTGACAGTTTCTACTTTAATTCCCAACGATTTAGCAACTTCATCATCTACGGTAATTCCCGTGATCTCAGTTGTGTTAGCTCCCTTAAATTCATCGCCATGTCCAGCATGAGCCAGTGCGATCGCTGGGTTAGACAACAAAATCAAACTAAGAATGACTTTAAAAATGGGGGCGCGAAGTCTGGGGGCTAATCTCATTTGCTTAATCTAATTTTTATACTCAAAATTTAAAGATTTTCACAGCAAGAAATGGCGTAGCCATTTCTTGCTGTGGGTATTACTTGCCGTACCAAGCTCTGCGCCATGATTGCATCTGTTCAATTTCTGCTTTTTGAGAACTCAGAATCTCTTGAGCGAGTTTCTGAATTTCAGGACGTTTTGATTTTGCGATCGCGTCCTTTGCCATCACTAAAGCCCCATCGTGGTGAGGAATCATTGCTTCGATAAAGCGTAAATCAAATTGAGCATCTGCACTTCCTAAATCCATAGTCATCATCATGTTTTTACGAAATTCTGGACTCATCTCCATGGAGTGCTTCATGTCTTCATGCCACATCACTAACTTGTCTCCCGCCTTGGGATACCAAGCTTTGCGCCATTCACCCATCTGTGCAATCTCTTTTTCCTGCGCGGCAATAATCTCGTTGGCTAACTTCCGTAATTCGGGACGCTGAGAATTTTTTAAGACATCCTGTGCCATGGCGATCGCGCCTTGATGATGGGGTGTCATTCCATCAATAAATCGTAAGTCATATTCCGCATCAGCCACTCCCAAATCCATAGAATCATGGGACATCATGCCGCCTGAATGATTTATTGGTGATGGTTTACCTGTTTGCTTTTCGGTCTTTATTATTTCGGTTTTTGCTGTTGTTATTTCTGCTGATGTTTGAGTGCTAGCTGTACAAGCCACTAAATTACTACTTGCTGCCGCTAAAACTAGTAAAGCTGAGGCAAATTGACGTTTTGCAGTAAATAACATATTTATATCTTGAACAGTGCTTAGGATTCTTACACTGTAGTGTTTCACAAGAAAATGAAATGAGCATGAAAAATAAATCCAAGAAGTAATGATTAACTCGAATTGCACCACTAACGCGATCTAGTAGGTTGCGGAGATGGTGGCTCATTGCGATCGATTGTGGAGAGGAAAAAACAGATTATTTTTAGTGCAAATTTAGGGATGTTATCCTGCACGTTAATTGATAAAACTCTACAGTGAGAATAAATATGCATCCAGACGATATAGCCGTTCGATATGATTGCATTGCCCAATGGTGGCAGACTCAGCATCAAAATTCACTTTATGGCATTGCCCAGTTGAAACGGGCTATCAGATTTACTTCCAGAAAGCAATTAGCTCTTGATATTGGGTGTGGAAGCAGTGGACGTTTTATTAAAATCCTAAGTGAGCACGGATTTAAGGTGGAAGGACTTGATATTTCCCAAGAGATGATTGATTTAGCCCAACAACTACATCCAGAGACAACTTTCTATCGAGCAGACATCTGCTGTTGGAGTCCTCCTAAACCCTATAGCTTGATTGTTGCTTGGGACAGCACATTTCATTTGCCGCTAGAGAGGCAAGAACCTGTTATGAAAAAGCTATGCAATGCTCTTGAACCTGATGGAGTGCTTATGTTCACCTGTGGAGGAGGATATAAACAAAGTGAAGTTTCTGGAACATTTCAAGGTCAAGATTTTGAGTACAGCACACTGGGAGTGAATACTTTCTTGAAGATTTTGACTGAGCATCAGTGTACGTGTCTTCACCTCGAATACGATCAATACCCTGAGAATCATGTTTATATCATTGCTCAAAAGATTTAACTGATTGTTAAAATAAAAAAGTTTGACTCATAAAAGTATTTATCTAGCAAATTTTAAGACAGTACATAGTTATATTCCAAAAAAGCAAGCTGTTTCCTTTAAATTCATAAAATAGAGAGTCTTAATAAGTCTTATGCCTGCACAGAAAATCAAGCAGTTAACTATTGAGCAACAAGCATTGGTTAGCAGTTATCGTAAAAAGTGGGGAAGTTCAATATTCTCAACAAAACGTATCACTCAATATAATGTAGAACAGGTTGTCACTGACATCTATACTTATCTGGAAAAGACACTACCTGAATTTATTGAAAGAATTACTATTCAGATAGATAGGAGGTTTCAAGAAATGGGCAATACCTCCGGCGCTGGCTCACTAATTAGTGATATTAAGCTGTAATCCCTATCTGGCAACGATTTCAGGCTTTAGTCGCAATTTACTTGTAAAGCCTTGCCAATCAACAGCTTCATCGCTCTATCACTAATTAGATGTCCAGTGCCATACCTCCCCGTGGCAGGATATTGACCTAGAGTTAGATAAGGCTTTATGCCATACTTGGCAGGGGAACTGGCGAGATGACTTAAAAAATGCTCTGAAAGAAATTTATTTCTATAAATTAAATACTTTGATTTGTCCTAGGCGAGAAGTAGGAAATGCTAGTTTTATGGATTTTTGTACTTCGGTGTTGGGTTGTACTTTTAATCAACATTCATGGAATATATATCAAACTCTAATTAAAGAATGCGGTTGGTTTTTCCCTTTTGAAAATGTTTGTTTGATTTGTGATCGCTTTCAGTGAGAAACAGGGTGATCGCCGATCTGGTAAGGTGCATTAATGAAATGTAACGCACCTTGCTTTGATTCAGTGTGAGATGCCTTGTAAGATACTCTTAAATAGTAAGTTTTCAGTAAAATTATTTTAATATCAGACTCTTTGCAACCTCAATTTGCTGAAGTACTCACCCTCATCAAAACTGCTCAGCAAAAGGTCATCGCTACTGCCAACCAAAAACTGATCAAACTTTACTGGAGCATCGGTAAATATATCAGCGATTGCTGTTTTTTGAGGATGGATAGGCGATCGCTGGTTGATTGATTTTTTGAGGGGCGATCGCTGTTTGTGAGGATGGATTGGTGATCGCTGTTTGGTGATTTGAATGAGTGGGCGATCGCCTTGCTTTAACTTTTGATGGATAGGCGATCGCTGTTTATAGCTATAGCTATACTTCTTCAAGAAACTACTTTTGGGTTAACTAATACAAGAAGTTCCTCTTGAATGACACGGCGCAACGTTTCTTCGTTTAAGGGTGGTTGTACTTTGTTAAGGTATTCCCGCAAAGCTTCATTCATAATCGTTTGATAACCCTTGCCAGCAGAATCACCACGTTCTCGAAATGCTTCAAGTACATCATCATCAATATAAATCGTTATGCGGGTTTTGCCTGTTTGAGGAATCACAGCCCCACGCTTGGCTTGGCTAAAATCATATTCCGTCTTCATAATTACGTCTCTCAGAACGAGTAGCAGGACGAGCAGAAATCAATCGAACGCGATCGCCGCGATCTGTGTAAACAACAACCAATAAGCGCCAGAGATGATCCATTCCAATTGCGATAAATCTTTGCTCACCTTTGGCTGTCGTGTCTTCAAAAGAAAGCGCATTGGGATCATACAAAACCGCTTCGGCATCAGAAAACCGTATGCCATGCTTTTGAAAATTAATGTAGGCTTTTTTTGAATCCCATTCAACTTGCATACATATATTGTATGTATAAAAATGTTTTTAGTCACGCATTTGAGTAAAATAACTTCACATCTTCCAATGGCTACAGATATCGCTGATTGGAGAGGTGAATAGTGAGACGAGCGCATTGCTTTAACTTTTGATGGAGAGGCGATCGCTGGTTGGTTGATTTTTTGAGGGGTGATCGTTCTTCCCCTATAGCCTAGCACTACGTTGGAGCCGACTTCTCAAACGTTGTCATAAGCCCTAATCGAGTCGTGAATATACTGCCTTTACCAAGTTGACTTTCGACTTGGATATTACCCTGATGCGACTTAGCGATCGCCATAGCAATGGCAAGCCCTAAACCATTTCCACCCGTTTGCCGAGAGCGATCGCTATGGGCGCGATAGAAGCGATCAAAAATATGTGGCAAATCATCTTCCGCAATACCGATACCATTGTCCTCAATACGGATCGTCGCCATGCGATCGCGCTGTTCCAAAAATATCTGAACCTTGCCACCCTCTGGAGTGTAATGGATAGCATTGATCAGAATATTGAAAATCAAGCGATAGATTTGTTCTTCATTACCCGCAACATAGATCGGAATCTTATTAGCGAGTTGCAGATGTAGCGTAATTTGTGACTGCATCGCGATCGTGGCTACTTCTTCGATTAAGTCACTCACAATGTCATTGAGACAACAGGATTGGCTGGGTGATTGCTTGGAAACCTGTCCTTCCATTCGTGAGAGCATTAGCAAATCCTGCACTAATTGCGAGAGGCGAATTGTTTGGCGATCAATGGTCTGTAAAGTTTCCCGTGATTCTTTTTCGGAAACTAGATCACTCATTAGCACCGATTCCACTGTTGCCCGAATCGAAGCAAGGGGCGTGCGGATTTCATGGGCAGCATCGGCAGTGAATTGCTGAATTTGTTGATAGGAGGCATAGACTGGACGCATCGCTTTTTCTGATAAGTACCAGCTTGCAATGCTGACCAACAAAAAAGCGATCGGTAATCCTGTCAATAAAGCAAATTTGGACTCGTTTAGATGCTGGTCATAGTCTTGTAGCGATCGCCCAATTTGCAAATAGCCCCAAGGCCGTCCAGCATTATTTTTTAAAAGTAATGCAACTTGATGGTAGCGATTTCCTTGCAAATCTTCTAACGTATGCCAACTTATTGCTTCTTTACTAAATGGAACTTCTTCTATTTGTTGTCCCACCGTCCCCAAAAGTTGCCCCGAAAGATCGAGCAGTCTCACGTAATAGCCTTCTTGTTTGGTAATTCCTAAAACATGGCGATCGCGATCGGGTTCGCAGGATTCGCCAATAATGCAGAGTTTAGGCAAAATTCGCTGCACGTTAGCACTAATTTTTCCAGTCTGTTCCAAATTTGGTTCTAAAGCATCATGAAGATTGCCAGAGACTGCTATTAGCTCTTGATCAACGCCTTGCCAGTGAGCATGAGCCATCACCTGATAAGCACCAAGTCCAGACAATCCCAAGATTACTCCCATCACTCCCGCATACCAGAGAGCTAAGGATACTTTTGCTTTGAAAAAGATACTATCGTGATTCATGGATGTTACAGCGCTTTGCGCTTAATTAAAACCCAAAGAGATTGTTGAAAGAGCGGCAGAGCCGCTCTTTTATAGAGAGTGTCGGCGCATTGCGCCGACACTCTCTATAAGACTTGAGACAGCTTTAATTAACATTAAACCGATAACCCAGACCATACACAGTTTCAATTAGTTTTTCCTGTCCATATTCCGCTAATCGTCGCCGCAACAGCCTGATTTGGGCGGCAACCACGTTACTTTCTGGTTCTGCTTGCATTTCCCATAGCCGACTCAGAATCTGATCGCGGGTCAAAATTTGATGGGGATGCTGCATAAAATATTCTAAAAGTTGAAACTCTTTAGCCGTCAATTGAATAATTTGGTATTTCCCATTAATGTCATGGGCAGCAATCGTACAAGTATTGTAATCAAGAACAAGATTGGCAACTTTTAACTGTGTGGCTTGAATTTGGGGTGATCGCCTTTGCAAAGCCCTCAATCTTGCCAATAACTCTAGCATCCCAAAGGGTTTTACTAGATAATCATCGGCTCCTGCATCTAGTCCTTGAACACGATCTTCAATCCGATCTTTTGCTGTAAGGATAATTACAGGCAAAGGATTTTGATTTTTGCGTAATCGTTTACATAATTCTAATCCTGATAGCTGCGGTAACATCCAGTCCAAAATTGCCACAGTATATTCTGTGGGCTGGCGATCAAGATAGTCCCATGCTTCTCTACCATCTTGCACCCAATCAACAATGTATTTTTCTTGTTTGAGACTACGTTGAATTGCCATCCCTAAGTCAATTTCGTCCTCAACGAGTAAAACTCTCATGATTTTTTTATTGATAGTTAAGTTTCAAATGGTTGATAAACTGCGCATGAGTTTGTCAATTATATTTACTGAATTATTACTGCATTTTTGAGACTTCAGATTGTCATAAATTGCCTTTATAAATTTTATAGTCTGTCTGATGATTAAAATGGATTTCATTATTTTAAGTTGCTAACCTATTAAGAACCTTTTACTTTACATAACTAATTTAATTAGATATAGATGATAGTCATCTGTAAAAACAAATAGGTTGTATATCTTCTCAAAAAAGTTTGACTAGTAGTACAATTATCTTAGATACTAATGTATAAATATTAAACATTAAACTGTTAAGAACAAATGGCAAAAATCAAACAACCAGTACAACTCTCTGGTGATGCATTGTTACAGAAAGTCAAAGAACTAGAGCATCTGTCGAAAGAAGAAAAAGCTAAGGCTTGTGGATATGCTACTGTTACCAAAAACAATCAAGCTCGTGTTAACTTGATGAAGTTTTATAATGCCTTGATGGAAGCGGATGGGGTTGAACTTGAAGCAAAAGGTAGTGGTAAAGGTGGACGCAGTGCCAGTTATCGGGTTAGCGTACAGAAAAATGGCAACCTACTAATTGGCTCAGCTTATACACAATTGATGGGTTTACAGGCTGGGGATGAATTAGAAATTCGCCTCGGACGTAAGCATATTCATTTGCGTCAAGTTGGTGCAGACGACGACGAATAAAAAACATAAAACAAGCTTGCTTAGCAAGCTTGTTTTATGTTTTTTAAGATAAAATTTTGCCACTTTCTACTTGAAAAATTCGGGCGGAATTTAGCCATTGAGCATCAAATGAGCCAAGATGCGTAGTCGTAATAATTGTCTGGACACGATCGCCAATCGCATTCAGCAGATGATCTTGCCTTTGGAGATCAAGTTCAGCAAGGACATCATCTAATAGCAATAATGGTGGTTCTCCAACTACTGATTCTATCAATTCTAACTCAGCAAGTTTTAGTGCTAGTACTAAAGTGCGCTGTTGACCTTGAGAGCCATATTCTCTAGCAGGTGTCATATTAATTGTCAGAAAAACTTCATCACGGTGGGGACCAACTAAACTTGAGCCTTGATGTTGTTCAATGGTTGCCTTCTGCAAAATCGCCTCAAAAAAAGCTTGGTGAATATGTTCCACTGAATCCATTGGTGCAAAAGTAAATTTGGGAACATACGTAATCTCTAAATACTCACTACCACCGCTAATTGCTTGATGCCAAGCCCTTGCGATCGGCGTTAATCTCTCTAATAAACGCGATCGCCTCCGAATCAAACGTGTTCCCGCAGTTACTAATTGGGCATCCCACAACGCCATTTGTTGAGGTTCATAGGTGATTTGTCCCTGCTTGATTGACTTTAATAATGCATTTCGTTGTCGCAAAACTTGATTATATTGTTGCAAAAGATTGATATAAATCGGCTCTAGTTGAATCAAAACCGTATCCAACCAATTGCGCCGACTTTCAGGACTCCCTCGCACCAAGTCCAAATCTAAACTCGAAAACATGACCGCATTCAAATTTCCCAAAAAATCTAGAGATCTGGCTTGATTGACTCCATTCACATTGAGAGTCCGCTTGCCACTAGCTCGCAGCCGCATCAATAATTCTATGGGGTAGCCATCAGGTATGCGCGATCGCTGACAAGTTGCGGTGATTTCCCCCATCGCTTCGCCATTACGCACTAAGTCACGATCCTTACTAACTCGATGCGAGCGCAGGGTTGCTAATAGCAAGACCGCTTCGAGTAAGTTAGATTTTCCCTGAGCATTATTACCCACGATTACCGTCTTGGGTGCTGTGAAGTTAACTTCTTGATCGATGTAGTTACGAAACTGCTTGATGTGTAGAGATTTAAGATACATTACAGGGTGTTTTTCTTAATTTTGCGAAATATCGCGATACTTCGCAGAACTGGGATTAGAAGCGATCACAAAATTTGTAACAACTCTCTAAAGCTTGTTTAAAATCTGCAATAGGCAGTTCTAAGCTTAGTTCAGTTTCTGTGTACTCACTCCAAATATTTGCAGTTTTTATGGTAAGTCTTAACCCATAAGCATTACCGATCCGTTCAGCCTGAAGGAGATCGCCGATCTCAATTTAAACACGCTCTTAGAAAAACGTTTCTGCTCCCATCTCAATCTCTAAGTTAATCATTTTAGATATTCGTGTTTATATAGCTGTCGCCATTCTTGTTAGGACATAAAACCCAAATAGTGTAAGGCGGCGCTTCGCGCCGCTTCACACTATTTGGGTTTTGATTTGTCCTGATACAGGTGGCTATATTATTGAAATTTCTTTTTTATCAATATCAGGTATAACTCTGATATTGATAAAAACCTTTCTTTCCCAGAGATGAAAAGCACCACTTTTCATGATTACTCATCTAAACTGATCAGCCCCACACGTAGAGCATAACGGATTAGTCCAGCCAGATCGTGAATATTTAGCCGTTGCATTACCTGCCCTCGATGAGTTTCAACGGTTTTGACACTTATAAATAAGGATTTCGCAATTTCTTTGGTCGTTAATCCATTTGCAACTAAGCGCAAGATTTCACATTGACGAGGGGTTAAAAGTTCATTATCAATAGAATTGGGGACTTCTTTTGTTTGTGGCTTTTTAGGTGGCTGTTTAGATGACGCTTGAACTTGTTGTTTTTCTGGTTGCGGGTTGATATTGAGGCGATAATTTAGCCTGACAGCAATATCTTCCAACAGCTTAGCTGCGTCACGACTAGTCCCAAGCTCATAAGCCAACTCATTTAAGGGTTTGCCTTGGTTAACTACCTGTAAAATTCGATGTTGACGACCTGTTAGTCTTAATTTCTCAGAAATCTTTCCTTCAGAAGCTTGTTGCTCAGACATAGATTGATTTATTATCCTTTAGAAACAGTTTTGACATAAGTCATAAAAATATTAGATTCATGTAAATATAATGCAAATGTATTATAGATGAAACAAGAATCTCTAGCTGCGATCGCTTCTGTTAATTGTGGAACTTCAGACTGTTTATATAGCTATATGCAAATCAAAACCCCAGAAGTGAGTGGCGGCGCGAAGCGCCGCCACTCACTTCTGGGGTTTTATGTTCTAGGCAAAACTTGCATTGCTATAGCTGACAGGATGCATTCTTATAAACTTCTTCATTTGCCTTTGCGGAAGCAAACAAATCGACCACAGGATGGGGATAGTCTACACCTAAACAAACGTTAAAACGTTTCTGCTCAATCGGTAAAAGCTTCCAAGGTTGATGCACTTTACTGGCAGGAAGATCTGCAAGCTCTGGTAGCCAATGCTTAACATATTCTCCTTGCGAATCATAATCTTGCGATTGCTTATTGATATTAAAGAATCGGAACCCTCTAGTATCATTCCCAATTCCTGCGGTATAGTTCCAATTTCCCCAGTTACTGCAAGGATCGTAATCGATCAGCCGAGATTCAAACCATTCCGCGCCCATTCGCCAATCGATACCAAGGTTTTTGGTGAGAAAACTTGCGACATTTTGTCGTCCCCGATTGGACATGAAGCCTGTAGCTGCAAGTTCGCGCATATTCGCATCCACTAAAGGGAAGCCTGTATTTCCTGTTTGCCAGAGTTCAAATCTCTTCCAGTCTTGCTTCCAAGGTATATCCATACCGCGCAAACCTCTGCGATGGAATAACTTGTTACCATGTTTTGCGGCAACGAAGCGGAAATAATCGCGCCATAATAACTCAAAGATTAACCAATAAGTCGAGTCATTGGCAAGGCGATCGCTTTCATATTTTTTAACCTGTTCGTAGATATATCGCGGACTGAGACAGCCCAAGGCAAGCCAAGGTGAGAATTTGGAAGAGTCATCAGCATGGAGCATTCCATTTCGAGTTTGCTTATAAACTTGTAGGCGATCGCTAGTCCAAAAATAATGCTTGAGACGCTTTAGGGATTCAGTTTCACCGCCTTTAATTTCCAACACAGGGCGATCGCATGGTATCGGTTCTTTCAGTCCTAGGTTTTCTAAAGTAGGAATTTCGCCAATATCAACACTTTCGGGTAATGCAGGAAGGCGATCAGGTGCGGGAAAAGCTTCCCGAATTGTGAGCTTAGCTTCCACCTGTTTGCGGAAGTTGGTAAAGAGTTCAGGAAGATTAGCAATTTCAAAGGGTAAATCATGTTGATGCAATAACGTGCTTCCCCAGAAGCTTTTAAAGTTAACGTTCTGGTTTTTGAGAATAGAACGTAATTTATTTTCTAGTGCTTTCTCTTCAGTGGTGACTTCTGCATGATAGTAGATTGAGTTAATGCCCAATTGCTGCGCTAGTTCAGGCAAAATTTGATCGGGATTACCGATGCGGACAATAAGATTAGAATTAAGCGATCGCAAATTTTCCCGTAAATTTGTAACACTCTCAATCAGAAATTTGGCGCGAAATGATCCTGTTTTCTCAAATCCAAAGGGAGTTTTATCAAAGTGAGCATCATCAAAGCAATAGACAGGAAATATCTGTGCGCCTGTCATTTGGACTTCTTGAGACGCTCGATATAAGGTTTCGCAATCATGCGATCGCAAGTCATTGCGGAACCAAACTAAAATATTTTGCTTGTTCATTTCAAAACTCTATTTGATTTGTGGTTGAAGACAAGCTTAAGTTAGTAAAGAGTAATGGCAGCGCTTCGCGCCGATATTACTCTTTTGAGTTTTATGTCTACCTCGGAAGCACCGTCGCTGTAATCCGAGGTTTGCCACGTTTCGCATAATGTAGTTTTTCCAGTGATTACAGTACATTCTTAAACAAATTTGCCTTGTATCCTCGTTCACAGTAGAATTCAACAAATTGACGCTTGCACGGCTTACATTGGTAGCATTGTTTCCCCTATCGATGTCCATTTTTTACTACATTTTCTCCGTTGCAGTTTGGGCATTGTATTTTCTTAGGGTTGAACTACTCCAACCCTAAGAAAATGCAATGTCTATTCTTGGTTGTCATTATGAATATGTGCAACGCCAAATAAAATATTGCTAATCGATTCGCTGAAGCAAGCGCAATGCGCCCGCTTACTTAAATTCTAGGAACTATGTCCAAACCGAATTGCGTAAACATCTTGCTCTTTGTCGGTGTAGATTTCAACATCGGACTTGGGGTGCGATACACATAGCAGGATGTAGCCCTTAGCGTCTAGCTCGTCTCCCATTCCACCAATACCCATGCCTTGGCTTTGATCGACTTCACCTTTGACAATTTGGGAGGCACAAGTCGTACATACACCTGCATAACAAGAGCATGGCAAATCTAGTCCTTGCTCGATCGCTGCATCGAGAATCGATTGATTTTCGGGGACAGATACAGTAAAGGTTTGTCCTTGATGGTGAAGTGTGGCTGTAAAAGTCTGAGTCATTTTTCTAAAAATTTAGTTAGTTGTTTAGTGATGCGTAAGGTGCTGCGCTTCGTGCTACACCCTACCTAGTTATACCAATCCACAAAAGCGTGGTCACACTTTTGCGAATTAAAAACTAAACCCAGTAAGGGTTTTCAAAACACAAAATGGCGTAGCCATTTTGTGTTTTGGGATTAAAGATCGTGCAAAGAGAATGATACGATGTTCAATTGGCTTAATTTTATCTCCTCCTATGCAACCCCGCCACATCGCCCGCGAACTCGCACTGTTTAGTATCAATCAATTACCTAGCCAACCCCAAAAGCTAGAAACAAAAACCTTAGATGACATTGTGACGGCAGTTGTGCGATCGCTGCACGATGAAACCAAAGAATTACTACAAACCGCCAGCGCTGAGTTACAACGTGGTCAAGAGCGTGTATCTGCTAGCGAAACCCGTACAGGTGACATTCGCCAAGATATCCAAGCCGTTGAAGGCATGGTGCGCGAAGCGATCGAGCTAACTAAAAACGCAATTAATAATATTGGTGCAGCTTTAGAATTTCCTGTAACCCTAGTATTGGCTCAACGGGCTGAAGTGCGTAACTATACGATTGATATTCTCAAGACCGTAAATAGTAAGCGATCGCAGATTGATGAAACGATTAGCAGCGCTTTAGTGAATTGGCAAATTGATCGCTTAGCTCAAGTGGACAAAGACATTTTGCGGATCGCTACTGCGGAGATGATATTTATGAGTGTGGCAAGTAAAGTGGCGATCGACGAGGCTGTGGAGCTTGCCAAACGCTACAGCAGTGAAGATGGTTATCGATTTATCAATGGGGTATTGCGCCGCATTGACGATCAGATTAAACAATCTCGCAAATCTTAAATATCAAGCAGAGGTTACTTTGCACACCCTTGATATTTATAGAAAAACATCATCTAAAGATGTGCGTACAAAAAACATACAGCCTGCGATCGCATAGGGTGAATGCGTAGAACCTGCCGCCGAATAAATATGATCACCTGCTTTGTAGGTGATGCCGCGATCGATTAACTCACCTTCGATCATAAAAATTTCTTCCCCAACAGCATGATGATGTAGTGGATAGGAAACATCTACTTCTGCACGAATTAAAGCAGATATTTCTCTTTGATCACGATCAATATTTAATACAGCCATCACTAAACCTTGGACAGGATGCTTCCGCCATTTGAGTTCTGTTGAGCGCTTTGTCATAATATCCAAAACTTCAGCTTCTATCTGAATACGCTTGAATAGCCTCTGTTTGAGATTGGCAGGCACTGTCAGAGATGGCTGAGAATAAGCAAGAGTTGCTGCAACGTCCTGTAGCGATCTCAATTCTTGCTCTATTACAGGTGATGTGGCGGCGAGTTCCTCTATAAATTGCATTTCTTGAGGGGCGATCGCTGTAAGTGCAGTTAGTGCTAATAGATCATTGATGTCTTTTTGGTTCATGCAGTTTAGTTCCCCATTTTCAAGCTTTTAGTTTTTGAATTTTCTTAATTTGCTGTTTAGCTTTATATTGCTTTGCATTATGGCTGTTCTCGATTTTGGGTAGCGTTCCCTAAAAACTAAACCATTCATCACCAATCATTTCTCGTAACTTTTTTAGCCCTAGACGAATGCGAGTTTTTACAGTACCAAGGGAAATACCTGTCTTTGCTGCAATTTCACTATGACTAAGCCCTGAGAAATAGGCAAGTTCTAATGCCAGACGTTGTTCGGTAGGAAGATTGTCTAGGCAAGATTTAATATAGATACTTCTCTCTTGGATAATCGCATCATGCTCAGGACTATCAGTAGGCAAAGACCTCATCAATGCTTCTTCAGAAGCGTTGACAGCCTTATCAAATCTTGCATGATTGCGTAAACGATCTAACGCTCGGCTACGAGTCAACATAAATAACCATGTATCTACTCTCGCCTTTTGGGAATTGTAGTTTTTGGCAATTTTCCATACTTGAGTAAATACGTCTAAAACGATCTCTTCGGATTCCTCTGGAGATTTGAGAATGCGATAGGCAATCGTATAAATGACCCTAGAATAGCGATCGTAAAGCAGTGATAGTGATGATTGATCGCCTTCAGCGATTTGATGAATAAGCTCAACTTCATCGAGTCTACTTGCATAATCAATTTTCAAAAATTGGCGATCGCATGAATCCAATGCAAAATCCTCTCCGTGTTTTTAGCCTAATCAGCGAACAATCAAATTTCTAGCTTTACTTCAATGTAGTCTTTAGGTTCAGCGTCGTGCCGACAGTTACTGAGAAGTTATAGCAGTGCTTGGATTAAGGGCTAAAAAACAAAAAAAACTTGCTTTGCAAGTTTTTTTTGTTTTTTAATTACTACTGTTTGCCTCTAATTGCTTAGAAGCGGCTAACTCCCGTTCTAAAAGATTAACTCGCTCTAACAATTGCTGGTTAGAAGCAAGCAATTCTTGAGTTCTGGAAGACAAATAGGGATCGGACTCCCACCAGTTGATCCCAATCTCCTTCGCCTTATCGACAGAAGCAACTAGTAAACGAATCCTGATGCTCAGCAATTCCACACTGCCCACGGACACTGTGATATCACCAGCAATGACAATTCCTTTATCTAATACTCTTTCCAGAATATCGGCAAGGGAAGAGCCAGTTGTGCTAGTTTTGATTGCTTGAGGTTTCAGCGCTTGAGACATTAAGGTATTTGATCCAATAATTTAGCGAGTCCGAGTTCTGATTCAGGCTTACCATCACCATAGCGAGAAATTAGGACATCAAAGCAAAGATCTCGAAAGTCTTCATCTTTGCCAGACACAGGAATTTCATGCTCATGACAAATTTTACCAATCAGTAGACAAGCTCGTAAGCTTGAAGCTTTACTACATTCCACCTGACGACGAAAGCCACGAATTAAGTTGATTAATTTCAGAGCTTGAGTGCGATCAAGTCCAACCCGATTCACCAAAATTTGCTTTTCGGTTTCCACATCGGCTTCGCCAATATTAATCGTGATCATCCGATCAAGTAGCGCATCTTGAGTGGGATGAACCCCTGCATATTCTTCAGGATTGGAGGTGAAAATGGCGCGAAACATTGGATGTACGCGCACATATTCTGATTGAGAACTATCTGGTGGCAAGACAATCAGCTTTTCTTCAAGCGCACTAAGCAAAACGTTATTTACTTCTGGGCGCGATCGGTTGAACTCATCGTAAATTAACGTAAATCCTTCTTTAGCAGCCAAGGTGAGGCGTGAATCTGTCCAACTTTGGCGCAGGTCATCTTCAACTTTTAAAACTGAGTGGATATAGTTATCGACAACTTTTTTGCGGGTATAGCCTGAGTTAGAACCGATCAGTTGCGACGATCGCAGATCCTCATCACCATAGATCAACACCATCGGTCTACCAACTAAACCCGCAAGATGCATCGCTAAGGTGGTTTTGCCAGTACCAGCAGGACCACGCAAATGAATCGCGAAGCCTGATTGTAGATAGCGTAGCGCCCGACGGACTATTTGCTTGGTGAAGTCAGTGCTAATAAACTGACGGGCATTAGCATGGAGAACTGTGGTCATGTTGAGGAGCCTTCTGCCATTTGCAGCAGGGTATTAAGAATATCCGAAGGATCAACTTTCAAAGTGTTAGCTCCTTGGGCAAGTAAGTCTCTGACCGTATCGCGATCGTTGACAACTTCTAACAAACTAGAGTTTGTCGATAGTTGAGCAACGTAGTCAACCACAAATTGCTCGATTTTGCCAGCAGGTTTAGGTGTTTCTTTGACTTCAATGGGTTTGGCGATCGCAGGTTCGGGCGCTGAAGCAACGACACTTTCTGATTTAGTATTTTTCTTTTTGGACTTAGAACTAGAACTTTCAGAGACATCAGGAGAATTTTTAGGAGTATCCTGCTTTGGCGCAACAGGTGGGGCAATTGCAACAGCACGAGATCCTGACCAAACTGAATTAGTTAGTTGCGAACGAAAAGCTTTTAATTTTAAAGCTTGGGCTTCAGCTTCAGCAAGGCGACTAGACTCAATTTGCTCTAATGACGCTTTGACATTAGCTACGCGATCGCTAAATTCTTGTGCTCTTTGCTGTGCATCGATAGTTGCATTATCAAGACGGGTTTTAGTCAGATCTTCTAGTTGCATTTTCGTTAAAGCAGCGCGATCTTGAACTAGTTGTTGGCGTTGAGCTAGGCTAGCTTCACCATCCCGAATCCGTGCTTTACGAATATGTTTTAGTTGCGATCGCATTTTAAAGGTACGAGTTCTGACCTCTTGAGCGCGTTGCTCACTATCTTCTACGGCTTGCTCAGTACGAGTAGTATTGAGAGTCTCCAAGTATTCCGATACTTGAGCCGCCCGATCTTGAATCTCTTCCCTACGAGATTCTAAGGCATTTTCCGCGATCGCCTGTCTACCTTGTTCCCACGCAAGGCGAGTTTGCTCAGCATGAGCTAAATACTTTTCAGTCGCTTCAGCTTGGGCTTGCAAATCTCTTTCTCTCTGTTCCCTTGCTAGTTGCTGTTCAGCCAAAAACTCTGCTCTATCTTGTAACCGTCTCTGCCTTGCTTCTGCAAATTCTTGCATCAAAGAAGCCATAACGTTAACCTCAAATTCACTCTTTCAAATCAAAATAAATCAAACTTTTCAAAACGCCCCAAGTTTCATTAAATGAGTCCCCCTTCCCACCGTAACTACCCTGCCAAAAATCTATTGCTTTGTCAGCAAGAAACTGACAAGATAGTTTTTAGTGAGAAGGGGGTAGAAAAGAAATCGGTAGGCTAATAATCTATTGTTTAGCGACTTACTACTAGCATTGCTAGTGGTAAATTTTACTAAGCAGCAGGTACTGCCGCCGATGCCGTCAAACCAACAGCTTCAGCATACTTGAGGTATGTTTCTACTGAGGCAATAACAACACGCGCTTCGATTGATAATAGTTCGATTCCCACCAAAGAGACTCTCACCCATGCATCAATAACGATGCCCTTATCCAAAATGCGATCGATGACTTCCGCTAGACTAGAGGAAGAGTTGACTTTTTCGACTGCCATAGTAATGTTCTCCTTGAGTTAACTATGTTAGGCATATAAATTCTGCCTTTGCAAACTGTACTATACAACAGCAAAATTACTTATACTTATTTTGTATTAATTATTTTGCATGTGCTTATCTTTTGTCTATAAAGATAACATCTCTAATTCTATAAGGTATTGTGAATATTGATGATAAACTTTCTTTAAGAGGATGCAGCTAAAACAGAAATATTTTTTCGGCTGATTATCATTGATAATCAGCCGAAAAAACTAGTGGGATAACTAAAAATAATCAACATATTAAATTAATTTGCGTGTGAGATTACATCCCTTGAAAATCAGTCGCTTTTTTGACTTTACTTTAAACTTGCTATTGAATTTATATTAATTATCGATTAACCCATGAATAGCGATTCTAATACTTCATCTAATTCCAGCTCAAATACTACTAATAGTAGTGAAGCAATCAATCAAGTCTCTACTGTCAACAATCAAAAAGAGCAAGATAGTTTTGTGAAACTTGCGATGAAGAATATGGTCAAAAAAGGTAGTACATCTCTATTTCATTTCTCACTGACAGTCTTTGGGGTGATTGGAGCTTTACTAGGATTGGCAATCATCTTTCACTAGAAACTTGATATTCTTTGTTTAATCAAAATAGTCAATGAGAGTCCTACTTTAGTCCAGTAATTAGCAAGATATTATGAATGTCAAAACTAGAAGATTGAAAAACCAAATAAATTCTTTTGCATTCTCATCTTTGGTAGTTTTTTGTTAAATGTTTTTATTCATAAACCACTTTGTTTCTTGATTGTGTTTACTCTAGACAACAAAAAATTAATTAATTTTAATTTACTTATTTCGTTGATTAGCCTCAATTTTACATGGAACCTATTTTATTAGAGACAGCAAATTAGATTGATCCTTCAGGAAAAAAGATGAAAGTTGTTATGTATTATGACTAACTTTTGCTGATAAATTTAATTAGTTCTTAAATTGAGAATGTCATAAGTTGCTAATTTTTTGTAGTTTTTTGTTGTTTAGCTGATGGGACTGTAGAGCATTGAGTATTGATTTGTACTGTGAAATCTATCCTGAAGTTGCCGATCGCCATCCGATCGCAGTAGAGCAATGGCAGGAATGGTTTGCCACATGGGAAACCTATCTTGTTTCTGAACAGGCGATCGCGGATGCAGAATATGAGCTATCGCTTGCCATTACCGATGATTTGACAATTCAACAGTTAAATTTGCAATATCGTCAACAGGATCGCCCCACTGATGTTTTGTCTTTTGCAGCTTTGGAGTCCGATATGCCAGAGATTCCCAGTGATGACTCTGGTTATATTGAACCAACTTATTTGGGAGACATCATTATTTCTCAAACCACAGCAATTTTTCAGGCTGAGGAACGCGGTCATTCGCTAACCTATGAACTTGCATGGCTAGCAGCCCATGGTTTATTACATTTACTCGGCTGGGATCATCCTGACGATGACAGTTTAGAGGTCATGCTAAAGCAGCAAGCCCTGATGTTGCAGCTAATTTCACTTCATGAAATTTAAGTAATTACCTTGACTTAGAGGCGGCGCAAAGCGCCGTCCCTAAGTCAAGGTAAAAATTAGTAAACAATTACTTAAGTATTTTTGTCCGTAATTTGATTAAACTAATTTTCTAGCGTTAAAATCTTTGAAGTTTTTGGCAATTGCTGGCAAAGTCTATTGGGAATAATCTCCATGAACAATGATTTACCGCTATCAAGACTATTTTTGTTTAAATCGCCTTCTTTAACCGAGCAAATGACAAAGACTGATGAATTGGAAACATCTGAGCAAAGTGCTGCTCAACGTAGTGATTCTTTTCAAATTGCCACGAATTTACTGCTTAGTTTTCAATATGCTGGACAGGGCGTTGGCTACGCTTTCCGCACTCAGAGAAATTTTCGGATTCATTTGATTATTGGCGCGATCGCCTTATCTCTGAGTCTTTATTTTCACCTTTCCGCCGTAGCCTGCTCGATTATTAGTTTGACCACCGCCTTGGTTTTGGTACTGGAGTTATTGAATACAGCTTTGGAAGCAGTAGTCGATTTGACGGTGGGGCGTGAGTTTCATCAGTTAGCCAAAATTGCTAAGGATTGCGCGGCTGGTGCAGTACTAATTGCGGCGATCGCTGCTTTGATGATTGCTAGCGTGCTATTATTGCCCAATATTTTGACAGCATTTTTCTAAAAATTTAAGGTGTCTTAACAGCCCTTCTCCAGATGATTACAGCAGTCAGTGGCTAGTCTTCCTTCCGAAACTCTTAATTTTCATATTTCTGCCCATGCTGCTATCGATCTCTGATTTCTTCATTAGAAGACCTGTGTTTGCCACAGTTTGCTCTGTGGTGATCACATTATTGGGAACGGCTTGTATCTTCTTGTTGCCTGTTGCTCAATATCCTGAAATTACACCGCCCAAGGTTACTGTT
Organism: Pseudanabaena sp. SR411; assembly: GCF_002251945.1. Taxonomy (GTDB): domain Bacteria; phylum Cyanobacteriota; class Cyanobacteriia; order Pseudanabaenales; family Pseudanabaenaceae; genus Pseudanabaena. The sequence goes on from NZ_NDHW01000058.1 coordinate 20,950, forward strand.
AGTGCCAACTATGTTGGTGCTAATGCGGAAGTTGTAGAATCTACAGTTACGAATATTCTTGAAAGAGAACTGAATGGAATTGAAGGAGTCCGCTACATCACTTCAACTAGTTCTAATAATGGAACTAGTTCCGTTGATTTGGTCTTCGATCTAGGCAAAAATAAAGATCTTGCGGCTGTTGATGTACAGAATCGCGTCTCTACGGTAGAGTCACAGTTACCAGGACCAGTGCAGCAAACTGGCGTAAGAGTTAGTAAAGAGTCTTCAGGCTTTCTATTTGCGATCGGTGTCTATGCTGAGAAAGGAGAATACGACGATCTCTATTTGAGTAACTATGCTGATCTTTATATTGTTGATGCAATTAAAAAGGTCAAAGGGGTTGGCAACGTCATTATCTTTGGCGAACGTAAATATGCTATGCGTGTTTGGCTCGATCCTAATCGCCTGTCGGCAAGGGGGCTGACCGCTCAAGATGTTGTATCAGCAATTCAGCAGCAAAACTTGCAGGTAGGTGTTGGTCAAATTGGACAACAGCCCAATTTACCTGATCAGCAGTATCAACTTTCGATTTCGGCAAGTGGAAGATTAAAAAGTACGGAAGAGTTTTCAGAAATTGTAATTAGAACTGCTAGTGATGGCTCCCCAATTAAGCTGCGGGATGTCGGACGTGTAGAATTGGGAGCAGAAAATTATGGCTCGTCACTACGATTTAATGGAACTAGAGGTATTGGTTTAGGGGTATCACAGTTGCCTGATGCTAATGCCTTAGATGTTGCCCATGCAGTCAAAAAGGCTCTGGAGGAGTTGAAGCCTAGTTTTCCCCCAGGGTTAAATTATGAGGTGGCTTTTGATACAACTACTTTTATCGAAGCTGGTACAGAAGAAGTCCTTATCTCACTCTTGATTGCGATCGCTTTAGTTATCCTAATTATCTTTTTGTTCCTGCAAAACTGGCGATCAACCTTAATCCCTGCTGTTGCTATCCCCGTGGCTTTGATTGGGACATTCATTTTTATCAAACTCCTCAATTTTAATATCAATACCCTGACTCTTTTTGGGTTGACCCTTGCCACAGGATTGGTAGTTGATGATGCGATCGTGGTGGTTGAAGATATTACGCGGCGCATTCAAGAAAAAGGAGAGAATCCCATCCAAGCGGCGATCGAGTCCATGAATGAGTTGCAGGGTGCGGTAATTGCTAGCTCATTGGTACTAGTTGCGGTCTTTGTCCCTGTTGCTTTTTTTCCAGGAACGACTGGGCAATTGTATAAACAATTTGCGCTGACGATCGCCTTTTCGATCACAGTTTCCACTTTTAACGCGCTAACACTTTCGCCAACCTTAGCAGCTTTGTTGCTGAAGCAAGAGCAACCCCGTAGCAATTGGTTTTTTGATCGGGTGAATTGGGTAATTGATGGAACAAGGCATAACTATCAATGGCTAGTTACAAAATCAACTAACTTTAAAGGGATTGTGATGATCTTGTTTGTGATCTCCCTTTTTATGACCTATTGGGTCTATACAATCGTTCCGAGAGGTTTTTTACCACAGGAAGATCAGGGCTATTTTATTGCGATCGTTCAAGCTCCTGAAGGTGTATCCCTCAATTACACCGAAAAGGTGCTGGAAAACGTTGAGGGAATTATGCGTCGCAAGGATGAAAAGGGTGAATCTGTTTATCCTGAAATTGCGAATATCTTTGCGATCGCTGGATTTAGCTTTAGTGGCAACACGCCTAATAATGGGATCGTATTTGCAACGCTAAAGCCTTGGAAAGAGCGATCGCGATCGGCTGACAATATCATTGGTGGGATGGTTCCTCAACCCTTTGGACTATTGCCTGAATTACTTTCTATTAAAGAAGCTTTTGTAATTCCCTTTCCACCTCCAGCAATCCAAGGTTTAAGCAACTATGGTGGTTTCGAGTTTCAGTTGCAAGATAAGGCAAATCAAGGATTCCCAGAAATTGAACAGACGATGGGAGCTTTGTTAGGTCGAGCAAGTACCTATCCCGAACCAAGCCGTCCGATGTTGGCAGGCTTGCGTCCTAATTTCAATGGCAATACCCCTCAATTAACCGTAGAGGTTGATCGCATCAGAGCCAATTCTTTGCAAGTCTCTTTGCAAGATATTTACAGTACTTTGCAAACTTTACTTGGTTCGCAATATGTCAATGACTTTAATACCTTTGGTAGAACCTATCGCGTCTATGTCCAAGCTGATGCTAAGTTCCGTTCTAATCCTGACGATATCAATAAACTCTATGTGCGATCGCAAACAGGACAGATTATTCCTCTCAGTAATTTGGTGAAAGTGACCCAAACCGTCGGTCCCTCGATCATCAATCACTATAATCTTTTCCGTTCCGTCCAAATTACTGGTAATACTGCTCCCGGTGTCAGCTCTGGACAAGCGATCGATATTATGGGTAAGCTGGCGAACGAAGTTCTACCTAAGAGTTTTGGCTATGAATGGTCAGGATTATCCCTTGAAGAAATTGGTTCTGGTAGTAGCGCCTTCTTTATTTTTGGCTTAGGAGTTGTATTTGTATTCCTAGTTCTCGCGGCTCAATACGAAAATTACATTGACCCGACGATCATTATGCTCACTGTGCCGCTTGCGGTCTTGGGAGCGCTCTTAGCAGTGATGTTTCGCGGTCTATTCAATCCTAATTTTGCCAATGATGTGTATACCCAAATTGGTTTGGTGATGCTGATTGGTATGGCAAGTAAAAACGCAATTTTGATTGTGGAATTTGCTAACCAACTACAAGAGCAGGGATTGAGCATTACCAAGGCAGTGATCGAGGCTTCACAGCAACGGTTGCGCCCAATTCTGATGACTGCTTTCTCCACAATTATCGGTATTTTCCCTCTGGTAATTGCTACAGGAGCAGGGGCGGCGGCGCGTCAGTCAATTGGCACTGCGGTTATGGGTGGTATGTGTGTAGCAACCTTGTTAAGTCTATTCATCGTTCCCATCCTTTACATTGTCATTAAGAAAATTGAGGAACGGATGAAGATCGGCTTGCATCGCCCTAAGCATGGTGAACTAGCGATCTCCGCCGAATTTTATGAAGGTGGTTTGCATGGCGACCCTTTGAACGGCAATCATGATGGTAGTCATTCGGCTGAAGATTATCAAGAAGAGAATAGTCCCAAGCCTTAGTTGTCATTAGGACTTACGCAAATAAACCAAGAACTCAAGTTCTTGGTTTATTTGCGTAAGTCCACTTCAGTGGACTACAGAATACTTATATCCCACATTCCGCTCGTAATGGAAGGGTAAAATAATTAGAGAAAAGGCAAAAAGAGGAGGCAGGTATTAATACAGAGATGAAAGTAACGAACCTAGACCATCTAGGGATCGTGGCAGGAATCATCGACGAGATGGGAATTGAGGAAGAAATAAACACGATAATCGGGAGAAGCTCAAGAGAAAAAGTAAGCGCAGGGGTAATCGTCAAAGCCATGCTACTGAATGGATTAGGATTTGTATCAGCCCCTATCCATGAATACATAAGCACCAGCCCACAGCTTAGGAGCTAGTTTCGTGGCACTAAAAGCTTCAAAGGTAAGACTATCAGCAGATCCTAAGATACTAACTTGGGTCAGTAAGCCATTAAGTCCTATCGCACCAATCACGGAAACATTTTTACCCCGTTTAAGTGGTCTTGAGCCTCTTGCTCTTTTCCCCTTGGGTGCACGGGCAAATAGTCTGGTTAGCCCTAGATTAATTCCTGACAATGAAGATCATGTCCTTTGCGAGAATTCCTCGCACTGATTGCCAGAAATCAAACCGCTGTTGCTGCAGTCTTTCGCTCTCTTTTTCGGTTGGATGTAATGTTTTTTTTGAAGGTTATATTTAGCTTCTTGAGCATTCTATCCACTGTGACTCGACTAATCAACACTCCAGTATGCTCATGCAACATCTGACTTAACTCCTCAAGCGTTGCATCATTATTTTCCTCAGCTAATTTCTCTAGTACTTTTAGCTGCTCATGGTTTAGTTTTGTTGGAGTTTGCACTGTTCGCTTCTTTGGCTCAACACTGCCTGTCTCCCGATATTGCTTAATTAACTTTTCGATAAAACTTAGTGCTACGTCAAATTGCTTGGCTAATTTTCGCTGCGATATTTTACCTTCTTCAGAAAGCTTGATTATTTTTTCTCGTAAGTCTATTGAATATGCTCTCATCTTGATTGATATCTGAAAAACTTTCTCTCTTTTCTTTTATACTGTTCCTCACTAGACTGGATTTTGCTATAAACGCATTGAGGCTTTGGGCATGATTATGGTGCTTTGCTTACTCGTTTATAATTTAGCCCAACGTCAACTCAGACTTGCTTTAGCTCTCGCTCAAGATACTATTCCCAATCAATTGGGTAAACCCACTAATTCTCCAACTTTGCGTTGGGGTTTTCAATATTTTATGGCGGTTCATTTAGTTTCTTTTCAGGAACTCACTCAAGTTGTAAATTTGTCTCCATCTCGGCTTCATATTTTAAATTTCTTTTCGCCTGCCTGCCAACGCTATTATTTGCTCCCTGATCCTCTTTCCTAATTGTTTTTCCCCTTCCATTACGAGCCGAATGTGGGCTGTAAGATAGGCAGCGTGAAGCAAGGAACTTTTATTTTTTAAACATGTCCAAAGTTATCAAGTTTAACTTCAGACCCAAAAAATTATGCCATTTTTTTCAGTTCTTATTGATTTACTTAGTGATCGCGATCGGTTTATTCAAGAAATCTATGATGGGGTTAAGATCAATACCAAAATTGGTGGATTGCTAGTCTGTAGCTCTATATTCTTGGCAATTTATGGTGGACTAATTGGTGCAGTTAGTTCATGGATGCAGGTTTTGTCATCCGCAGCTAAGCTACCGTTTTTATTTCTTATCACCCTAGCAATTTGCCTGCCTGCACTCTATTTCTTTAATGTTTACTTCGGTGCAAAAACTCGCCTGAGTCAATATGCGGCTATTTTACTTTGTGCCGTGACGATTACCAGTACTTTACTATTTGGCTTCGCACCAGTCACTTTGTTCTTCTTGATTACGACAGATAATTACTCCTTTTTTCTATTGTTAAATGTTGCTATATTCACATTAACAGGAATTATTGGGGTTTACTTTCTTTATCAAGTTTTACTGCCAAAGGTAGAAACCATTGTCTCTGATCAAGAGTTGGTAATAGAAGACACAGCCATTGACAAAAATCGCAAAGTTCGGATATCAATTTTAAAGTTCTGGCTGGGACTTTATGCTTTTGTTGGTAGTCAGATGGCTTGGACACTCAGACCATTTTTTGGGTCTTTTGGCTCTAAATTCGATCTGTTTCGTCCTCGTGAAGGCAATTTCTATCTGTCAGTCTGGAATTCTATTAGGCACTTGTTTTTCCAATAAATCTAGCTTCTCTAATAACTATGCAGCCTGATATCAGAAATTTGCAGATTACAGAACAGGATTTAGAAAGGATCACAGGAAAAGAAATCAGTACTTTATCGATTGGAAGTGCTTATAGAATTTCTAGGCTCAGAAAACCTAAATACTTAGTTTCATTCCTGCTGAGTGAAGCGATCACTTTATTCTTAATTTCAATTTTTAGTTTGCCAATTAGTATTTTGATCTTTCAATCTCTTGGTAGACCCATCGAAAATCGTCAGGCTCAAGTTGGATTTACTATTTTTGTATTTACGCTTACATTGATTCTCTTTACAGTTTGGAATCTATTCGCTTGGGTAAGATCTAAAAAAATGACTTGTTTATCCTATCTTCTTGACGAAGTGGATAGGTATAATCAAGTACTTGTGGCTGTTGATATTTGTGATCGCCTCAAGTCGGTTGGTAATCAATCAGCAAATCTCCATCATCGAGAGGATATCCTGCAAGCCCTTGAACTAACTAGGGATAGCCTAATTTGTGGTTTGACTACTGAAAAAATCCTACGAGAGCATCGAAATTTTTTAAGTAACCACCGTCAGCTTTTTGACAATATTGAGCAGAATCTGATCGCCTTAGAATCCTTGGAAGTGCAAAATCAGGCTGATCAGTATAGTTCTCTCTTGAAAGATGCCTTAGTAATTGGCATGAATGTACAGAGAGAAATGTTGAATTTACAAACAAATGATACTCCCTTCCCACCCAAGCATTAGTGGTGCGGCACTTCGCGCCGCACCACTAATGCAACCAAAAGGTATAGCTGTCGCCATTCTTGTTAGGACATAAAACCCAAATAGTGTGAGGCGGCGCTTCGCGCCGCCTCACACTATTTGGGTTTTGATTTGTCCTGATACAGGTGGCTATAGCTATAAGTGGCGGCGCTTCGCGCTGCCACTTACCTTTTGGTTGAATTTAAGGATTAAATCTTTCTAAATTTTTAGATTAATAAGTAATAATGCTCATGGTTAACACATCGCTCTTGAGCGCCCTGTAGTAAACTAACCTATTAAAAGTGTCTCTACAATAAACTTTGCGTTCAAACGCGACCTATGGACTTTGCATATCAATACGCATGGCTGATTCCCTTGCTGCCACTCGCCGCAGCACTGATTATCGGCACAGGGCTGATTACCTTTAACAAATCCACCAACAAACTGCGATCGCTCTGGTCTGTCCTCAGCGTATCCGCCACAGGCGGCGCAATGGTGATGGCAATTAACTTACTCTGGAGTCAGATCCAAGGGCATGAACCCTACCTCTACACCTTTGAGTGGGCGCAAGCAGGTGCATTTCATCTGAATATGGGATTTGTGATCGATCACCTGACTGCACTGATGTTAGTGATCGTCACCACCGTCGCTTTCTTGGTGCAGATCTACACCGATGGCTACATGGCTCATGATCCCAGCTATGTCAGATTCTATGCTTACCTAAGTTTATTCACCTCCTCCATGTTGGGCTTAGTCGTTAGCCCCAACTTGGTACAGATTTATATTTTCTGGGAACTCGTGGGGATGTGTTCCTACTTGCTAATTGGCTTTTGGTTCGATCGCAAAGGTGCTGCCGATGCTTGCCAAAAAGCCTTTGTAACTAACCGCGTTGGTGATTTCGGCTTACTACTTGGCTTACTTGGTCTATATTGGGCAACAGGTACGTTTGAATTCACAGAAATGGGAGAACGTCTCAGCGAATTAGTGGAATCAGGATCATTGAGTGTTGCTCTCGCCACCCTATTCGCAATTCTCGTTTTCATGGGACCTGCTGCTAAATCTGCCCAATTCCCCCTCCATGTGTGGTTACCTGACGCGATGGAAGGTCCTACGCCAATTTCGGCTCTGATCCACGCGGCGACAATGGTTGCGGCTGGGGTATTCCTCATTGCGCGGATGTTCCCCGTATTTGAAGAAATTCCTGCGGTGATGAATACGATCGCTTGGACGGGCGCATTTACCGCATTTCTGGGGGCAAGCATAGCCATCACGCAAAATGACATCAAAAAAGGTTTAGCCTATTCCACCGTTTCCCAATTGGGTTACATGGTCATGGGTATGGGCGTTGGCGCTTACGGCGCTGGCTTATTCCACCTGATGACCCATGCTTACTTCAAAGCAATGATGTTCCTTGGATCTGGTTCTGTCATTCATGGCATGGAAGGAGTAGTGGGACATGATCCCGATGTTGCTCAAGATATGCGGGTGATGGGTGGCTTACGCAAATATATGCCAATCACGGCGATCACCTTCTTCATCGGTACTCTGGCGATTAGTGGTATTCCTCCCTTTGCTGGTTTCTGGTCAAAAGATGAAATTCTTGCCTCTACTTTCAAAGCTAATCCTGCTCTTTGGGCGATCGGTTTTGCCACAGCGGGGATCACTGCTTTCTATATGTTCCGCATGTACTTCACCACCTTTGAAGGCGACTTTCGCGGTACTGACAAGCAGCTCTTAGCAATGGTTAAAGCTGAAAACTCAGTTGGCAAAGAAGCTCAAGCTGATGATGGACATGGGCATCATCATGCCAGTAAGCCCCATGAATCGCCCATCACCATGACTTTCCCTTTGATGGTCTTGGCAATTCCTTCGATGCTGATCGGTCTAGTTGGCACACCATTGGGTAATTACTTCGAGTACTTTATCCATGCACCATCGGAGAAAATCACTGAAGTTCCTGTTGAAGGTTTTACCCCTGAATTTCTATTGATGGGTGGAAGCTCTGTTGGTATTGGTTTGATTGGGATTTCTCTAGCAATCTTGATGTATTTGCAAAAGAAAATCGATCCCAGTGCGATCGCCAAATCTATCGAACCTCTCTACAAGCTCTCGAAGAACAAATGGTACATTGATGAAATTTACAACACAATCTTCGTGGTTGGTTCTCGCCGCTTAGCTCGTCAAGTGCTAGAAGTTGATGCCAAAATCGTTGATGGTGTAGTTAACCTTGCTGGTTTTGTGACTGTAGTTACTGGCGAAGGCTTGAAGTACTTTGAAAATGGCAAAGCGCAATTCTATGCTCTTGTCATTTTTATTGGCGTTCTCGGTTTCGTAATCGTCAGTTCAATTTAATTTCTTTCTGAATTATTAATAATTTGAAAAAGCGATCGCCTATTAATTAAATAATCAATAGGCGATCGCTTTTTTTTGATAATTCAAGTTCTATAGTTAGGTTAGGGATTGTAGTAAAATAAAGATGGACTTGACGAAGAGCTTTTTGAGGAAATCTAAGATTTTATTAAAAATGTTGATTTCTCTGATAAAGATTATGGGCTTGAGTTGCTAATGTGATCGCTAGCAATCAATAAGTCTGTAGCATTATGGTGGGATTAAAAATCTATTGTTGCTTTTCAAAAGCTATATTATTCACTAGACTTATGAAAATTTAATATTCTTTAGATCAATAGATTAATTGAAACTAGAATATAATTCTTGAAAAATGCGGTGCTTGGCGAGAAAAAAATGCATAGGTTTCTAACATCTTAAGTGACTCTTCCGCTTTGGAACTAAATAAAAATCCTAATTCTTCTTGAACTTTTTCAATGGGATGATCAGGTAACAGACTATCCACTAAAAGTCTTTCTTTTATAGTTAAATCTGGCACATTAATAATTGTTGGTTTATCGTGCCAAATAATTTCACTTAATTTCCAGTCTAGGATACCTGAATTCGACAAAAAATTCTTGGTATTATCTATTTCCTTTCCTTTTTCAAGTAAAATGCCTGTAACACTGAGCATTTGCTGCCCATCATCATAAGCAAAACAGGTTAATGGTTGAAAATAAATAGGCAAACTTGATAATGAGAGCTTGGCGACTCTTTCTAAAATCAAAAATAGTGCTTTTGGATATTCTTTATGAATCATTAAATCTGACGTTACCGTTGCAGATATTAAATCACCAAGAATACTTTTTAATTTCTTAAAACGAGATTCTTTATCAGTAGAATTAGAATTTCCATTTAATGCAGATGGATTTGCATTTAAAGTTATTTTTACAATATCATTAGCATATAAAGTAGTTAATAATGATTGAAATTCTAGCAAGTGGCTACGCAAATCCTTTGGCGATGTATAATCCAACCATACGATTGTATTATTCTCTCTTTCAAATTTTCGGATAAATTCTCCACTAGATTCGTTAAGACATTCTATGCAGCTTACGGGCTTATTGAATTTTTGACGTTTCCAAGTTTCTTTATCTTGTTCAAGAGAAATCATTTTTGTCATTCCAAACTTATAATGTAGATATTTGAAATCCTCTAAAGAATGACCGCCAAAACCAATATATGTGTAATCAGATATATTATTAGAACGATTTATCAGTTCTAAAATCTCAACAAATGCGTATCGATCAATAATTTTATTTTTCCTTAATTGATAAGGAATTGAAGTAGCAGTACTAGCCATTCTTTAAGTTTTATTTTTTAGATTGATTTTTTCAGAATCATATTGAAACACTCTGCACCAACTTCAGAAGGATCGTGATTAGCATCCTCAAAAAGATACTCTGCTACTGCTTGGATTTCATGTTTGGGTTTCCTGAATTTTATGTTTAGTGATTCATCGTGAGTATCAGATGCATTTGGCGTTGGGAGTTTGGGAAGATACCTATCTTCAACTCCTTCATTTATACTACTTAGACTGGATTTTGATTTAACAGGCTTCCAAGGAATCTTAATTTTACTTTGAGTAGTAAATAAAGCGATTGGGTCTATTGATTTGGTTTTTGAATATCTTTGTTTCTCAGCTAGAGAATCTTTTTTCCACCTGTTTGTATAAGCAGTGAAATGCTTTAATCCTTCTCGCATAAAATTTTTAACGTACAGATAGATGACTGATGATGCATCAATACCACGCTTAGTTGTTGTGATTGGTAATTTCCGAGGATCGTGACTGCGAAATTCTACGACACCTGAAATAGCTATAAACTGTGGATGATATCTAGGAACGGCTGCTTCACCCCACCCTGTTAAAATTGATTTGTCGCAGTAAAGAACTACTCGATCATTACAAATAATTGTCCATCCAGCATTGTCAGATCTCCTTTCATTTCCTTCTACAATGTCATCAAGCTCACTGCCATCAGGATTGTCAGTATAAAAACCTACTGCTAATCTGACTTCTACATCATCTATAAGAGCTTTATAAAGATAAGGTGCAATAGTCTCTTCCTCAAGAAATTCTTGTCCATCCCATTTTAGTAACCATGGTTCAGGAATAACTTGCTGCCCATTCACCTCAACCCTGAAACCCTTGTGGAAAATATATGTGTAATGCCTTTGTATTGCAATTACTAAGTCATCATATAAAGTTGATTCAGATGATGAAAATTTGTCTTGAATATTAGGAAGCAAATTATGGACTGTAATTGAAGTCCCATTTGATTGTAATGTTGGTGTGATCTCTTCTAAAGGCAAACTCCAATCTTGATCGCTTGATAACCAATCATCACTAATTGAAACCTTGAAGGTATTATCTAAGGTTTGTGAAATAACTTCGCCTGATCTTCCCATTTTGAAGATTGCTCGCTTCATGCCAATACCATAAGTGCCTATAGTATATAGTTGTAAATCTTGATCTACATTAGCAGCAGGTCTTCCCATTCTAAATGCATATTGCTCAGCAACTTCTAATGGAATTCCACCGCAGTTATCTTCGATTTTAAATTCTCTATCTGAGAATGTTATTTTTGCCCAATAACCTTGGTATGGAGTTTCTGCAGCTTCTGCATTTTTTGTAACTCTTTGTATTCCGTCTACACAGTTGTCTAAAAGATCTAAAATTGCATCTTTCAGCTCAATATCACGAGTCAACATATCAACAAAAAATGTTTTAGTGGGAGACGCATTAACAGTTCCGCTCATGATGTTTTGTTGTGCGACAGGCTTTACAGAAGAAAATGAAATATTCAGGTAAAATAATTATATAGGAATTATTTTAAATTAGTGACTTTTTAACTCTTTGTGAAGATTTTTTTAGTTCGTGGCTCAATTGTGTAAGGACTAACCTTATAGTACTGAGATGCTGTAGTCATATTGAATTCTAATAATGTTTTCTCTCCCAAAGAATGTACATCTTCACTTAAAGTAGGCGAAATATTCATTGTTTTAATGATTTGCGAAGCTACAGCTTTTGCTAAAAGCGGTGGTACTGAATTACCAACTTGTCTAAAACCATGCCAAATTGTCTTATGAAAGCGAAACCAATCTGGATAGCTATGTAATCTAGCAGCTTCTCGGACAGTTATACATCTTGGAGTAATCGGATGTATTGGACGAGGAGCTGTAAATGCACCACGATTACTTGGAGTTCCTGCTCTCAGGGTATTACTAATTCCATCTAAAGCTAACTTATAAAATCTACTAATGCTTTCGACTTCCCCCTGAGCAGTAGCACTAAAACGTTGTATGGAAGTGTCCTTATGTTTTGACATAAGACTAGAAGTTAGTAACTTTTTATCATATTCTCTTTTATAGCCAAAATTTGATTCACCAAAATTATTGATTAGCTTTACATATTCGCTGAATTGCCCAAATTCTACTTGCAAATTATCCTGTTTCATTAACTCAGTATACTCAGAAATATCTGGTAAACCTGCGATCGCATCTCTAACAGTTGGGCTATTTGTTAAATTAGTAAGTTCCTTAGGAATTTTTTTAGCATTTGCAGGTTTGCTAATTGCTAATGGATAAGATGGTAAAGGTAAGTCCTTGCGACAGCCAATTAGGAAAAATCGTTCCCGATGTTGGGGTACACCAAAGTGAGAAGCATTGAGAACTCCGTTATCTTTCAAGATATTGTATCCTTTTGCCTCAAAGTTCTCGATCACCTCCTCTACAAACTTACGATGATTGCCAATAGTTAAGCCTTTGACGTTTTCCATTACAAAGTACTTTGCATTAAGTTCGGTTACTAAACGCATAAAATGTGAAACTAACTGATTACGCGGATCATCAAAAGCTCGTTTCCCCATTAGCGAAAAACCTTGGCAAGGAGGTCCTCCAAATACCACATCAACTTCCTGTCTACCTATTTGCGCTATATCGCGAATCTCGTCGCCTGTTATATCAGTGACACTAGCACAGATGACTTTACACTTCGGGAAGTTATATTCATGGGTAGCACAATGGATCGGATCGATCTCTACCGATGCAAGTACATCAAATCCTGCTTGCTCAAAGCCCAAAGTCATTCCGCCCGCACCTGCAAATAAATCTACAGCGATCGGTCGTTGATTTCCCATAATCTACAAAGCATCTATATGTCACCATAGATACTTTATCCTATAGCGCTTTGCACTCTAATTAAATTGAAATAAAAAAGCCTTGCATTGCAAGGCTTTTTTATTTATTTGAGTTTTACTCATTTGTTCCTAATGCACCTGGAGAACCACTTAACGTTCGCCGTGGCGAACAAGTAATGATGATGATAACTAGGGTCAAAATATATGGAAACGCATTGAATAAGTAACGATAGGAGCCAATACCAACGGCTTGCAATGAAGGTCCTAACGCTTGCGCTCCTCCAAAAAACAACGCAGCCCATAAACAATGAATCGGTTGCCATCTTGCAAAAATTACCAGAGCCACAGCCATCAAGCCCTGACCGCTAGAAATCCGTTCTGACCATAGTCCAGGATAATAAAGTGATAAACTTGCTCCGCCTAAACCTGCGAGGAAACTACCAGACACGATCGCCAAAGTCCGTACACCAACAACCGAAATTCCCATTGCTCTAGCCGCACTAGGACTATCACCCACAGCGCGAACATATAGACCCCAGCGAGTCGAACTAAAGAACCATTGCATTAAAGGGGCGATCGCAATACCAATTAATAGTAAAGGACTGACTCTAAGCGCCTCTTGCACCTGTGGATAGCTACTCCAACTGCCTAAATCAAATAGGGGCAATTGCTCAGCTTTAGGTTGGATAAAGGCTTTACCAAAGAAAAAGGCAATGCCACTACCAAAAATAATCATCGCAATACCAACAGCGACATCACTCACCTTTGGGCGTTGTGATAACCAAGCATGGATTAATCCCAGTACTACACCTGCCATCCCTGCGGCGAAAACACCTAGCCAAGGAGATTTGGTTAAGTAGGAGACTGCGTAAGCAGTCATAGCTCCAGTGAGCAGAGTTCCTTCAAGACCCAGATTGATTTTGCCAGCCTTTTCCGTGAGACATTCACCTAAGCTCACAAATAGAAATGGAGCGCTGCCTCGCAGTGTCCCTGCGACGATCGCTAGAGGTACGCTCATCCAACCCAATGCATCTTGTGCCATAGTTTTGATAATTGATAATTGGTAACTGGTGATTGGTAAGTAGCTAAGAGATAAAAAACTAAAACCAGAGAATGAGTCGCTCGCTTAGCGAGCGACTCATTCTCTGGCGATTATCTAAACCACACTTGCAGCATCAATCTTCACTTCAGGTTCTCTATCTTTAAAGAAATCTAAACGACCATAAAGCGACTCACTAAAGAGAATTGCTAAAAATACGATGCCTTGGAAAAGCAGCACCGTCGCATCTGGCAAATTAAAAGATCTCTGGAGAGCGCTCCCACTGGAGAGGATACCACCCATTAATACAGCAACCATCACCGCAACTAAGGGATTCTGTCTGGCGATGAAAGCAACGAGAATGCCACTATATCCATAATCAGCATTAAGAGAGGCATTAGCGCTACCATGAACTGCGGCGATTTCCACCATTCCTGCCAAACCTGCACAGGAACCACCCAAGAAGCTGACAATTAGAGTCAGTTTGCCAACTGGTAAACCTGCAATTTTGGCAGCCCGAATATTACCACCAACAGTCCGAACGGCAAAACCAAAGGTTGTCCGATGAATTAGGAAATAGGCAATCACACAGGCTACTAATCCATAGATTAATCCGTAATGGATGCGTGTATTGGGAATACTTTGCAGCATATTCACAGGCAACAGCGGAAATGTTGAAGGCTTATTGAGGCTCGCAGGATCGCGCATTGGACCCTCAACAAGGGTATTAAGTACAGCTAGCGCAATGTAATTCATTAACAAACTACTAATAGTTTCATTAACACCGCGATAGTACTTAATTGCACCAGCAAACATGATCCATAGACCACCTGCGATAATACCGCCCATCGCCATGCCAATTTGCACAATCAAAGAAGGTAAAGAGGAGATCGATAACCCAACGGCGATCGCACCCAAACCACCAACGATCAAAGCTCCTTCATTACCGATGATCGTTAACCCTAGCATTGCAGGTATAGCTGTACATAACGATGTCAGCATTAACGGAGCCGAACGAATCAAAGTTCCTTGCCAAGAGAAACTATTACCGAACGCAGATTTATAAATCGTTTCATAAATTGCGAACGGATTTTTTCCTTGGATAGCACAGAAAATCCCGAATACAATTAGGGAAACCACTAATGCGCCAATGGGAATTACAATATTCTCAGATGTCGAACGCCAGCGATCGCGTAAGCTCATATTCATACACCAAATTTGTGAATGATATGTGCAGCAATTGCGCTACACATATCGAATTAACCTAGCTCTTCACACTACCAATTACACCTTCAACAAACCAATCCATCTTTTCCAGATCGATATCTGTTTGCTTGTATTCCTTGCCCTTAGCAATCACAACCTTGCCAGTATTATCTTTCATCTCACCAGCATAAATAATCAAGCTGCCATCCTTGAGCTTAGCCAGCGCAGTCTCAGCTTCCTTCTTCGTCGCAGCACTTACAGCACTGCCAAAAGGTGACACCTTACAAAATCCTTCTTTGAGACCACCACGCAATATATGTGGAATACCGCCATCTGTAACTGATTTGCCAGCCTTAAATAGTTCCACATACTTAGTGTAAACACTAGTCCAATCCCATTCTGCACCCGTAAGATACCCATTAGGAGCAAGCTTGGACTGATCCGTATGATATCCCGTGCAGAAAACCTTACGTTTTTCGGCAGTTTCCATCACAACCTTAGGACTGTCAACGTGACAAGTCAATACATCGACACCTTGATCAATCATGCTGTTAGAAGCTTCGGCTTCCTTGACAGGAACTGACCAGTCACCAGTAAATAGAACTTGGACTGTGGCTTTAGGATTAACACTACGAGCGCCAAGGGTATAGCTGTTGATATTGCGAACTACCTGTGGAATTGGTTTTGCTGCCACAAAGCCTAGCTTACCAGATTTTGTTGTTAGCCCAGCAACGATACCTGCGATATATTCCGCTTCATCAATATAGCCGTAGTAACTACCAATATTCTTAGGATGCTTACCTTCTGTATACATGCCGCCACAATGGAAGAATTGCACCTTCGGATTGTCTGCCGCAACTTTGAGAATGTGAGGGTCGAAGTATCCAAAAGATGTCGGGAATAAAACTGAAACTCCATTTTGGTTAATCATGCTCAGCATGGTTTCTTGAACTGTGGCAGTTTCTGCAACACTAGCTTCACTAAATGTTTTGACATCAGGTAGCTTAGCGATCGCTGTTTCGCCCTCAAAGTGAGCTTGGCTATAGCCAAAATCATCTTTTGGACCCACATAGATAAATCCAATATTCAACAGGGTTGCGCTTGCCGCTCCTGTTGTACTAGGAGAACCTGTGTTCCCAGTTGTAGGAGCTTGCTCTGAACAGCCTACCCAAAGTTGAGAAGTTGCCCCAAAAGCGGCTGTAGCGATCGCGCCTCGAATAAACTTGCGACGGGGAATATAAATTGGACTCATGCCTTCACACCTTGAAAAGATTGAATGTACCGCGAGTTAAGAAAAACTAATATAAGAAATCTACACTGAATTAGAAGCTAGCAAATATTATCTATAACAAATGTATTACTAACTACTTGAGTTACATCAAACCACAAAATGGTGTGTAGCAGAGCAAGTTTTGCTTGGGACAAAATCCCAGAAGATGAGTTGCGGCACTAAGCGCCGCAACTCATCTTCTGGCTTCCAAATAAAAGAAGGTGTGCAAAGCACACCTTCTTTTATTTGGAAGATTTACATCTTTTGACTAGAAGCTAAACACTGCTTGCAAGTTGCCAACAAATACAGTTGGGTTGTTGCTGAAGTTATTAGGATTAAAGATGAAATAAGCAGAAGGAACCAAGGAGATATTCTTGGTAACAGGATAGATGTAAGAAAACTCAAGATCGTACTGTGTACCGTCATTGCCCCGACCAGAGAGAAGAACGTTGTCCGTATCTCCAAACTTAAATGGCATTGCAAAGGAGATCATCGCTTGTGCGCCTTCTTTAAATAGGTCAGGGAAAGCTGCACCTACTTGGAAGGTATGCATGTTGACATTGGTAGAACCACCAGTAGTTTTATTCAGGTTGGTAGTTCCATATCCATAGCGACCAAATAGACCAAATCCTTTGGTAACCAACCAATCAAAGTTAGCCACAAATACATCGGACTGTCCATTGTTCAGACCACCAAGGAAGCCTGCGGTTCCAGGTAAAGATGGAGTAAATCCAGCACCACCAACTGTGCCGCCAGCGTTTGGAGCAAGGTTTGTACGGCTATAGAGCAAGCGAAGTTTAATCGCATCACTTGGCTTGAAACCAAGTTCGGCTGTTAGCGCATTGTTACCGCCGAATAAACCACCACTGGTTGGATTAGCGGCTGATGCACCCGAATCACCAAATTCATTACTTTCAGCCAAGTAACCAACTTTGAAGTCAAATAGATCTCCCAAAGGAGTCATGAAAACTGCACCAGCACCACGCTTGGCATTAGAAAGCAATGTACTGTTGATCGAGTTAAATGTGGTATTCCAAGGATAGATGAAACGATTGCCATCGAAGTACTTGTAGAAGTTGACACGAGGACCAACGACTAAACTAGCTTTCTCAAATATTGGGAAAGTATAAGACAATTCACGTAGAACGAAAGTATTGGCATTTGCGCCAGCAGTTTGATCAGTGAATGGAGTACCTGTAGTATTGAAGAAACCCGTTGAGACGTAGTTATTGTATGGCGACGTTCCATTGCCAACAGCAAGCTGAGTAACTAACGAGTCTTTGCCAGTGAAAGAGGTGTTTAGAGTCAACCATACTAAACCACTCATGGTCACGTTAGGTCTTGGAGCTAATGGTGTAGTTCTGACTCCAGCAGTAACTTGTTCTCTGAGTACATCTGCGCCAGTTGCACCTGTCACATTAAAGAAAGCAAGACCACTGAGCTTAGTGGTTGTAGAGAACTGTTGTGCTTCTAGCTTGGCGACCTTAGCATCTAGAGCATCAACACGACCGCGTAGAGTAGCGAGTTCAGCCGCAAATTCTTCTTGAAGCTTTTGCAGTGTCGCGAGGTCTTCCTTGCTGACCTTATCAGCCAAACCTGCGGAGATAATTTCATTGATCTTATCTAAACAAGCATTTAAACCAGCAGCAAATTCATAACGGCTAGTCGCTTGTCTACCGCGAAAAGTACTGTCAGGATATCCTGCAATACAGCCGTAGCGCTCAACTAAAGATTGTAAAGCAGTGAAAGCCCAATCAGTAGGCTTCACATCACTCAATTGAGATACAGAAGTAACGTTTTGAGCTACAGTCTTGGGACGGATTGAATCCGTGTTAATTGCTCGAATAGTTTCGGATTCGCTCAACTTTGATTCTGTTACGGGCAGTGATGACTGCATTACTGGAACAGAAGTCGATTGAGACTGAACTTGTACTGGATTTTGAGTCTCAGCGTTTGTGCCTGTAGCCGTAGCCAACAAGCTCAAGCCTAATATCACTGAGAAATTACTGACTTTTTTCATTCCTTCACACCATAAAAGAAATATGTTTGAACAAGTATAACCAAGTAGTCTACTAAATCTTAATATTTAATAAACTTGGTTACATTTGTTTGGATGCATATATTGGAAGCTAACAAAATCAGTTAACCACAAATGTATTCGGGAATACAATCTATCCCCAGTCATCATCCCAGTCGTCATCAAAATCATCTTTAACATTATTATTTGTATTATTTGTCCTAGAAATATCTTTTTTTACTGTTGATGGTTGAGCTACAGTTTGACGTTTTGAAGAACTATTTCCAGCAGGAAAAACAGAAAATTTCGGTACTGTTGGCAATTCAAAACCTATTAAAGTTTGCCCAAAAGTAATGCATGTAGCTCCGAAGCCAGCGCAGAAAATTAATAATAGTCCTAGCGGCAACTTGATGGACTCAAAGGAAAATAATCTTAAGTTAACTAAATTAGTATTTTGGGTTGCAAAAATAGCGATCGCCATTGATGTAATCCATAGAAAAATATAGAGAGATAAGCGAATCATGGGTGGCGTTCCTCTGCAAAGGATGAAGACTTCGAGAGATAATGACCAAATTTTTCGACAAATTGATTGTCAATGATTGCTTGGCGCATTTGCTGGGTGAATCGAATTAGTTCAGTAATATTGTGAATCGATAGTAGCGTATAGCCCAAAATTTCTTGCGATCGCACTAAGTGACTGATATAAGCCCGCGAGAAATTTTGACAAGCATAGCAATCACAATCACTATCAATAGGAGTGAAATCGCGCTTAAATTTTTGGTTTTTGAGATTCCAGCGCTCACCTTTGACGAGAGCCACACTATGCCGTGCAAATCTTGTAGGAATAACACAATCAAATAAGTCAATGCCTGCGGCTACAGCCTGAGCCATTTCCTTATATGTCCCAACGCCCATGAGATAGCGAGGTTTATCGGTTGGCAAAAGTGGGGTTGTGGCTCTGACAATTTTTTCGATTAATTCTGGTGGTTCGCCAACACTTACGCCGCCGATCGCATAACCTGGTAAATCAAATTCAATCAGTTCTCGTGCCGACTGTTGACGTAAATCAAGATAAACACCACCTTGGACAATACCGAATAAAGCTTGATCATTCTTGCGATCGTGTGCCTTAATGCATCGCTCTAGCCATCGGGTTGTGCGTTGTCCTGCTAGCTTGATTGCTTCATAGGTGGATGGATAAGGAGCGCATTCATCAAAAGCCATGATTACATCTGCTCCCAGTTGGTTCTGGATTTGAATCGATTTTTCTGGAGTCAGATTAATCATATTGCCATCGCGAGGCGATCGGAACTGGACTCCCTCTTCACTAATGGAACGAATCTCACTCAGACTAAAAACCTGAAATCCACCTGAATCTGTCAGAATTGGACCATCCCAGTTCATAAATTTATGTAATCCACCTGCTTCTGACACAATATCTTCGCCTGGTTGGAGATGGAGATGATAGGTATTAGCTAAGACCATTTCGGCTTTGCAGTCTTTAAGCTGTGCAGGCGTGACAGTTTTTACATTCGCTAATGTGCCAACGGGCATAAAACGAGGGGTATGGACAACTCCATGGGGTGTATGGAATTGCCCAACTCTGGCATCAGTGAGATCGCACTGACACTCTAATTTAAAAGTAAAGTTATTCAGAGCTTACAATCCTAAATTTATGTACAAATTCAAACAGTCCTTAATTGTATCGCACTCATTGATAAGGGCTAAATACTCTTACAGCGCTTTGCGCTGTAAGAGTATTTAGCCCTTCTGTCTTTTGACAAGAGAGTACTGGTAAATTCACCCTCAAAACAGATTAAACTATATGAACAAACTTTAGGTAGTCCTAAAAAGGAAAGGATGGAGGAAAATAACGGAAGAGTTTCTAATGTTAACGAGTTAGCCCATGACAGAGTCCAGACCAAACTGCCCATCGTGCCATTGCGAGTCAGTGGTAAAAAATGGTAAAACCCGTCATGTGGTCGTCAATTTGTTGGAAATCCTCAATGTCAAAGAGTGTTAGAACGTATTCAACCCATGCAATCTCTGCTGGAGCGACTGCTATTGGAAAAAATCCCGTTAGGAGGGATTGCACGAGTCCTGAAAGTGTCAGAACGTTGGTTACAGAGATACGTCAATCAAAAATATCAAGACATTTCTCAAGAGGTGCAAGTCCAACCCAAACCTAAATGTCGTCTGACTATCTATTCTATACAGATGGACGAATTATGGTCATTTGTCGGTAACACCGACAATCAACTGTGGGTATGGTTAGGTCTTGATGTTGAGACTCGTGAAAATGAAGCAAACAACAGTTCCTTACGAAGAAGGTGTAGTGTTTATCGCCGCAGGCAAAACCTATATATAGCTATAGCCAGCCAAGTCAGGACATAAAACCCAAAAGAGAGTTGCGGCGCGAAGCGCCGCAACTCTCTTTTGGGTTTTGGCTTTGTCTTAACATTGATGGCTATAGCTATACTAAGAATAAGGAGGGATTGCAACGAACGGTCACGTTACAGCGATTAGTTCACAACTAGATGCGACCTCAGACCATTTTAGCTGGATTTTGACCTGCTACGGGCAGAAGTAATTGTCTCAAAGTCTCAGGAATACATTCTTCAGGAAGAGGAAATTTTTCAATATAGTTAATCATAAGGATCTATTCTTAAGACTGGAGATGATGATTAGATTTTAAACTTCAGAATAAGCGAGCGGTTAGGAGTAATAACAATAAACCTAGTAGAACTAGAATCGAACTGCCGATATTGTTCCAGAATTGGTGATAGCTGGTGAGAGAAGCGCGTTGTTTGGGACGATCTTCCATGATTGGTTGCAACGTTGATAGATCGATAATTGGGAACTTGCCACGTCGAAACCAACCTGTGGCGATTACCGAGCGATCGCATAACATTTCTAGATTTTTAATCGTATTAGAAGGATCGATAATCCATTGACGGAAGTTGGGAATATAGTTGATGAAGGCTAAGCCCCCTTGATCCTCTAGGCGTAGCATATAACCAATGTAGAATTCGTCAGTACCATAGCCGAGTAACTCCCCTGGGATTTGCACAGGAGCGCCTTGGACATAACTGGCATAGGGATCGATCATTAGACTTACTAGATCAGTATCAGCCACTTTGCGAAAGTCGGGATAGCGCAAACTGCCTTGCAGCATAAATCCTAAGCCTAAGCCAATCATTAATAGGCTGAGTAATAACCATCGGTTGTACAGTTGCGATAACAGCATGGCAGCAATTACGGCGATCACAACACCAACAACAGGTGAAATTTGGATTAGCAAATCGCGCCAAAAGTTTTGATATAGGGCTTTTTTATTGAGCTTTTTCTCTTCCTTTAATAGTTCTGCAAAATCATATTCTGTTAACAGCCCCAATTGTTTGGAATATCCTGATAGAAACTTCAAACGTTTCCCAACTAGGGGATGGGTGGAATGAATTTCTAGCCAACGCCGCCAAGGATTAAATAGTTCCCATAGGAAGACTCGATAGGGATCTTGATCGGTTTGTCCAACATGGGCAATTTCCATTGCTAGCCCGATCGCAGTCATAGTTTGGCGATCGCATATTCCTAATGCTCTAGTAGACTCTAACAGACGATTAGTGGGCATGGCAGGCTGATTAAAAGGCAGCATTTGCCTTGCCATCTTGGGTAGCGCACGCGCTAGGGCGTTGGGATTGCCTGTTACTTCTGAGGCAAAGCGATCGCTGACGATCGTACTGGCATGGGAGAGCCAAACCAACAAATAATTACTGAGAGAATAGAGAACATTGGCAAAGGTGGCTGCAATTTGCCAGATTTGTTTAGCACTTTTAGCGCGATAACTTTGGCGGCTCAGTAACACATAAATGTAATAAAGAACTTGAACGGGAGCGGAAACAAAGGTCAAAACTGCAAAGCTTTTGTTCCGAATTCTTCCGAGTTGATAGGCATAGACCGCTGCAATTTCATCATCATCTAGACATGCAAATAGACCATGACTGACGACAATTCGCGCCGAGTTAGAAATCACTCCATAGGTAAAAGCCACAGGTGCATCGTCTTCAATCCATCCCAATCGCGGCACAAAGATATTGTACTTTTCACAAAAATTCTCAATGATTTCCACGGCTTCAGGACTCTTTTCATCCAAATCAGCCAAGGTAATCCATTGAATGCGGTGATATTGCTTTTGGGTAATGTCGATAATCCAAGGTGACATAAAAAACAGCAAAACGCTGAATACCACTGACACGATCGCTGTTATTTTTACCCAAGCGTCCGAAAAGTAATCGGTAAAAATTCGCGAAATTCCATAGCTGATTAAAAATTGCAAGCCGATGATCGCCACGATTGTTAGCACGATCGCGGCAATCAGAAAATATGTATAACGCGAGGGAAGGGATAGGGTAACGTCTTTTTTGCGATAGCGGCGAGGATCGGACTTGATGACCGAAGCGACATCTTCATTCCGCCTGATGCGATCGTCGGTTGGTGCATCAAGGGCAGCACGAAGGGTAATTAAGGATTTTTGCGCCCATTTTTGCAACTGCGGGTCAGCATGAGCCTCTAACTGCTCGCAAATAGCGATCGCTTTATCGGCTCGACCTGTTTTTTTGTACGCCGAAACTAGCCAAATCTGCGCTTGCACATAGTCTTTGGAGGTCAGATCATTACTATCTTGGCTATATTCAGTCAAGATAGCGATCGCCTCAGTATAGTGCTTTCGCAGCAACGCTTCTTTGCCAGCTTTTAGTGACATCGTTTCGCCTCAATCTCACAACGTTAGAACTTATTTTGACACTTTGGGACGCGCAGTAAAAATAAAGAACCAGATTTTTTATGGTGCGGCGCAGCCGCACCATAAAAAATCTGGTTCTTTATTAGATCTCAGAACCCTTACCACACTAAATAATTTAAAAAAGTAGAAGCATTTCTTTTTCAGAAATATGGGTATACCATTTATATAGACAGATTTTTTGGTAAACTCCATGCCTAGTCTATTTCCACAAGGTGGGGAACAACAGCGACCAAAGCGTCAACTAGCTAGCACAAAACTGTTTGTGGGTTTAGTTATAGCTTTGGTGGGTATATGTGGTGGAGGTTTATGGGCTTTTCAGTGGTTTGGGGCGCAGATCCAAAAAAATACTGAAGAAAATTTGTTGGCGATCGCCAAATTAAAATCGCAGCAGATTGAACAATGGCTAAATGAGCGCAAAGCCGATGCTCAGATTTTTGTAGCTAGACCATCGGTGCAAATCACCATCGAAGCGATCGCCAATCCTATTCAAAATGAAGCATCAAAGGCAATTGCCTCAACCCTAAAAGCCGCAATCACAGCCACAAAGGCAGAGTATGGTTATCAGAGAATCATCTTGTTTGATCGCCAAGGTAGGACGGTCTGGAAATCAGCAGCCGATGACGATTTACCCGCCATCGTGGCAAGCACCTTTGCTCAAAAACTCAAGTCTGCTCCTAGTTTTAGTGAACCTGAATTAATTGATCTCAATTGGATTGAGACAAGTAAAGGTAAAAAAATTGTCTATGGCATCTTAGCTCCTGTCTACAATCAACAAAAAGATCTAATAGGAGCTGTTTATCTAGAGTCTGATCCGAAGGATTATTTATTTCCGTTGTTAAGCGCTTGGCCAACCTCTAGCCCTACTGCCGAAACTGTCCTCGTTAGACAAGAAGGTAATGTTGTCCGCTATCTCACGGCTTTGCGCCACCGCAGTAGCAATGTGTCGGAATTTACAGTATCTCTAGACAAGTCCAATGTTTTTGCTGTACAGGCCATTAAGTCTCAAGTATCGCCATTCATCTTAAAAGCCTTAGACTACCGAGGTGCGTCTGTGCTTGCCGCCGCCCTCAGAGTTAAAAATACACCTTGGTTAATGATCTCCGAAATTGACAGCAGTGAAGCCGATGCACCTCTGCAACGCTTGGCAATTTCGATTAGTAGTCTTGCGGGTTTATTGATAGTCGTGTTGCTGTATGTTACTTACCAAGTCAGAAAATCAGGAAAACTAGCCCTTAAATCTCTAGCCCAAAGTGCCGAAGTTGAAAGATTAGAAATAATTGCCGAGAGTACCTCGCGCTATGCCACGGCGATCGAAACTTCCCTTGATGGCTATGCCACGATCAATAGCGATGGCAAATTTATCGAAGTAAATGAGTCTTTTGAGGCGATCGCAGGTTATAGCACCGATGAATTATTGTCGCTGAGTATTTTTGATTTGGTCGTTGGTGATGACTTTCAGCATGAAGAATTTGTTGCCAATATTCTCGCTACTAAAAAACAGCGATTGCAACAAAAATGGAAACATAAGAATGGCGATATTATTGACGTGCAGATCGGCATTTCTTATTTTGCCAAAAACAATGGATATTTCTTCGTGTTTGTACAGGACTTAACGGATCTGTTCAAGGTTCAATATCAACTTGAACGTTCTACTAGGCTCTATGCCTTCTTGAGTCGCGCCAACGAAGCGATCGTCCGTATTCAAGATCTACAACAGCTATTGCCTGAGATTTGCCAAATTGCGATCGACTATGGCGGATTTCAACTAGCTTGGGTGGGTGTGCCGAATCATCAAACGCAAATGCTAGAAGTATTGGCATCAGCAGGTAAAGATCTTGCCTATACCCAAGAAATTCAAATTTCAGTCGATCCTAACTTAGCGATTGGTCAGAGTCCCTATAGTACGGCGATTAGAGAAAATCGCATTATCGTAACCAATGATTTTGTAAATGTTCCTACTCCCTCTGCATGGCAGGCGATCGCTAAAAAACATAGCCTGAAATCTAATGCTGTGTTTCCTTTGTCTTTTAACCATCAGGTTTTTGGGGTACTCACATTCTGCTCTTCGGAAATAGGCTTTTTTAGGGACGATGTCGTGAAACTATTAACAGAGTTAACTGAAGATGTCTGTTTAGCACTCCGTCTTGATGAATCCGAGAAATACCGCAAACAAGCAGAAGCAAAGTTACTACAAAGTGAAGAAAGATTTCGCTTAGCGATTGTGAATGCGCCATTTCCGATCATTATCTATTCAGGCAATCTCAGACCTTTACAAATAAATCGCGCATGGATCGATCAAACAGGATATGCCGATCGCGACATCAGAGAAATAATCGCATGGACAGATCGATTCTGTCAGGAAAAATTGCCAGCAATCCAGACCTTAGCCTATGGCTTGGATCGTAGCAACAGAAATAGCTTAGAAACAAAAGAAGTTGAGATTGTCACTGCTGATGAATCGCCTCGCATTTGGAGATTTGACGCTGCATTACTTTCAGATATTAGCGATACTAAACAGGTGTTCATTGGTATAGCTATAGATGTCACTGAACAAAAACAGATAGAAATGGCTCTCCAAGAAAGTGAAGAGAGAATGCGTAGAACCATTATTTTATCTCCTTTCCCGATTATGATTCACGCTGAAGATGGACAGGTATTACAAATCAACGAGGCTTGGACTGAGTTTAGTGGTTATAGCATCACCGAAATACCCACGATCGAAGACTGGACATTTAATGCCTATGGTATTCACAAATCAGTCGTCCAAGATTACATCAACACCCTCTATGCTATAAATGAAAAGCATAAGGAAGGTGAATATGAAATCAAAGCAAAGGATGGCTCTAAGAGAATTTGGGATTTTGCTTCGGCTCCTTTAGGGCGGATTGCCGATGGTAGACGTACCGTCATCTCCATGGCAATGGATATAACTGATCGCAAAGCTTCCGAATTAGTTCTTAAAGCGAGCGAAGAGAGACTGAGCCGTGCAATTACAAACGCACCCTTCCCGATCATTTTCCATGCTGAAGATGGTCAAGTGCTGCAAGTTAACCAAGCATGGACTGAACTCAGTGGGTATAGTATTGCAGATATCCCCACAATTGGTGATTGGATCGCTAAAGCCTATGGCAAAAATGATTTATCGTTAGAGAAAGTACAGGAGATTATCAAAGATATCTATAAACTCACCGAAAAACGAGATGAAGGAGAAATTGAGGTCACAGCTAAGGATGGATCGAAGCGTATTTGGAATTTTGCCTCTGCACCCCTAGGAAGAATTGCCGACGGTAGAAGTACTGTGATATCCATGGCGGCAGACATCACCGATCGCAAAGCAAACGAGATTGCCCTCGCCAAAGCTAAGGAACAAGCTGAGGCAGCTAACCAAGCCAAAAGTGAATTTTTGGCAAGTATGAGCCATGAATTGCGAACACCCCTGAATGGTATTTTGGGCTATGCTCAGATTCTCCTGCGTGATTCTGAAGCAACCGCCAAACAAATTGAAGGCTTTAATGTAATTAATCAATGTGGATTACATTTACTAGATTTGATTGCCGAGATTCTAGATTTAGCAAAAATTGAAGCGAAAAAGCTCGATCTTTTCCCCAAGGCGATCTTTTTGCCCAATCTATTATTAGGGGTTGCCCAAATCTGTCGCATCAAATCAGAAGAAAAGGATTTGATATTTATGTATGAGTTTTGCGATCGCCTTCCTTCCCATGTCCTTGCCGATGAGCAAAGGTTGCGTCAAATCTTGTTAAACTTGTTGGGAAATGCGATTAAATTTACTGATAACGGTCATGTCACATTTAAAGTGGATTTAGTCCCAGTCAATACTCCATTAGCAGCAGATATTGCCGATAATGACACCTTATCCAAATCGCCAAGAATTCGTTTTGCGATCATGGATACGGGTAAAGGCATTGCTCCTGAGCATCTCCAAAAGATATTTCTCCCCTTTGAACAAGTAGGCGATCGTAAAAATCGTCCTGAAGGCACTGGATTAGGATTAGCCATCTCTCAAAAATTAGTAACGATGATGGGTGGTAAGCTCCAAGTTGAAAGTGAACTAAGTCAAGGTAGTCGCTTTTGGTTTGAACTAGATTTACCTGAAGTCGATAATATTAATCTTCAAGTTATTAATAGCAATGTCACTAGTGATAATTACGGAAAGATTACAGGCTACCAAGGTCGAAAGTTAACGATTTTGGTGGTTGACGATCGCTGGGTCAATCGAATTGTGATCAAACATTTACTCGAACCATTAGGCTTTACAGTTCTAGAAGCAGATAATGGTTATAGTGGTATATCAATGGCGCAAACCAATGCTGTAGATGCGATCGTTGCTGATTTGGTGATGCCTGAACTTGACGGTTTTGAAATGACGCGCAGATTGAGAATGATGCCCGAATTTCAACAAATCCCCATCATTGCACTCTCGGCAAGCGTTTTAGAGGCAGAGAAGATTAAAAGTAATGAAGCTGGTTGCAATGATTTTTTGTCAAAGCCAATTGATTCAGCTATGTTCTTAAATAAGCTTCAAGAATATCTGGAAATATCTTGGACATATGAGGATGTCCAGCCAACTATAAAATCAGTTATTGAAAGCGATCTAAACCTAGTTATACCGCCAGAATCTGAGCTAAGAGAAATTTTTGAAGCTTTGGATGTTGGGGATTTTAGTGCAATTAAGCAAGAAGCTCAGAGAATTCAACAACTCGCTCCTCAATATCAAAGCTTTGCCATGAGATTATTAGCTTTAACAAGGACTTTTGATGAACAGGAGATTTTAAATTTGTTGAAACAGTCAGCCAATAGCGAGCATTCTGTATAATCAAGATAATCGTAGTATGGCTATAGCTATATTTCTCAAAGCTTGGCAACTTAAATTATGTCATACCCAAAGCCTCCCGTTATTTTTATCATTGATGATAATCCTGACAATGTTAGTTTGCTGACGGAGGTTCTAGCCCACATTCCGCTCGTAATGGAAGCCTAAAAATATTTAAACCGAGACAATGAGGGTTTCAGCGGTTTCCTGCGA